>JADIMG010000101.1 GCA_017694875.1 Candidatus Gallipaludibacter merdavium
CAAATACGTTGAGGAAGGTCTCAGAGCCCTGCATGGTGCCGAAAGCAGTGGAGTCCCAACCTCTTGTTGATTGCATCAAATCCTTGATAGGGGATAGGATGTCCATAAAAATATAGGAACAGAACATGGCGAAAGCCAATAGAAGAAGTACGGTCCATCTCACCGCAGCTGAATCTCTCAGCGATTTTATTGTTTCTGTCATGATAGGTTGTTTTTATTGTTAATATTCAAGTAGTGGCAAAGATAGTGAAAGGTGAGTGCAATGGCAAATAGAAAACGAAGTTTTATAATTTAGTATTGCCTCCTATCTTATCCAGAGATAGTGAAAGAAAAGATGAGTGCAATGGCAAAAGGAAAATAAAGTTCTTATGATTTAATTATACCGAGATTCTATGACATGTATTATGAAAAGATTGTTGTGTATAGCAAGAATCACCACAAGCTTGATGAGTCTCGTGGTGATTCTTATTGGAATAGCTTATGTTGTTGTATTATTAGTTATATGTAGGTAGGGTAGCAAACTCTTTGCTGTAACGCAAATGTTGTTCTGCATATCCTTCCGTATAGCTAACTTTTACATCTGTTATCTTGCCATTTTCGTCATAAACAGGAGTGTAAACAGGATTAATGAATCCTTTGTAAGGCGCAAGATTGAGTTTCTCATAACGTGCCAATACTTCTTTGTGAAGCACTGGGTCTACATTAACGGCATAGTTTTCAACCAACCGTTTGGCTGCTTCATAATTGCCGGTCGATTTGATGTGTTGGATTTCTTTCAGCAATGCACCGAACAATTCGCGGAGTTTTTCATAGTCGTTGATGACTACGTAAGTCTTGCCATCGCGTTGAACAAACTCCACAACTTTTTCAGCAGCACCTTTTTCCATCACCCATGATGCTATGAGTTGTCGGTTGCGCATGTGCGATTCTTCGATGTTCTTGCCTGGTTCAATACGGGTCAACTGGGTCATTAATCCGTTCATCATGAATTGATAATATTCAGCTTTATATGCTTCTGCATCAGGTAATAGTCCTAAATCCATCATGATAGGATCGCCCATGTAGTAGAGCCCAAACAAGTCTGCACGCGTTTCTTCTATGGTCGAACCATGTTCTTTCAATGCGTCTGGGTCAACACCGGGCAGTAGTTTACCGGAACCATGACCCAAGCATTCGTGAAGGTCTGTATGAAGATTGTTGGTGAGTGAACCAAATTTTCTGGCACGTTCACGTTCCACATCGCTCCACATAAATTCCTCGGCGAAACCGTTTCCTAGTGCTGATTTGTCATAGGCTTCTGTAATGTTTTCTATCGTTACTGATTTGGAGCCATAATCGTGACGTATCCAATTGGAGTTAGGAAGATTAATGCCGATAGGAGTGGAAGGATAGCAATCACCACCCAGCATAGCGGCCGTAATCACTTTGGCCGAAACACCTTTTACTTCTTCTTTTTTATATTGTGCGTCAATCGGTGAATGGTCTTCGAACCATTGTGCATTGGAGCTGATGATTTCTGTGCGTTTAGTGGCTTCTATGTTTTTGAAATTGATGACAGCTTCCCAACTGGCTTTTAATCCAAGCGGATCACCATAAGTTTCTGTGAAACCAGTTACAAAGTCAATTTGTGAGGCATGGTCACCCACCCAAAGGATGCAGTATTCGTCAAATTGTTTCAAGTCGCCAGTTTTGTTAAACTCAATAAGCTTATCAATAACAGCCTTCTGTTGTGGGTTTTCAGCAACCGCAGCCGCCTTTTCCAACCAGTAGACAACTTTTTCCAACGCAGCGGAATAGAGGCCTCCCACTTTATAGGTTTTTTCCACCAGTTGTCCGTTTTCCTTAACCAGTTTGGAATTCAACCCATAAGAAATTGGAGTCGTGTCATTCGGGTTTTTCATGGCTCCATAGAAAGCTTCTGCTTCTGCTTGGGTTACACCTTCATAATAATTGCAGGCAGATGTGAGCAACAAGTCTTGGCCGGCTGCAAGATTGGTACGTTTGGCATAAGTACTCGGATCAAAAATGACTGGAGTGAGTTTTTCTATAAGAGCTTCAGGTGTTTCACCTTCCATTAAAGGCAGCAACTTCGGATCCAGACTTTTTACAGCTTCAGCGAAAAATTTCTGTGAAAATTCAGGAACAAATTTGTCCCCGGAATAATGATGGTGTATGCCATTGGAGAACCATACTCGTTTCAGATAGGTTTCCATGTTTTTGAAATCAGTGGAATTCTTGTCACCTTGATAATTTTCATAAATGGCCTCCAATGTACGTCGTATGCAGAGATTGTGTTTGCAATTCTGGTCATATAGAATATCACGTCCTTCAATGGCGGCTTGAGATAGGTAATAAATCATTTCTTTTTGTTGAGGAGTCAGCTCTTCAAATCCTGGCACTTGATAGCGGAGAATTTCCAAGTCAGCAAAATGTTCTACCGAGTAGTTGAAATTATCGGCAGGAGCTTCCTGTTTCTGAGGGGCGCATGCTGTCAGTGTAGCAGCGGCGAGGCATGAATACATTAGTTTTTTCATTTGGTTTGATTAATTTGATTGTTTAACGTGTTTATGGTATGAACAATTTAAGGATAATGGGTTTATATTCTTTGTAATACGGTAGCAATCAGTTGTTTTACAAATGGCTTGTAGTCTGTATCGGCTTCTTCTGCGCGTCTTTGGGCAATGACGCAACATACGGTCATGGCTCTGTGACCCATCAGTAATGCCAAGCCAGCTATGGCTGAACCTTCCATTTCATAATTGGTAATACGGTATGGACCAAATCGGAACGATTCTATTTTGTCATTGATTTCCGGGTCGTGAATAGCGCAACGCAATACACGGCCTTGTGGGCCATAGAATCCATTGGCCGATATGGTACAGCCACGCATCATGTCTTTTTGGGCAATGCGTTCTACCAAATCCTTATTCGCACTAACAACATACGGGGTTGCCGCTTTCGGATACCAATCAAGGTGTTTGACAAGTGCTTCTTCAAATTCTAATTCTGATACATTGTCACGACCGGCATAAAATGCCAATACACCATCAAAGCCTATGGATTTTTCGGAAACAAGAAATGTTCCGATAGGTATATCGGGTTGCATACCTCCACATGTCCCTATTCGTATGATATTTAATGTGCGGTGTTCTTTCTTTTCTGTACGGGTGGTGAGGTCAATATTGGCCAAAGCGTCAAGTTCATTCATGACAATATCAATATTGTCGGTGCCAATACCTGTTGACAGACAGGTTATCCGTTTACCGTTATATTTGCCGGTAATGGATTTGAATTCCCTGTTTTCTGTTTGACTCTCGATAGAACCTTCATCGAAAAATGAAGCTACCATATTTACCCTTCCTGGGTCACCTACTAATATAATATTGTCTGCTAGCTGTTCTGATTTTAGATGCAGATGAAAAATGCTTCCATCATCGTTAATGATAAGTTGTGAAGCGGGAAAATGTTTGTCCATAGCTAATTGATTTATTCTTTGCGACAAATGTAGTAAAAACGGATTGAATATACAAAAAACAATCATTTTTGTCACCTTTCAGTCGGATGGGGAGTCCTGATAAACTGTAAGGAGTCGTTTCACATTGTTATTGAGTATTTTAGCTGTATCTGGGAAAATAATTAAGTAACTTTAGTTTTATTCCGCTTAAAAGTTTTGCTTGCATCAAAAAACTCACTATATTTGCGGCATTGTAAAACCATTCATAAATTTATATATACCATGAAAATGCATAATTTTAATGCAGGACCTTGTGTCCTTCCACGTGAGGCTGTAGAATCAGCTATTGAAGCTATCCGTAATTTCGATAACACAGGCATTGGTCTTCTGGAAATTTCTCACCGTACACCAGGGTGGGAGCGTATTATGGCTGAAACAGAACAATTGTGGCGTGAATTGCTGAACATCCCTGAAGAATATGAGGTACTTTTCTTGGGTGGTGGTGCTTCTACTCAGTTCTTCCACGTACCGGCAAACCTGTTAAATAAAAAGGCAGCTTATTTGCAGACAGGTGTTTGGGCTAAAAAGGCAGCTAAAGAGGCAAAATTCTATGGTGAAGTTGAAATCGTAGCATCTTCAGAAGATAAGAACTATACTTATATTCCTAAGGATTATGTGATTCCTACAGATGCTGATTATTTCCATATTACTACCAACAATACAATTTATGGTACTGAAATCCGTAAGGATATTGATTGCCCGATTAACTTGGTAGCCGATATGTCTTCAGATATTATGAGCCGTCCGATTGATGTTAGAAAATATGCTTTGATTTATGGCGGTGCTCAAAAAAATGTTGGCCCTGCAGGTGTGACTTTCGTTATCGTACGTAAAGATGTTTTGGGTAAAGTGGACCGTCCTCTGCAGACGATGGTTGACTATAGAACGCATATCGGTACGGAAGCCAAGAACAAGTCAATGTTCAATACTCCTCCTGTATTTGCAATTTACGTCATGCACGAAACCTTGAAATGGGTGAAAAAAATGGGTGGCGTTGAAGAAATGAACCGCCGCAATATTGCCAAAGCAGAATTGCTTTACAATGAAATTGATAGAAACCGTATGTTTGTGGGCACCGCAGAAAAAGAAGACCGCTCTATCATGAACGTTTGCTTCGTAATGGCAGAGAAGTTCAAAGATAAGGAAGCTGATTTTATGGCATTTGCCAAACAACGCGGTATGGTGGGCATCAAAGGACACCGTTCGGTAGGTGGATTCCGTGCATCTATTTATAATGCTTGTCCACTTGAATCTGTACAGGCTTTAGTTGAATGCATGCGTGATTTCGAAAAATTGAATGCATAATTATGGTTTATAATGGTATCCGGTCCAACCGGATACCGTTATGTGTTTTATTGAACCTATAACGTATTAATACGTAAAAAATAATTTACCATGAAAGTTTTAGTTGCTACAGAAAAACCTTTTGCAAAGGTGGCCGTTGATGGCATACGCAAAGAAGTGGAAGGCGCTGGATTTGAGCTTGCCTTGCTTGAAAAATATACTGATAAAAAACAATTGTTGGATGCAGTGGCTGATGCTGATGCTATTATAATCCGTTCCGATATTGTGGATGCTGAGGTATTGGCTGCCGCCAAACAATTGAAGATTGTAGTACGCGCAGGTGCCGGTTATGATAATGTAGACTTGGCAGCTGCTACTGCTGCAGGTGTTTGCGTTATGAATACACCAGGACAGAATTCAAATGCCGTTGCCGAATTGGCCTTCGGGTTGATGGTTTATGCTGTCCGTAATTTCTATAATGGCACATCCGGCACAGAATTGAAAGGAAAACGTTTGGGTATCCATGCTTTCGGAAATGTGGGTAGAAATGTAGCACGCATCGCCAAAGGTTTTGATATGGAAGTTTATGCTTATGATGCTTTCTGTCCTGCTGAAGTAATTGAAAAAGAAGGCGTAAAAGCTGTGGATTCGGCTGAAGCTTTGTATGAAGCGTGCAATGTGGTGTCATTGCATATCCCAGCTACAGCAGAAACCAAGAATTCCATCAATTATGCTTTGTTGAACAGAATGCCTAAAGGTGCTTTGCTTGTAAACACTGCACGTAAGGAAGTTATCAATGAACCTGAAATGGTTAAATTGATGGAAGAACGCACGGATTTCAAATATGTAACGGATATTATGCCTGCCAATCATGCAGAAATGCTTGAAAAATTTGCAGGTCGTTATTTCGCTACCCCTAAAAAAATGGGTGCGCAAACGGCTGAGGCTAATATTAATGCGGGTATAGCGGCTGCACGTCAAATAGTTGACTTCATCAAAAACGGAAACGAGCGTTTTAGAGTAAACAAATAGTTATAGTTGAATTTTGATAAATAATGAAGGTACGCCCACTCTAATCGGCGTACCTTTTTTGTTGGATTTATTTTCTGCAATGAAAAGCTGAATGCCAATTAGAGAATTGCTAATCTATGTAGGGTGGTTAAAGTATTGAAAGGGAACGGAATTTCTGTTTGCCAATTTTTCGTTCTTTTTTCGACAAATTATGCACATTGATTTCTCTTTAGGGAGAGTACCTTTGTATCGCAACTTTAATTCTGGGAAAATGAAAAAAACAATTCTTGCCTTTTTGTTTGCTTTGGCAGCAATGTTTGGAATGACTGTGGCGCAAACGCCTGATTTCAGCATGATAGGATATGCTACTCTAAATGGCGGAACAACCGGTGGCGCTGCAGGACAGACTGTTACCCCTACTACCTTTGAAGAACTCAAGCAATATGTTGAGTCGGAACTTCCATATGCTATTCTCATAACGAAGGAATTTACAACAGGAGTTTCAACTTTTGTTGATGAGACTGGAAGCATTGTGGATGCAACAGATGCTGGAGCTCGCCCTACAACTTTTGGAGCTATTCTCAAAGTAAAATCCAATAAAACGTTGTTGGGTGTCGGCAGTGATGCTTTCTTTAACCGTATAGGCTTGGTTGTTCAGTGCCAGTCAAACATTATCATTAGAAACATTAAATTCACTATGAAGGATGTACCGGCTACACGTGATGGAGAATATAAAATTCTTGATACAGATGGAGTGACAACGGTTGGTGACCCGGATTGTATCGGTATACAGGCTGATGCCGAAAGTATTCCTGAAGCACAACGTATCAGCCAGCACATCTGGGTTGATCATTGTGAATTTTACAATGAAGCGGATGCCTACCACAAGGACCGTTATGATGGATTGTTGGACGTTAAGAATGATGTGCGCAATATGACTGTTTCATGGTGTGTTTTTCATGACCATAGTAAAGCTATGTTGTCGGGTAAGGGAAACTCGGATGAATATAATCGCACGGTAACCTATCATCACAATTGGTTCCATAATATTTATGGATCACGTTTGCCCTTGCTTCGCTATGGACAACATCATTATTACAACAATCTAATGGAAAATTGTGATGGTGACGGCTTGAATTTGAGAATAGAAACCAATGCATATATCGAGGGTTGTTATTTCTTGAATTGCAAAAAGCCCATCTTTGGAAAACTAAGTGAGGGAGGACAGGCATTATTGGTGGATAATCTTTTTAGTGGGTGTGGAAAATTACCGGCAGAATGTACTAACCTGGATGGAGCTGATTTTGAATATCTGAAGGAAAGCGAAGAATTTAACAGAGCATGTAATTTTACTCCATCTGAACTTTACAGTTATACACCTGATGAAACAACAGAGGTGCCTGACATCGTACGGCAATGGGCCGGAGTTGGAAAATTGCCGGAAGAAACGGTAGATGTCATAATGCCGACAAAGGAAGAAACAAAAATATACAATAGCGGAAATGTGTTGACGGTTGAGTCTGATGCGGGGGCAAAACTTCATCTCTTTACGGTCAATGGCCAGAAAGTGGCTGACTATATGGTGGAAGGCGGAAGAATTGACATTCGGATAGACGTGGCAGGCTGCTATATAGCAATGCTCGAACAGGATGGCAAACAATTGGCTACCACAAAGATTTTGGTGCCATGATGGGTGCTGGCTGTTAATTGGTAAAGCTTTTTGCCAGGTGTTTCTTTGATTCTTCAGGTGAAGTGCATATATTTGCGTATATTTTCTAAAAAGGAAAAATACCGATATGCAAAATTGGATCTTTTGGATAGTAGTGGTACTGATGCTGGGAGATTTTGCCTTAGAGCGTATTCTCTCAATTTTGAATATGCGTCATTCCACACAGCCTATTCCCGATATTTTGTCAGGGATATATGATGAGGAAAAATATACTCGCCAGCAGTCTTATTTTCGCACAAATGTCCGTTTGGGCATGGTGAGCAGCGTCTGCAGCTTTTTGTTGACGTTCGGCCTGTTTGTGTTTAAGGGATTTGCCTGGATTGATGGCTTGGCACGCATGTGCACTTCCAATGAACTCTTGGTATCTTTGCTCTTCTTCTTGTTTTTTGGCATCTTGTCGGCCTTGGTTGGTTTACCTTTCCAAATCTATGATACATTTGTGGTGGAAGAAAGGTTTGGTTTCAATAAGGTCACACCTAAGCTGTTTATTCTCGACCGTTTGAAGGGATGGATACTGAGTATTCTGATTAGTGGATTACTTCTGACCGCTGTTATTTTTATTTATCAATTGCTACCAGACTATTTCTGGCTGGTGGCATGGGCTGTTGTCAGTGCTTTCAGTCTATTTATGAGTCTGTTCTATTCCGAACTGATTGTGCCGCTTTTTAATAAACAAACACCATTGCCTGAAGGAGAGCTTCGTTCTGCTATTGAGGCTTTTGCCAATAAAACGGGGTTTTCCTTGAAAAACATTTATGTCATTGACAACTCCAAACGTTCAACAAAAGCCAATGCTTATTTTACAGGTTGGGGGAAAAAGAAACGCATTGTTCTCTATGATACCTTGATAGATTTGATGTCGACCGATGAAATTGTGGCTGTTTTGGCCCATGAGATAGGGCATAACAAGTATAAGCATACGATTAAGCATATTGTAGTTTCTTTGTTGACCAATCTATTGATGTTCTATTTGCTCGGATTAGTGTTGAAATACGATGTCTTTGCTCAGGCAGCAGGCTGTGAAAAGGCTTCTTTTCATGTTAATATGTTGGTGTTTGGTGTTTTATATACCCCTCTCAGTTTGCTCATGGGATTGGCAGGCAACGTTTTGTCCCGCAGTAATGAATTTCAGGCAGATGCATTTGTAAAAGAAAACGGTATGGCAGATGCATTGGTTTCCGCATTAAAAAAACTGTCAGCTCAGTCTTTGTCCAATCTGACACCACATCCGACTTATGTGTTTTTTAATTACTCACATCCGACACTCTATGAAAGGGTGAAAGCATTGTTGAATTAAATGGGTAACTATATGAAGATGGGGATTATTGGGGCTATGCCCGAGGAAATGGAAAAAATATTGTCTGCTATACCTCAGCCTGTTATAGAGGAGTATGGAAAACGTAAGTATTATAGCGGAAAATGGGGCAACCTGGATGTGGTAGGCGTTTTCTCTCGCTGGGGAAAGGTTGCGTCGGCAGCCACGGTGACAGAGTTGATAGTGCGCTATAAGGTCGATAAAGTCGTTTTTGTTGGCATTGCTGGAGCTGTTTCTCCCGATTTGAATGTGGGCGATGTGGTGGTAGCGAGCGGATTTTATCAGCATGACATGGATGCACGGCCTCTGATGCCACGTTTTGAATTGCCTTTGACAGGAAAATCCTATCTGCCACAAGGAATATACGAGACTCAGAAAGGGCTTCAAGCTGTCAGCGCTTTTTTGGAAAATACGCCATCTTTCCGTCAACAACTGGAAGAGCAAGGCATGACTTGTCCGAAAGTGGTGGCAGGTGATATGGCCAGTGGCGATTTATTTATTTCCAGTGCATCCATGCGGGAGACAATCCGGCGTCATTTTCCTTCTGTCGCTTGTGTGGATATGGAGAGTGCGGCTGTTGCGCAGGTTTGCGATGACTACGATGTGCCGTTGCTGGTCATAAGAGTCATTTCTGATACAGCGGATGAGCATGCTTCCGTCAGTGCTTCTAATTTTGTATTGCAGCATGGAGGTGACTATTTGGCAGGCATAGTGAAACAATATGTGGAGGGCTGTTGATATGGATAAACCGAAACATGTGGAAATCGAACGGAAATATTTGGTATGTAATGATACATACCGTCAAATGGCTGTCTCCTCAGTGAGGATAGTACAGGGATATATTTCCCGTGACCCGGAACGGACAGTGAGAGTGAGAATAAAGGGCGACAAAGGCTTTCTTACTATAAAGGGGCGTCCGAATGCAAAGGGTTGGAGCCGTTATGAATTTGAAAAGGAGATTGATGTGGAAGATGCTAAAGAGTTGTTGGCTTTATGTCAAGGGAGCTTGATAGATAAGGTACGTTATTTCGTCCCGTTTGGCAGTGTGGTAGTGGAGGTGGATGAATTTTTTGGTGACAATACAGGATTGGTGATAGCAGAGATTGAATTGGCCTCGGAAAATCAGACTTTTGAAGTGCCTGATTTCATTGGACAGGAAGTAACGCAGGATGTACGTTATTACAATGCACATTTGATTGATTATCCTTATAAAGACTGGTAAGAAATATCCCTCTTTTCCCTCTGGCATGTATTCGATAATATACATTTGTTGTAGAGTATAGGAAAATTTTATGGCCAGTAAGTCAAAAAACAACAGAAATCTATCCGTCATATCAAATATTTTAGTAACTTTGCTTGTATAGCATATAGTTCACTGAAGATAGGATATAAATTAATTAACCGGTTGCTTCGGATGTCTTTCTGGAGCAACATAAAAATCTAGTAGTATGATGACGGTATTCTATTTGGTTCCCCTTGCGGCAGTTGTTGCATTGGGCTTTGCGTATTATTTTTTCCGTGCCATGATGCGCGAGAGTGAAGGAACAGATACGATGCAACGTATCGCTTTGTTTGTGCGTCAAGGGGCAATGTCTTATTTGAAGCAGCAATACAAGGTAGTTGCTTGGGTCTTTGTTGTGCTGGCTGTCTTGTTTGGTGTAATGGCTTTTTTTGATTTACAGAATCATTGGGTGCCTTTTGCTTTTCTGACGGGTGGCTTCTTTTCCGGATTGGCTGGCTTTTTTGGAATGAAGACGGCAACCTATGCTTCGGCACGTACTGCCAATGCAGCGCAAAAATCCTTGAATGCAGGTTTAAAAGTGGCATTCCGGTCGGGTGCTGTCATGGGTTTGGTAGTGGTTGGTTTGGCTTTGCTTGACATTTCAGTCTGGTATCTGATTTTGAATACTTTTGTAGAAGATGCAGATGCGGCTCACAAGACGATGATGATTACCACCACAATGCTTACGTTCGGCATGGGAGCTTCCACACAAGCTTTGTTTGCGCGTGTCGGTGGTGGCATATATACGAAAGCTGCTGATGTTGGCGCTGATTCGGTTGGTAAAGTGGAGGCTGGCATTCCTGAAGATGACCCACGTAATCCGGCAACTATTGCTGACAATGTGGGTGACAATGTGGGCGATGTGGCTGGCATGGGAGCCGATTTGTATGAAAGCTATTGTGGATCAATTCTGGCAACGGCAGCGCTTGGAGCTTCTGCATTCATTCTCAATCCGGAAATGCAAACAAAAGCCGTATTTGCACCGATGCTCATTGCTGCTATTGGCGTATTCCTTTCTATTTTGGGGATTTTCCTGGTCAGTACAAAGGAAAATGCGGATATGAAACAATTGATGGCATCGTTAAATAAAGGTGTGAATGTAAGTGCCGTACTTACAGCTGTAGCTTCTTTTGTGATTCTATATTTGCTGGGTATCCAGAATTGGGTAGGATTGTCATGCTCTGTAATATGTGGCTTGCTGGCAGGTATTATCATTGGACAAGGAACGGAATATTATACTTCTCATTCCTATCGGCCTACACAAAAGATTGCCCATAGTGCGGCCACAGGGCCTGCTACAGTGATTATTTCCGGTTTGGGTTTGGGCATGGTTTCTACTTCCATCCCAGTGATAACCATAGCTTTTGCTATTCTGTTGAGCTATTTGTGTGCTATCAACTTTGATGTTGTCAATTTGCTTACGCCTGCTAATCTTAGTTTGGGCTTGTATGGTATTGGCATTGCTGCTGTTGGTATGTTGTCTACATTGGGTATCACATTGGCAACGGATGCTTATGGACCGATTGCCGACAACGCAGGAGGTAATGCACAAATGAGTGGTTTGGGCGATGAAGTACGCCGCCGCACGGATGCTTTGGATGCTTTGGGCAATACGACAGCAGCTACGGGTAAAGGCTTTGCCATCGGTTCTGCGGCTTTGACAGCCTTGGCTTTGCTGGCTTCTTATATTGAAGAAATTAAGATCGGATTGATTCGCTTGGGCGATACGCAATTGGAAATGACCAATGGTGATGTAATTCCGGTTGCTTCTGCCAGCTTTGGCGATTTTATGAACTACTATCAGGTTACGTTGATGAACCCTAAAGTTTTGATTGGTGTGTTTGTGGGCGCCATGATGGCTTTCTTGTTCTGTGGACTGACCATGAATGCGGTTGGGCGTGCGGCTCAAAAAATGGTGGAGGAGGTACGTCGGCAGTTCCGTGAGATTAAAGGTATCCTCACGGGTGACGCAACGCCAGATTATGCCCGTTGTGTGGCTATATCAACCAAGGGTGCACAGCATGAGATGTTGTTCCCGTCATTGTTGGCCATTGCAGTTCCTGTTCTGGTGGGCTTGTTGCTCGGCGTTGCCGGTGTAATCGGCTTGTTAGTTGGTGGTTTGGCTTGTGGTTTTGTTTTGGCAGTATTTATGGCGAATGCGGGAGGTGCATGGGATAATGCCAAAAAGTACATTGAGGAAGGCAATTGTGGAGGTAAAGGTTCCGATAGCCACAAAGCTACGGTTGTGGGCGATACGGTAGGTGACCCATTTAAAGATACATCTGGACCGAGCTTGAACATTCTGATAAAACTCATGAGCATGGTGTCTATTGTCATGGCAGGACTGACTGTGGCATGGAGTCTGTTCTGATGAAGTAATAGAGACGACAAGTTATAGATTTAGTACGGCGTTACGTAATATGGAGATGTAGCGCCGTATTTTATTTATATGTTAAAACAAAATGCATGTCAATTTTTACACGTAATGTGTTAGTTTATAAACATAGGGTGGGTTATATAAATGGTATTTTTGCCTCAACAAATTGGAACAAACTATTTTTTCTAATCAACTAATAATTTAAAAACAAGTATCATGAAAAGAATGACTACAAAATTAGGAGCAATCTTAGCAGGTTGCTTAATGACAGTCTCAGCATGGGGACAGGCGGTATTACCTTCTACAACTTTGACATTGCCAACCACTGCGGATGAATTAAATGGAATGGGCTTTAGTAATAAGTCTAATGTAAGTTTCACAATTGAAGATGATTATGTTGTTTTCCCTGCTTATCAATTGTATAGTTCAAATAATCAGACGTGGACGAATGAAAATGGTAGCGGTTCTTCAAAGAGGACTTGGACAACTGCAGAAACACCTTTTAAAGGATCAAGCTATTGGCATACTACAACAGAAGCAAAGACCGCTACGACAAATAGTTCACGTACTTATTGTTACCGTGTGGCCAATTGCATGGAAGTGAAGGTTTTGGCTAAACCACAATCGGATAGACCGATAATTATTTCTGCTTACGAAGTGACGGATGGTGTTATGGCGGAATCTGCGGCATCAACTGTTACTTCAACAGCTGATAAAGAAGTAGCTGCTACTACTTTGGAATTGGATTATACAAAAGAATATGTTGTAGGTGTCAATTCAAACCAAGCGGAAAACGTGGATTTTTATGAAATAGCCTTTAAAGCTGCAGCTCCATGTACTCCGGCTGAGTTTGTATTTGCTTCTAATGAGGTCTCTTTTAATGAGAGCGATGCTTCCATAGCTTTACCTGCATTAACAAATACAAATAATTTGATTGGATTGGTTTACGAGTCTTCAAATACAAATGTTGTAACAGTGGATGCATCTACAGGCGCACTAACAAAAGTTGGTGTAGGTGAATCAACAATAATAGTTACTGCACCTCGCCAAGTGGTGAATGGTGTTGATTATTGCGAGGCAGTAGCTACCTGTAAGGTTACTATATTGTCCAATACCGCACATATGGAAAGCACTTTGAATGATATTGATTTATCATTAGGTATGTATGAAAAACAGAAATCGGCTGTATTCACTATCAGCGGTTATAATTTAACAGGCGATGCTTCCGTTGCTGTTCCTGATGGATTTACATTGAATCCAGCTACATTTGAGGTTGCAGACGGGGCTGTTGAACAAGAATATACATTAACCTATGCTGCAACAGAAGCTGTTTCTGAAACATCTGCCAATCTCGTATTTACAGTAGGAGAAACAGTAGTGACAATTTCTGTTACTTATGCTAAAATAATGCCAACCGCATTGGTTTCTGTTTCTGAAACAACGACTTGGGATTTCTCTAAGACAGGAGAAACGACAGTTACATTTACTGATCTTTCTTCCCCAAGTAAATCTGATACAGTAAATTTTGCTGACGTATTCGTAAATCCGGATCCATCTTTTAATGCTGCGGCTATGGTTATGGTTGGTGAATATGCTGTACGTGATGGCGCCTATAATCAAGGTGGTTATCTGAAATTTAATGTAGCAAAACCAGGTACAGTAAAAGTGGAATTCTCAAATACAGGAAATAGATCTACAGCAGAAGAAATTCGTTATTTGACCGTGAACGGAACAGTGACCACTTTTGGTGCACAATTTTCAAATGAAACAGTAACAAGTGGTCAGATTGATATAGAAGCAGGTGATGTTGAATTGACAGGAACATTAGCCAAAGATCAATCTGCACAATATTTACGTTTCTATAAAGTTATCTATACACCAAATGAAGGTGATCCAACAAGTTTGGCAGAAAATGCAGTATTGAGTGTATATTTCGCAGACAACACTTTATTCAATCCTGAAAATGTAATGCTTTACGTTTATAACGCAGCCGGCCAGATGGTAATGAGCGGTAATGCTGATTTGGATATGGCGGCACAACCGGCAGGTCTTTACATTGTTCGCAGCGCAGAAGGTGCATTCAAGATTGTAAAATAGGACCTGATCATATATGAAGTATGCAAGTGGAAGATGAGGAAATCTCATTTTCCACTTGTTTTTTTCTCTTCATAGAGATTTCGTGTATGTTTATGTGATGGAATATCAGACTTTTTATTCAATAAACTTTTTTCATGAAATATTTCGCTTTCCGCTGCTATAAATATGCTGCTGTATTTAGGCTTGTTCACCTTTTTTTTTGTACATTTGTCGCGATAATCGGATTGTTTATTTTTTAAGGCTTTCTTATGGAAAAATGTAATTATTACATGGTTCTTGTAGGGCTGTTGTTGGCAGCTTTCACCTTTCATTCCTGTAAAGAAGACATAGATTTGGCTAATGTGGATCCACAGATACAGTTGGATATGGGATTGGCACTCCCATTGGGAACTGTAGAGACCACATTGGATTATTTTCTGGGGACGTCTGATTTCGGACCGGATGTGTTAACATATAGTCCTCTTGATAGTATGCTGATTCTGCACTATGACACTTCTGTCGTATGGGACTTCCATAATATAGATCTTTCGGAATATACGACATGGGATGAGCAGGTGTCGTATGTTGTCGATGGTATCTCTAATGGAGAAATAGATAAAACAGACTTTGATTATCAGGAGCAAATCCCTTTCCCGGCAACACAAACCACTCTGGAATTTCTGAACGAAGTCTCTTTGGAAAACTTTAACGTAGATCTTGATTACGAGGAGATAGATTCCGTACACATGACTTTGGCTTCGTTTAGACTTCGTGTGGATGTGGAGAATTTTGATCTCGAGTGGAGTGAAGTGAGCAATGTGAGGGTGAAATTTACTGATCCTTCTCTTCGTTTTGACGATGGTACGATGGAGAAGATACTGCCGATTGAAGGAAAAGGGTTTGGGCAGGATATGACAGTTAGCCTATATGATTTTATGATAATTCCCCAAAAGAATCAAGAAACAGGTTCGTTTGAAAATATACGCTTTTTTATTTGTATAGATGTAAATACCCGTACAGAGAAAATGCTTAGTAAAAATAGTATGGTAAAATTTGGCTGTGGGTTTGACTTTCTGGATTACGATGTGTTGTTTGGCGTGTTTGAACCTAAAAAAGCTGCATATGAGCATCAGCGTGATACGATGAGCAAGTATTTTGCTATAGATAGACTGGATGGAATTAATCTCCCATTCTCTGATCCTAAGGTTGATCTGGTGGTAAGCACATCAACAGTTGGACTTCCATCGAGAATAATCATTGATTCAATTTATGTGGAAAACGGGGAAGGAGAACGAGGATTGTTATCTTATGATGGCGAAACAACAAAATCATACGATGTTCCATATATAACTTCTCCTTGGGTTAATCAAACCGCAAGTACGGACGTACTTCATTTGGGAAAAGGAGAGGAATACGGTAATTTGGACCACCTTTTCCAGGTAATTCCAAAATATTTTGGTTATTCATATCGTATTAGAGTGGATAGAGATTTGTTGGATGAATTGAAAGACAGACACACACCCTTTATTAAGGCTAATGCCAATTATCAAATGAATTTAAAGGCAGAGCTGCCGTTGAAATTCTATCCCGGTGTAAATGTTTCATATAAGGATACGGTGCAAACAACGATGGCCGAATCACTAAAATTGGACTCTCTCTTGAATGGAGTGACAATGCTGGACTCCCTGAAAACTGGAGAACTCTTCCTGCGGTTAGTGATAGAAAATAATATTCCGTTTGATATAAAGGTGAAACTCCGTTTCTTAAACGATTATGATGAGGTAGTCCCCATAGGAGGATTGTATGATGGAGGACAAAATGATTCCATTATGTTTCCGGCAATGGAAAATAATGTTCCTACACAGCAAGTTGTTAATATAGATTTGGATGAGGAGGATGTAAGAGCGTTTGAAAATGTAACGCAGATCATATATGACTTTTATTTGGGTGATAATACACAAGAAGCAGCTTTCTATGCATCTTCTGGTTTTAAGTTGCATGTTGGCTTGGCAGGTAAAGTGGAAGCTATCATTAATTTAGGAAAGGAGAATAAACAATGATACGTATAGGAAAAACAATCCGGATTGCATTTCTTGCACTTGTAGGTGCGTGGGGTGTGCATGCAAGTGCACAGCAAACCGCCACGTTGTATTTCTTGGAAAATGCGCCGATGCGTCATTATATCAATCCAGCTTTTCAGCCTGTTAGCCGTTTCTATTTGGGCGTTCCCATTCTTGGATATACAGGCCTATGGGCTGGCAATAACTCTTTGTCTGTATCTGATTTGGTCTATAACTCCCCGGAAGGAAACGCTATTTGGGCGTTACATCCGGATGGCGACAAAGATCGGTTGTATGGTAGATTGCGCGCAGTGACAATGGTAGATGCCGATATACGATTAAACCTTTTTCAGATGGGATGGAGATATGGAGAGTCGTATTGGCATATTTTTGCGGATGAACGAATTAACGTTCGTGGTGGTCTGCCTCGGGATTTGTTCCGTTTTGCCCTATATGGAATGGAAGATTTGAATGGGGTGAATTCATATAATCTGAAAGCAGCCCAATTACAGGGAAATATATATACAGAGTTGGGATTGGGCTACGCACGTTCCATTAACGAGCAATGGCATATTGGTGCCAAACTGAAAGCCTTATTGGGAACTGCTTTCGTATCTTCCGTACAAGAACGTATGGATTTGACTTTATCGCCCGATGAATGGAATTTGAGCGGTAACGGACAATTGAATATTGCAATGCCAAATGGAATCGTGGAGTATCCTGAGCAGATTGAGAATATAGCACAGATTACGGCTACGACGCCACAAATTAATTCTGTGCAGGATGTACTGAATTTGCTGAAACCTTCTGGAGTGGGTGGAGCAATTGATTTGGGGGTTGAATATACTCCGTTTGAAATGTTGTCTGTTTCAGCTTCAGTGGTTGATTTGGGATTGATAAAGTGGAAAGGAAAGGCATATAAGTATTCGATTGACGGGACGTATGATGGACTTGGCACCATACCATATGAAACTATTCAGAATGGCTCTGTGATGGATACCGTTAATTCACGTTTGCAGGCAATCATGTCAGATGCACTTGTGGATAATGGTTCGGCCAATTCTTTCCTGCGAATGATTTCCCCCAAAATGAATATTGCGGTAGAAGGACGTTTTTGGGAAAACAGAGTGGGTGTTGGTCTGGTCTCACAGACAGGATTTATTAATGCAAATGCATATGAAGAACTTACCTTGGGTGTATCTTTCAGACCGTCCGATTGGTTTAATTTGGCAGGTAGCTATTCTTTTGTTAATGGGAGATGGGCTTCCGTCGGTGCAGGACTGAGCTTGGGGGCGAGTGTGGTGAATCTTACGCTGGCCGCTGATTATGTTCCGTTCTCATATGCACAATATCAAGGAGTTGCCTGTGTACCATATAAAGTCAAGGGACTGAATCTGGCATTTGGGCTGAATCTCGTTATTCCGGATAAAAAAGTGCGAGATGCAGATCATGATGGAGTCCAGAATAAATTTGATTTGTGTCCCAACACTCCTTTATTAGTGCCTGTAGATAAGGATGGCTGTCCGCTTGACAGTGACGGAGACGGAGTTGTGGATTATCTTGACCAATGTCCCAATACACCGGCCGAGGCCTATGCAACTGTTGATGAGTTTGGTTGTCCTGCTGATACTGATGGCGATGGCGTGCCTGATTATCTTGATAAATGCCCCGATACGCCGAAAGAGGCTTATGGCATGGTTGACGCTTCCGGCTGTCCGCAGGATACAGATATGGATGGAGTGCCCGACTATCTGGATGAATGTCCGGAGACCCCACGTCAGGCTTATGGGTTTGTCGATGAAAAAGGCTGTCTGAAAGATACAGACGGAGATGGTGTACCTGATTATCTTGACCGTTGCAATGATACACCGGTTGAAGCTTATGCTACTATAGATGAATATGGATGTCCGAAAGATACAGACGGAGATGGTGTACCCGATTATTTGGATAAATGCCCGGATACTCCTGCTGAAGCAAAAGGAATGGTGGACGAATATGGATGCCCGAAAGATACGGATGGCGATAGCGTGCCGGATTATTTGGATAAATGCCCCACTGTACCGGGAACTATAGAAAATGATGGATGTCCGGAAATCAAGAAGGAAGTCAGAAGTCTGTTTACTAAGGCAATGCAGGGAATCCAATTTGAAACGGGCAAGGCTGTGATAAAGAAATCTTCTTATGCTATATTGAAACAAATTGCTAAGGTATTTATTGATAATCCGACATATCAAGTGGAAATACAAGGGCATACCGATAATGTAGGCAATAAGGACATGAATTTGCAATTGTCTGAAAAACGGGCAAATGCAGTGCGCGATTTCTTGATTAAGGAAGGTGTAGACGCCAATAGAATGACGGCTGTTGGTTATGGTGATACATGTCCAGTCGCTTCCAATAAGACGTCGAAGGGACGCGCTCAAAACCGTCGTGTGGAATTTGTGGTTTCTTTTGAGCAGATTAGTTACGAAACAGTAGATATGTATGGCAATCCAATTCAGAACAGCACAACAGATAGCATTCAAGCAGTGCCAGCTGACAGTGTCGAGGTGAAGTAAGGTTGACCGACTGGATTTCTAACATAAAATGGAGAAGTTATGGTATCCTTTGTTGTGGCCTTGGTGCTGCTATTAGTAGGCTATATAATATATGGTAGGGTCGTGGAGCGTGTTTTTGGCATGGACCCTAAGCGGCAAACGCCTGCTATGGCTAATGCAGATGGAGTGGACTATGTCCCGATGTCCTGGTGGAGAATTTTCTTGATTCAGTTCCTTAATATTGCTGGTCTAGGACCTATATTTGGCGCTATTATGGGAGTGATGTTTGGCCCGTCCGCTTTCTTATGGATTGTTTTCGGAACTATCTTTGGCGGTGCAGTACACGATTATGTCTCTGGCATGATGTCGGTGAGAAGCAAAGGTGCCAGTCTGCCCGAAATTGTAGGTGAACAGCTTGGCAAAAACATAAAGAATTTCATGCGTGTGTTTTCGCTCTTGCTGATGATTTTGGTGGGTGCCGTGTTCGTTTCCGGGCCAGCAGGCTTGCTCGCGCGGCTTACACCTGAATTTATGGATGTGAAGTTTTGGATATTCGTGGTCTTTGCCTATTATATTTTAGCTACGTTGCTGCCGATTGATAAATTGATAGGAATGATTTATCCTTTGTTTGGAGCGGCATTGTTATTTATGGCAGTTGGTATTTTGTATTCCTTGTTTCGGGAAAATGCTCCGATTCCAGAGGTGTTCGACGGTCTTGCCAATCAAGACCCGGATGGCTTGCCAATTTTTCCGATGATGTTCGTTTCCATTGCATGTGGTGCTATTTCAGGTTTTCATGCTACACAATCTCCATTGATGGCCAGATGCGTGAAAAATGAGCGTTATGGTCGCAGAATTTTTTATGGCGCAATGGTGGCAGAAGGCATTGTCGCATTGATATGGGCGGCAGCTGCCTCCAGTTATTGGGGCTCCTTGCATGGACTGCAGGAGTTTGTTGCAAGTCTTCCGGATACGGCCAATAAACCTGCTGAGGTAGTGGATGTAATTGCTAAAGGATGGCTCGGTAATGTTGGTAGTGTATTGGCTTTGCTCGGGGTAATTGCCGCACCCATAACTTCTGGTGATACAGCTTTGCGTTCTGCACGTTTGATTGCTGCCGACTTCTTGCACATTGAACAAAAAAGCATGAAAAAGCGCCTGCTTGTTTCTATCCCACTGTTTTTGCTCACTTACTTGGTGTTACAAATGGACTTTGATGTATTATGGCGCTATTTTGCATGGTCAAATCAGACATTGGCGGTATTTACCCTTTGGGCTGCAACGGTCTATTTGTGTAGAAATCATAGAAATTATTGGATTACAATCGTGCCGGCTGTATTTATGACTGCTGTGAGTGTTTGCTATATAGTTGTGGCTCCTGAAGGATTAGCCCTTCCGATGATATATGGCTATATCAGTTGTGCCGTTGTGTGTCTGGCTTTGACGATTTTGTTTTTTGTAAAAAAGAAAAATTACCTCTTAAAAAATTAGTTGAATATGGAAGAGAATGTAGTAAAGGAAATCTCTCATTTGTCGCAAATTTGGGATAAGTTGATTGATTATGGAACAGAATTAGGTAAGCATATTCTGATTGCTATTGTTATTTATTTTGTGGGTCGATACCTGATTAAGTTGTTGGAGAAACTGTTTGCACGCATGTTAGACCGCAGAAAAGTGCAACCGGAAGTCAAAGGGTTTCTTTCCAGCCTGATTCACTTTGTGCTCTTGACTCTTTTGTTGGTATCAGTGGTGGGAGCTTTGGGTGTACAGACCGCCTCATTTGCCGCTCTACTTGCTTCTGCTGGCGTAACAATCGGTATGGCTTTAAGTGGACAATTGCAAAATTTTGCAGGTGGAGTGATTATTTTGGTATTACGTCCATATAAGATTGGTGATTATATCGAAACAAGTGGAACTGCAGGAACAGTCAAAAGCATTCAAATCTTTAATACGGTTTTAAGTACACCTGATAATAAGGTAATTACCATTCCTAATGGAACAATAAGCAACAGTGTCCTGGTTAATTATAGTATGCAGGTTACAAGGCGCGTCGACTGGATATTTGGAGTGGATTATGGAACGGATATAGAAAAAGTAAAAGCTTGCGTAATGCGTGTCCTGGCTACAGAATCGGCAATACTGAAAGAACCGAAACCTTTTGTAGCGTTACACGCTTTGGCTGATAGCAGTGTAAACGTTACTGTGCGTGTCTGGACCAAAAGTGAAGATTATTGGGATGTGTATTTTAGTGTAAATCAGAAAATATACGATGCATTTAATGCGGAGGGTATAGAATTCCCGTTCCCGCAATTGACTGTACACCAGGCCTAACAAAAGTTGAAAAATTCTTGAGGATGCAACTGCTTATAAAGTGTTGCATCCTCTTTTTTTGTATGTAATTGAATATGAGATTAATAAATCGGGATAAGTTGTTCTGTATTTTGGATATAAAAAATATGTTGGTGAAAAAAGATTGTTTTGACATGCATTTAAATCTTATAAAGAATATCAGTAGGGGTTTGGAATAGTATTTGATTTTTGCCAGAAATAAAATGAAAGAGATATGAGTAAGAACTTGAAATGTACGATGGGATGGCTTCTGTTGTTTGTGCTGACAGTTAAACCGGGTAGAATTCTGGGGCAGGACTTGTATGAGGCGTATTTGGCCGGTGATATGTCTGTATGGGGAGCATATATAGCGGATATGGAAGGTCAAGATTGTTTGACGCTCGATGAGGTTGCTCGGGTAACGAATTATGAATATGGATACATCGCCTGGTGTATTGACGAAAAAAGAATAGATGAAGCGAAACGTCGTTTGGATGTCTTTATTTCACACATTGATTATTTGGAGAAGAAAGGCTATAGTCCTTCGATGGTGGCAGTCTATCGTTCTTCCGTTTGTGCTTATCAATTGTCATTGTATAAAAAGAAGTTTCTGCAAATGGCAAAAGAGGCATTGGACTATGCAAATCAGGCTATAGAATTAGATGAGAAAAATCCGATTGCGTTGACCTTGCAGGGTAATGTGAAAATGCATATGCCGGCTATGCTGGGAGGATCAGACGCAAAAGCGTTGGAATTCTTTTTGGAATCGGAAACTTTGATGCGTAATGCAGGAAAAGTAGACGACTGGAATTTTCGCTCCTTGCAGTTGTGCATTGCACAATGTTATGAAAAGGTGGAAGGCAAAAAGCGTGCGGCCCGCTATTGTGAGGAAGTGTTGAAAGAAGTGCCGAATTTTGTATATTTGCGCGATGTTTATTATAAAAAACTGATAGAGTAATGGAACAGCACGTGGAATTGAATGAGCATAACAAGCAGGAATATCCCCCAATGCACACAACTGAACATATTTTGAACCAAACCATGGTAAGAATGTTTGGATGTGAACGATCAAAGAATGCACATATTGAAAGGAAAAAAAGCAAATGTGATTATTTGTTGGCTGCTCCGCCAACGGATGAGCAGATAGCAGAGATTGAACGTCGGGTCAATGAAGTAATTGCATCGCATGTGGATGTTACAATCCGATATGTATCAAAAGCCGAGGCAGCTGATTTGGTTGATTTGTCAAAGCTCCCTTCCAATGCCTCAGATACTGTACGTTTGGTCTATGTGGGAGATTATGATATTTGTGCATGTATTGGTACACATGTGAATAATACATCGGAAATTGAGGGACAGTTTGAAATAACCAGTCATGATTATGAGAATGGCAGATGGAGGATGCGCTTTAAACTAAAATGATTTTGTAAGTAAATAACCATAAAATCAGACGCTTTAATGTAATAATCGGGAGGGTCTGATTTTTTTGTTAGAATTCAGGAATATGCTGTGACACATGCTAAAAAGCTACATGTTGTTTTGGTGATTAAGCACATTTTTTTATCTTTGCAACCGCACGATAGGGTATTGTGCATCATTTGCAACGAAATTATAATAACAGTCTTTTTATGAAACGATATTTTTTATTTGCTTTGTTATTGTCTGCTCTAAGTCTGTCTGCGCAGATTTATGACCCAATCAAATGGTCATTTGAGCACAATAAACTATCTGACTCTGCAGGAGAGATAGTGTTGAAGGCTACCATTGATGAAGGATGGCATTTGTATGGAACCCAACTTCCGGAAGACGGACCTATAGCTACTTCTTTTGTTTTTGAGCAGCTGCAGGATATCGCTTTAGATGGTGAATTGGTTGTGCCTGATGGGCTGGTACGCCAATATGATCCCAACTTTGCCATGGAATTGAATTGGTATGAAAAAGAGGCTGTTTTTGTACAAAAAGTGAAATATACGGGTGATGCACCTGCTTTGTCTGGATATGTCAATTTTATGGCTTGTAACGATGAAACCTGCCTGCCACCAGATGAAGTGCCATTCTCATTTGGGGAGTTGAAGAATGCAGCTGTTGCTGAAACAACAACCGAGGGTTTGGTTGATGAAATGGCACCATCGGTTGCTGTGACGAACGATTTGTGGACTCCGGTTATTGATGAATTGAATGCATTTGGAAATGAAGGAACTACTGGTGAACGTTCTTTATGGTGGATTTTCCTTGCCGGACTTATAGGAGGGCTCGTGGCCTTATTTACACCATGTGTTTGGCCTATTATTCCAATGACAGTAAGTTTCTTCCTGAAACGTTCAGGTAACAAAAGCCGTGGTAAACGTGATGCTGTATTGTATGGTATATCCATTATTGTAATTTATTTGGCTTTGGGATTGTTGATAACACTGATTTTTGGAGCAAGTGCGTTGAATAGCCTTTCCACCAACGCGTTCTTTAATTTGTTCTTCTTTGCTTTGTTGGTGTTGTTTGCAGTGTCATTCTTTGGCGCATTTGAAATTACTTTACCTGCATCGTGGACTACTAAAATAGATGCAAAAGCTGAAACGACAGGAGGTATTTTAAGTATCCTCTTAATGGCATTTACCTTGGCTTTGGTTTCTTTCTCATGTACAGGTCCTATTATTGGAACACTTCTGGTGGAGGTTGCTGGTTCTGGCTCTATCTTGGCACCTGCAATCGGTATGTTGGGATTTGCCATAGCCTTAGCCATCCCATTCAGTTTGTTTGCCTTCTTCCCGACAATGCTGAAGTCTTTACCTAAATCTGGTGGTTGGCTGAACTCAGTGAAGGTGGTGTTGGCATTCTTGGAACTGGCATTATCGTTAAAATTCTTGTCTGTAGCCGATTTGGCTTATGGATGGCATATTCTTGACCGAGAAGTATTTGTAGCTCTATGGATTGTAATCTTTGCTTCACTGGGCTTTTATCTATTGGGCAAGCTACGTTTCCCTCACGATGATGAAATTCAGACCGTGTCTGTTCCTCGTTATTTCATGGCTACAATTTCTTTGGCATTTGCGGTTTATATGGTACCTGGATTGTGGGGCGCTCCTCTGAAGGCCGTAAGTGCGTTTGCGCCACCTCTCTATACACAGGATTTCAATTTGTATGATGAAGAGGTGCATGCACAATTCGATAATTATGAGGCAGGAATGGCTTATGCAGCAACTACTGGTAAACCGGTTGTGGTTGATTTTTCCGGGTTCGGTTGTGTAAACTGTCGTAAGATGGAGGCTGCTGTATGGACAGATCCTGAGGTGAAACAAATGCTGACACAGGATTTTGTTTTGATAACCCTCTTTGTTGATGATAAGACTCCATTGGCAGAACCTTATGAGGTGGAAGAAAACGGACGTGTAAGGAAAATTAAGACTATCGGCGATAAATGGAGTTATCTGCAACGTAGCAAGTTTGGAGCTAATGCGCAACCATTCTATGTGATGTTGAATGCTGAAGGAAAACCGCTTAATTCAAGCTATGCCTTTGATGAAAATCCGGCACATTTTATCGAATGGTTGAATGTAGGTAAGAAATAAGGTCTTGAAATATATTTTGTGAGACAGCCTGTCAGAAATGATAGGCTGTTTTTATTGGTGATAATTATGTATATTTGTTCTCTAATAGAAAGGGTGTAATTATATGGATTTTCTGCAATTGGTATCGAAACGTCAAAGTGTACGCAGTTATACACAAGAAAAAATCGCTAAAGAGAAAATAGAACGTTGTTTGGAGGCGGCACGCCTTGCTCCTTCTGCCTGTAACGCGCAGCCATGGCATTTTGTAGTGGTGGATGACCCGTTATTGCTTTTAGAGATGGGAAAAGCGGCTTCCGATGGAGGAATGAATAAATTTGCTAAGGAAGCACCGGTTATTGTGGCGGTTGTTTTGGAAAAAATGAACTTTGTTGCCAAAATAGGTAGTCTATTGAAGAATAAAGATTACTGTATGCTAGATTTAGGAATGCCTGTGGAGCATTTCTGTCTTCAAGCAACAGAGGAGGGTTTGGGAACATGTATTCTTGGATGGTTCAATGAAAAAAAGGTAACCGAATTACTGCATGTCCCCAAAGGAAAACGGATTCCGTTGTTGATAGTGATGGGATACGGTAATGACCAGCCAAGAAATAAAGTGCGCAAGTCCATGGACGAGATGTCTTCTTGGAATGCCTATGAGCATCAGAAAAAATAATCGCTTTTTATTACGCTTATAGCATTGTAGGTATCAGATGGAATGGTGGTTGATCACAGCCTTTCGAATTTCGCAAATTTGATAAGTAATGATTTGTTGCCCGTTTGGTCAAATGAAACATCAACTTTTTCATTACCGTTCTCAATGTAGCATTGTTTTACTGTTCCGTCTCCGAATGTCTTGTGCCTGATACGTTGGCCGGGCGCAAGACCTTCTATCTCTATCAGGTTCTTTTCTTCGGTTTTGACATATTCCCTACCTGTACAGGTGAGCTGTTTGGGCTTCCTGAAAGGGGTTGGAGAATCTGATGGAGAGTCTTCTGCCCAGCCTGTTACGTTGGTACGGCTATAGGGAATATCATCAAAGTCCATATATTGAGCTCTGCGTGCAGTGCCGCGAATATCTGCATCCAAGTACTTCCGGTCAATATCATCCAGAAAACGGCTGGGCGAAGCAAATTCAGTTTTCCCGTTTCGGAAGCGTGAAGACGAGAAACTCAGATAACAGCGTTGCTCTGCACGGGTGATGGCGACATAAAGCAAGCGGCGTTCTTCTTCCAATTCTGCATCACTTTCACTGCGGAGGGAAGGGAATAGATTTTCTTCCAGACCAACAATGAACACATTTTTAAACTCTAACCCTTTAGCTGCATGTACGGTCATCAGGGTAACACGTTCAGTGTTGTCTTCCTTAGTTTCATCCATGTCTGTCATTAGTGAAACTTCTCCTAAAAAATGGCTCAAGTCAGCTTCTTCAATACCTATTTCCTGTTGACGTTCCATGAATTCATGGATACCACTCATCAATTCTTGAAGGTTATCATACCTATTAAGGCTTTCATCATCTTTTTCGGCCAATAATGCAGCTCCAAGTCCGGATGTTTTCACAATCTCTTGAGCCAGCTCATAGGCGTTTAACGTGGATTGCTGTTCTTGGAATACACGAATCATTTCATGAAATTGGCTTAATTTTCTCTGCGTGCCGTTGTTGATAGTTACCCCATATTGCAATGGCTGTTGCAATACATTCCATGCGCTTGTACCATGTGTACGGGCTGCATCCCACAATTTATTGATTGTTGTGTCGCCAATACCTCTAGCAGGAACGTTGATAATGCGGCGCAATGATTCTTCGTCCTGTGGGTTAATGGTCAGACGCATATAGGCCAATGCATCTTTTATTTCTTTCCGTTGATAGAATGATTGACCGCCATAAATAACATAAGGTATACCATTTTTTCTGAGTGATTCTTCTATGGTTCTCGATTGGGCATTCGTCCGATATAATATGGCAATATCACTATAGGAGCTATTATCGAACCGTGTCAACTGTATGATTTTATAGGCTACTTTATCACCTTCTTCCCGGTCGGTACTTGCTTTTATCACGTGCAGCGGTTCGCCTACATCCTTTTGAGAGAATACTCTTTTTTTTATTTGAAACTCATTTTTCCAAATGAGTGAATTGGCTGCATTGACAATTGTTTGTGTACTTCTATAGTTCTGTTCCAGCTTGAAAATGTGCGTGCTGGGATAGATTTTTTCAAATTTCAATATGTTGTCGACGCAAGCACCTCTAAAGGAATAGATACTTTGTGCGTCATCGCCAACTACACAGATACGTTGGTGAGGCTGCACCAGATTTTTCACAATCAAATCCTGTGACATGTTGGTGTCTTGATATTCGTCCACCAATATATAGTCAAACTTATCCTGATAGCGTGCCAAAATTTCCGGTTCATGTTTGAAAAGCCAGTTGGTGTAATACAGCAAGTCGTCAAAATCCATTATATTTGACTGTTGGCAGCGGCGCATGTATTCAGCATAGATTTCTCCCATACGGGGTATACCTTCTTTTCTATCAACATATGCTTGATTAGTGTCACGCACATAACTTTCTGGAGAAATAAGATTGTTTTTGGCACGGGAGATATGTGCATACAAGACGTTGGGTTTGTATGTCTTATCGTTCAGCTGCATTTGCTTGACAATATTTTTAAGCAATGACTTTGTATCGTCCGTGTCGTAGATAGTAAAGTTAGAGGTGAATCCTATATGGGATGCTTCAGCTCGCAAGATACGTAGAAAAATGGAATGAAATGTCCCCATCCACAAATAATGGGCTTTTTCTTCTCCAACCAGTTGTATGATGCGTTCCTTCATTTCGCGTGCTGCTTTGTTGGTAAAGGTGAGTGCCATTATTCTATAGGCTGGAATTCCCATTTTAAGTAAATAGGCTATTTTGTAAGTCAGTACACGTGTTTTGCCTGAACCCGCACCGGCAATCACCAAAGATGGTCCGGCATTATACATAACTGCCTCACGTTGACTATTGTTCAAATCCTCTAAAAACTCAACATTTATTTCTTTTTCCATTACAATCTTTTTCTCCTAATTTTTTTGGCAAAGATAGTGCAAGGCGAGCGGAGAATAAAATATTGAAACTGGTTTCAAATATTTTTTATCCCGAGCCGCCGCCTATTTTATGTAAAGATAGTGCAAGGCGAGTGGAGAAGCAAAAGGGAAACGCAGTTTGACGAATTGATTATTCCGAGCCGCCGCCTATTTTATGTAAAGATAGTGCAAGGCGAGTTTCCCAAATAGCAGATATGGTTTCGTGATAAAGGGAAAAACCTTACCTTTGTAAATAGAAAATATACATATTAGAAAATGCGGATTTCATATTTCAATATTGCGGATTTCTATTGTGATGGAGGTGCAACTTTTGGAGTAGTGCCAAAGAAGGTATGGAGCAAGCGTTATCCTGTCGATGAAGATAATTTCTGCCGTATGGCTATGCGCTGTGTACTTATCAAAACGAACGATAGGCTTATGCTTATTGATACGGGAGTAGGGACCAAGCAACTTCAATACTTGAAGTATTACAAAATAACAGAAATTGCCGATTTTCATCAAGAGTTGGCCAAGTTTGGATATACGTGTGACCAGGTGACAGATGTGATTCTAACGCATTTACACTTTGACCATTGTGGAGGATGTACATTTATAGATGTAGATGGAGTATGCAAACCGCAATTTCCCAATGCCAGCTATTGGGTTTCTGAATTGCAATGGCAGAATTTTCTTCATCCGAATGTGCGTGAAGGTAATTCTTATTTCCTTGAAAATATGATGCCTGTCCATGATGCGGGGTTGCTTCGGCTGATTAAGGAAGATACTTGGATTCACTCAGAAGTACAATTGCGTATTTATAGCGGACATACAGATGGTATTGTTATGCCTTTTTTGCCGAATTATGATGGCGGCACATTTTTTATAAATGATATTATTCCCTTGGCAGCTTCATTGCCCTTGGCGTGGGTTTCTGCTACGGATACTCAGCCACTTTTGTCTATGAAAGCAAAAGAATCCATTCTGGCAGAGGCAGCGCAGAACGGATTCTCCTTGTTTTTTGGGCATGACGCTTATATCGTTAAGGGGCGTGTGCAGTCGGTAAATGGTCACTATAAGCTGACAGATTGTGTGAAAGCTTAACGCGCTAACCATAAAGAAGGATTCTCGAGTGACTTGTCTTTCCATATTTGGAAATACAATTCAGTCTTGTTGTCATTGTCCGAATCGACGTATATTTTTCCTATACGTTGTTTCGGACTTACTTTGTCTCCTTCTTTTACGTAAATTTCCGTGAGATTGGCGTAAACGGTACGATAATTTCCGTGTTTTATGATTACAGCATTGTTGCTACCCGGAACAGAAAAACGTTGGGTTACAACACCTTCAAACACGCTTCTGGCCTCACAGCTGGAGGTGGTTTGGATATATATACCTTTATTGTTAATGGTTACATGTTCCAAAACTGGGTGAGGCTGTACACCGTATTTTCCGCTTACAAACCCCTTTTCAACAGGCCATGGCAAACGTCCTTTATTTTTCTCGAAATTGCCGGCTATCAAGGTTTCTTCTTTGGTCATGCGTTCTTCAGGGCGTCCTGAAGTCGATTTTTTGCTACTGTTTTTAGTTTCTGATTTCTTGATTTCTTCTGCAATCAGTCGTTCAATACGTGAGTTGAGTTCGTCCGCTTTTTTCTGCTGTTTTTTCTGTTGTGCCAATAATTCTTTTTCTTTCTTTTTCAGCGTGTTCAGCATTTGGCGTTGTTTGCGTTGGTCGCCCGATAATTTGTCATGCTCTCTTTCCCGAAGTTGCAAAATTTCCTGCTTGCTGTTGCGGCTCTCAGCTAAAGCTTCGTTTTGACTGGCAATCTCTTTTTGTAACGCTTCAATCTGTTCGGCTTGCATTCTTCTATAGCTTGCAAATTCCTGCAGGTAGCGTAAACGTCTGTACATGCGGTCAAAAGTGTCAGCCGATAAGATGAATAACAATTGAGAATAACCTTTGTTGAGTGAATAGTGGCTTTCTTCAACCAGCCGTGCATAATCCGCTTTCAATAATGCGAGTTCTCCTTCCAAAGTTTGTTTGGCATTTTCCAGAGAGTCCATGGACAGGTTGATAGCGTCAATCTCATTCCCAATGGTATTGATTAACCGTTTGCGTTCCGATATATTACGGTTGATAATGGTTAGCTTATTCAGTGTTGCTTTTTCGTTTCGTTTAGTCTCGTTCAGCATTTTGCCGGTGGTCTCGAGCTGTTGCAATGTGGCTTTACGTTGCTTTTCGAGCTCTTTAACACTTTGGCTGAATGATTGAAAGTTTCCAATCATCAAAAATAGTAATAATGAATATATAATTCTCTTCATTGGTCTTATTTGTTCAAAAACTCATTTATGCTTATTTCCTTAAATCGTTTCAAATCAGTGTCACGTAATTTTATCTCCTCATTGAACCGTGCGCGCAATACTTCAAATACACAATTGGTAGAGAATTTTTCGGAATGAAATTGCATCTCAATGCGATAGGGGAATTTTACTCCGTTTTCAAATTGGTAATTGTCGTATATAATATTTATTCCTTCACCTGTAGAGGACATTCTTAATGAAGTATTCAATAATTTGTAATCATGTGCATCTATAGTAAACGAGTGCTCAATGCCTTGTTCTTCAAACGAAAGTGTATAGGCTTTTTTTGCGTGTGTCAGTTTCATGTTGTTCCCATCTGGTAAAAAATTACCGAGGGCAAACAAGCGTCCGCATACAATGGCTTCCAAATCACTATAACCGATGGTCAGGCCAGTCATTTGGGCCATGTCACTCAATTGGGCGCGTACATAGCGTCTGTTCATTTTGTCAATGACTGTGGTTTCTGTTTTTGATAGTTCTGCTTTGAATAATTCTACACCAAAAAGGGGCATGATTGATAAATGCATAGCTGAGTCACTTATCAATTGCAATGCCGCATTGACAGATGTTTTACGGCCATTTATATCAAGACTTACGGTCATGCGTTCCGCTTGGGCAGTTTGGAAATGTGGCTGTACTTGTAAAGCCTTTTCCAATACGATATTACTCTTACTGCGAATAGGCGTGGTCTCTTGGACCAATTGTTTGGATTTACATCCTCCTGCAACCAATAGACCAAATAACAATAGTATGGATATAGGACTTTTATTGATTTTTCTCATATTGTTCAATCTCAAAAATAATTTCTTGATTTTCGCTACCGGATGCTATTGCCTTTTTCCAGGCTTCAATGGCTTCTGAAGGTTTGTCTAGTTTGAAAAGAATATATCCGTAATGTTCCCAGTATTCAGAAGGAATATCATCTTTTTCCGTATATTTCAGCGCTTGCTCGATATAGATTTTGGATAAGGAGTAATAACCTTGTAAATATAAAACCCAGGCATAGGTGTCCAGATAAATAGGATTTTCCGGATCTTTATTGATGGTGGCTTGACTCATACGCTCTGCTTTTTTAAGGTCGCCGCCCGTTGTTGCTAACGTGTAGGCATAGTTGTTAAGCAGGCCAGCATCATTGGGTAGATATTGTAAGGCTTGTTCATAAGAAGCTAAGGACTGTTCTTTTTCGCCAAGAGTAAGGTACAAGTCACCCATATACATGTAGATGGTTCCTTTGAGTGGAGCTTGTTGTTCATTACATAAAGCAAGGGTGTTCTGAAATGTATCGATAGCTGTCTCGTAATCTTTTTGAATGGCAAGTGCAGAGCCAAGCTGATATCTGAAAAATGGGTCCTCTGGCAGAGCCTCTACAGCCTTTCTGTTTAAAGCAATCATTTTTTCTACATTTTCCTGATGGATATACAGCTTATTAAGTTCATACCAGGCATTGGCGTTTTTGGGATTGATTTCCAATAAGGTATACCATTCTTCTTCGGCTTCGGACAGGCGGTTCTCGCGTGTCAGATACATGGCATAATAGAGGTGTACGTTTTCTTCAAATGGATATTGTTCCACAAGACTCTTCAACATATGTTCCAGTTCTTCTTTCTTTTTGTCAAGGTCCGATATGTTGTTTATGTATTGGCCATATACTTGGATTTTTGTATTGACATCCAGTTCCTTGCTGTTGAGGGCTGTCATGATTTGTTCGATAGCCTTTTCCGGTTCATTTTTTTTGTTGTAATAATCTGCCAGTGACAAATATACGTATGGATTTTCCGGATTCTTTTGCAAAACAGTCTGATAAGTCTCAAAGGCTTTTTCTGGCATACCCTGACCCATATATAGCTGGCCGCGCAACACCTGGTAACGGTAATCGGTCGGGTATTCATTGACCAGCTTGTCAATCTCATTCAAGGCTTGCTTCTCTTTGCCGCATGCCATATATAGTTTGAACTTTTCAATGGAGGCGGTTTCATTAATGCCTTTTAGTGTTTCTACTTTATTATATGATTGAATGGCTTTTCTGTATTGTCCGCGTTGAGCTAAAAGGAGGGCATAGATTTCCCAGGCTTCTTCGTTCCAGGGGTCGGTCTTGATGTATCGCTTGACCGCCTTTTCTGCTTCGTCAAATGATTTTACCTCTGCTAGTAGCGCGATGTAGTCATTGGTATATATCCAGTTCTCCGGCTCGTTCTCTGATGCAGCTTTTGCGTGTGCTACTGCTTGGTTGACGCTGTCTGTAGCGGCATATATAGATGAGAGTAGGGCATGTACAGCAGCATTTTTGGGTGCCAGACGTTCACAATGCAGCAGATACGCCATACCATTATCCAGTTTACCGGTGTTTAGACTGTTGATGGCAGCGTAATAATAATAATCAAAGTTTTGTTGCTTCAATGCAGGTAAAACTTGCTTCTCTTTTTTTGCTGAATGGACGGTAGCAGGAAGAAGAAATGCAAATATCCACAAAAGAAATAATGGTTTGATTTTCATGCTGAATATTCTGATTTTTTAGATTCCTGTATGGCCAAATCCGCCGGCTCCTCGTTCTGTTTCTCCCAATATTTTCACTTCTTCCCAATTGACTTGCTCATGTTTGGCAATAACCATTTGACAGATGCGTTCACCATCTTCAATGATAAATGGCTCCTTTGACAAGTTAATTAGAATGACACATATTTCACCTCTGTAATCGGCATCTATGGTCCCAGGACTGTTTAAAATGCTGATTCCTTTTTTGATAGCCAAACCACTGCGTGGACGTATTTGGGCTTCATATCCCTGTGGTAGTTCTATGTATAAGCCTGTTGGAATCAGTTTCCGTTCCAATGGTTCCAGTGTAATAGGTGCGTCTATATTGGCTCTTATGTCCATACCGGCAGAGAGCGGAGTGGCATAACTGGGTAATGCGTGTTTGGATTTGTTGATAATCTTTACTTTCATATTTTTATACCTTATTAGAAGGGTTAGAATCGTTTTTCTGTCAATATGTTCAAACCGTCTCTTACAATTTCAATCTCAATCTCTGCGGGCTCTTCTACGGGTTCACCGTCATAATGGAAAACACCTTCATGCTCCCGAATCAGCTTGATTTTGTCAGTCTTCAATGTGTTCATAAACATGTCCTTGTCAATGGTTTTGGTAAATAATTGCAAGGCTAAACTTGGAGCTACTATCAATGGAAAATTGCTTAATATGGCTATGTCCATTTTGCCGTCCTGAATGCTGGCATGAGGTGCAATATAGGCATTGTTGCCCCATTGTGATGCATTGGCAAATGTGATAACAAAAGCTTTTGTCTTAATGTCAATGCCATTTCCCTCCAATTGGTAATGTTCTGATTTGTAGCCAAAGTATCCGGTAATCATCCGTTCAATATATGTGAGTAGACCACGTTTGCCAGCTTTTGCAAATTCGGAACTGATAAAAGCGTCAAATCCCGTACCGCATGTACAGAAAAAGGGCTTGCCGTTTTCAAGGCCGTAATCAACCTGAATAATTTCGGAGTGATTGAGCATATGTATGGCTTTTTCTGGTTGCATGGATATGTGCAGATGTCGTGCCAAGCCATTACCGGAACCTACTGGGATAATGCCAAGTGCTGTTTGGCTGCCTATTAGTCCTCCTGCAACTTCATTCACCGTACCATCACCGCCTACTGCAACAACTGCATAATAGCCCTCGTTGGCAAAGTGCTGTGCCATTTCTCTGCCATGGCCCTTATATTCGGTAAAATGTATGCAACACTCAAAAGTTGAAGTGTCAATATTGTCTTGAATGAGACGGGGTAGCTTGTCTTTTTTCTTGGTGCCCGAAATGGGATTGATGATAAATGCAATCCGTTTCATGTTTATATTTCATTTGTTTTTATATCTGTGGGGTATGCTTACATATAGCAATTCCTGTTCCACGATTTACATCATGGCCACAATAATGCAAAGATAGACAAAAATGATAGGAAATACAAATGGTATTAATTGCATGATAACTAAAGTATTGCTTCTTGGGTTTGTTAATCTTTCTTATAACATACGCAGACCTTTCTTGCTCTCTTGAGCTTTTGGTCTATCTTTGCCTTCGCACATGAAAGAGCAGTGGTTTAAATATGGATTGATAGGCCTGTTAGTCGTATTTTTCATGTATGCGGGAACAGGATTGAATGTTGCGCGATATTGCTGTGCTGTATGCGCAGATTATGGTGTGGAGCATATTGCTCATATCCCGTGTAAAGACATACATAAAAATGCAGGAAATACATCAACATATTCACATACATGTGACATCAATGCGAATCATGCGTGTGATTGCTGTAAGCTATATCGTTTTGTCACGGATGAGGGCTTTACGCAGGAAATTTTTGAAATGCCTGATGTAATAAAAGTGCATTTGCTTGCAAGTATGCATTGCACACTTTTGCCGTTGCTTACATGTTTGCTAGTTGAATCTGATGCTCCTTCTGACGATTCATGCTGTGTCGTGATGTCTTCTTTGGGTGACGGGCGTCATGTCTTGTCGCGTCATTGTATATTGCTCATTTAAACTGTCGTTTGTATAAACGCTGTTGGCGTATTGTATCTATGCCTGATAGTTAGGCTATTTTCTATTATCAAATACAAACGATTATTCCAAATGAAAAAATACATACTTTTATTATTCTGTTGTGCCATCACAACAATTCTTCCATTATGGGCTGATATCAAAGGTACTGTAACGGATGAAGATGGTCTGCCTGTCGTGGGAGCGAATCTTATTTGGATACACACGGGTGTTGGAACAACTACTGATTTGGATGGCAATTTTATCTTGCCTGTATCAACACTGACAGATACACTGGTTGTCAGTTATGTATCATATAAAAATGACACCGTGGTAGCCAAAGATGGTGATAATTTGACAATCCAGATGGGAGGCGCTGTGGCTCTCTCCGAATTGGATGTGGCAGCCCGTAAGGTGGCTCTCTCAAAATCACGTACTGCCGTATTTGACGTGCAGACTATCAGTGGTGAAGAATTGTGCAAGGCGGCATGTTGCAACCTTTCTGAAAGTTTTGAAACCAACCCTTCTGTCGATGTTGCTTATAGCGACGCGGCTACGGGTGCCAAACAAATCAAACTTTTGGGGCTTTCTGGACAATATGTACAAATCATGACGGAAAACATTCCAAATTTTCGCGGACTTGCTGCTCCATTTGGATTAGGTTATGTACCTGGACCATGGATGGAGAGCATTCAAGTGTCAAAAGGTACTTCATCTGTCCTGAATGGTTATGAAGCATTGACGGGTCAAATCAATGTGGAATATAAAAAACCGGCAGGCGATGAAAAGGTGGCTGCAAATGTTTTCGTCAGTTCTACAGCACGTGCGGAGGTAAATGCAAATACTTATTTTGATGTCGCACCAGGTGTTTCAACTGGCTTGCTCGTTCATGCTTCTGACGAGTTTGTGGAATGGGATCACAATAATGATGGGTTTTTGGATATGCCGCGTGTTTCACAATATAACCTTATTGACCGGTGGTATATCAAAAAAGGGGATTATACAGGACAGGTTTTTGCTCGTGGTCTGTATGAGCGTCGTCAAGGTGGACAATTAAGCTCTTTGCAAAATCCATATATTGTTGATATAGAAACGGGAAGAGCAGAGGTATTCATGAAAAATGGCTATGTCTTTGACCATGAAAAGGGTACAAGTATTGGCATTATCACCAATGCAACTTACCATAATCAGCAGGCTGCTTATGGTGATAAAGCTTATAATGCAGACCAATGGAATGCATATCTCAATGCTATTTTTCAAACCAGTTGGACTGATATGCATAAACTGAGCACTGGGATAAGCTTTAACTATGACCGATATAACGAGTTTTGGTACTATGGACAAAATCTTCCGGAAAATCAACTGGTTCGCAATGAATATGTACCAGGAGTTTTTGCGGAATATACATTCAATTGGAAAGACAAGTTGATTCTTTTGGCTGGTTTGCGTGCTGACTATCATTCTACTTATGGCGCGTTTGTTACGCCACGCCTTAACATTAAATATAACCCATGGGATTTTCTCCACTTCAGGGCATCTGTTGGTAAGGGGTATAGGGCACCTAATGTATTAGCAGAAAACAATAACCTTATGGCTAGCAGCCGCCAGATGGTGATTGCCGATGATTTGAAAATGGAAAACGCATGGAACTACGGCTTGAGCATTACAGGATATATCCCTATTGCAGGACGTGAACTCACACTCTCTGCCGAATGTTATTATACTGATTTTATCAACCAGGTGGTAGTCGATTTGGATACAGACCCGCATAAGGTGCTTTTTTATAATTTGAATGGACGTTCCTATGCGTGCAGTGCACAAATTGAGGCCAGCATGGAAGTATTTAAGGGATTTACTGCAACTTTGGCTTATCGTCATACGGATGTAAAAAGTACTTATAATGGCATATTGAGGGAAAAACCTTTAAACAACAGATTCAAAGGATTGGCCACTTTCTCCTATCAGACTCCATTGAAAAAATGGCAATTTGATTTCACTACCCAGGTAAATGGTGGTGGACGCCTTCCTGATTCATATATGATTGATGGGCAGCCAGCTTGGGAAGAAACATTTAAACCTTATGTCATACTTAATGCGCAAATCACTAAATATTTTCGTTCATGGTCTATCTACGTAGGAGCGGAAAATATGACTAACTATACTCAGAAAAATCCTATCATTGCAGCAGATATGCCTTTTGGTGATAACTTTGATGCAACCATGATTTGGGGACCTGTTGACGGATATAAAGTCTATTTGGGTATGCGCTGGGCACTTACAAATTGGAAAGACTAATTCAGATTGAAACATAATTCAAACCTTTAATACAATAACAAAATGAAAACCAAACTTTTATTTTTTACCATTGCCTTTTTGACACTCTGTGTTTCATTCAATGTACAGGCAGATAACAAAAAAGCTCCGAAAGAAGAAACGGTAGTATTTAATGTTCCTATGGATTGTGAAGGTTGCCGCACTAAAATCATTGGCTATATGTCTTATGAAAAAGGAGTGAAAAAATTGGACGCAAACCTGGAACAACAAACGGTAACCATTACGTATAATCCGAAACGCACTAATAAGGAAAATCTGATTGCTGCTTTTGAAAAACTGGATAAGAAGGCAGTTGAAGTTAAACAAGGTGGATGTTGTTCTAATCCAACATGCAAATAAACTACACATTGTCAGCCTTGCAACTCAATGCAAGGCTGATTCTTTTCGCAATGGCCTGGTTTGAATAGGCAAGAACGTGAAGTTTTTTCCTCTATCCCACCCATAATACAAAGAAAATTCCTGTTTTTGTTGTTTAACTTATAACTTTCTTCTATCTTTGTACAAAATGAAATGTGACGTTATATACCTTGGGACTATATTGTTCATAACACTAAACTAATAAATATAAGATTATGAAAAACAGACATGCATTTGCCTCCTTGTTTTTAGGTGCAATAATTCTCTTGATTACTTCATGCCAGCCTGGTAAAGAAAATAAAGAGGAAATTATCCAGACAAAACAATATGCAATGGAAGTAGCAGATTGTCTGATGCCTGGTGTAGATGACAGTTTGCGACTAACTGTTGATATTGACTTTTTGGATAACACATCGGAAATACCCGATACTGTACTTACTAAAATCCAGCAACGACTAATTGCCAAATCATTTGGTGAGCCATACATGAAATATGTGGATATGGATACAATCATTGAAAAATTTCATGATGATGTGTTACGTGAATATCGGCTTGATTATGTACCCCTTTATGAGCAGATGAAAGATGGAGAGAGTGAGGAAGTTTCTATTAATCTAAATAATGAGCACATGCTTATGGTCTATCCAATGACATTGCAGGGGAATGTGCTTTCATATGTTGTGGAACGTTATCTCTATTTGGGTGGAGCCCATGGCATAAACAATCGTTTGTTGCTCAATTTCGATATTACTACTGGGAAAACATTAGAGGAAAAGGATATTTTCACGGATGATTTCTTTTCAAAAATTCACGATATGTTAGTGCTCAATCTGGTACGTCAGCGAGATGATATGTCATTGATAGAAGATGTACAAAATTCAGATTATGAAATCGATGCCATTAAGCCGAATGGAAACTTCTATTTTGCTCCTGATGGACTTATTTATATTTATAATCCTTACGAAATTGGACCGTATTATTTGGGTGAGACGAATATTCTTGTTCCAACAGAGGAAATCAAACCCTTTCTGAAAGAAAAATGGCAGAATATATTTGCTGAATAAGGAAACAGATATTCTATGAAGTTATAGGGTATGGTGGGAATTATTAACTGCCATACCCTTTATGATTTTTTTAGTTATAGCCTTTGTTTTTGAATAAACAATTGTGTTGTCATGCCTTTAGAGCAAGAATTTTAATTACCAGATGAATTTCAGTCGTGGTGCGATCGTTAATCTAACGCTTTTATCTAAATGGTCATATCTGTATACTAATACATCAGGTACGATATGTGCAGGTGAATTGACTGGTGTACGTTGGTATTCATTTCCTGTTTTCCAATTATACCATCTATTGGTGATACATATTTCATTGGGGCAATTTGGAGCATAAAAATTAGTTCTATTTAGCATCTTGTCTTCATTAATAGACCACCCAAGATAGCTTGTAATAAGTTTTTCGACCAGACAAATATCTTTACGGTCAATTGATTCAACATTAGAAAAACGTGCAACATATATAGCATGCTTTCTATTCTGTATTTCTGTTATATGATGTTCTGCATCTTTAAGTCTTTGGTATGCTGTTCTAATAGTCATGCCACAATAATAGCATTCCTTCTTTTTGGAATATTTTTTCATGCCATGAAGTAAATAGAGATGATAACTATAATTCTGGTTTTGTTCCCAATCTCTAAGCGCTTTTGTTGAATCAAAAGGACCATACCATTTTAGAAAGAATGCTTTGTCTATGTCATGCATGTTATTAAATAGTTGATTTGTGATTGTTGCTTTTACTATGGCAATGACTCCTTTAGAAATAAAGGTTTGTCATTGCCTTTTGGGGATTTACATTGATAGCTATGCCATTGTATAAAGGAATAATGGTTTCCTTAGAATACTACTTCCGGAGCTTTTTCTGCACCTTCTTCTGCTTGGAAATATGGCTTCTTTTCAAATGAAAACATACTGGCTATGAGATTATTGGGGAAACGCCTGATATAAGTATTGAAGCCTTGTGCCGAGGTGTTGAATGCATTGCGGGCCACAGTAATACGATTTTCTGTTCCTTCCAATTGGCTTTGCAGCTCAAGGAAATTTTGGTTGGCTTTTAAGTCGGGATAATTTTCTGTAATAGCTAACAAGCGACCTAATGCCATGCCTAATTCACCTTGTTTGGCTTGAAATTCCGCTAACTGTTCCTCTGTCAGATTGTTGGCATCGATTTTCGTGTTAATGGCTTCTGCACGTGCACTGACTACTGCTTCCAATGTTGACTGTTCATGTTCGGCATAGCCTTTAACGGTAGCCACAAGGTTGGGAATTAAGTCTGCTCGACGTTGATACTGGTTTTCTACTTGCGCCCAATCTTTTGATACTTGTTCTTCTGCGGTTACCATTTTATTATAACCTCTGCCTATCCATAAGCCAATAAGGACAATGACTGCTATAACCGCAACTAAAATAATGGTTGTTTTTTTCATATGGTCTAATGTTTATATAATTGATTGTTAGAAATTTCCTCCTGCACCACCACCACTGAAGCCGCCACCGCCCCAGCTACCGCCACTAAAACCTCCGCCACCCCCAAAACCTCCACGGTTTCCGCTTCCAGCAATGACAATAGGTAATTGTGGAATTGTATATGTGCTTATGTCTGTTTTTCCACAATGCTTGCACAAATAGGTTTTCTCTCGCTTACCTGGGTGGAATTGGGTTGCTTGTACGCGTACTACATCCGAATACAATCCATAAGAATGCGTGTGGCAATAGGGACATGTTTGATATCTGGTATTCATGGATTCATAAGGTAGAATAATGTGATTCAAACAGGATTTGCACTCCCATACATCGTAGTCAACGGAATGGAGTTTCTCTTCTGTTTGTTGTGAAGCGCTTAATAGACGGTCCTCTTCCTGCTCATTGAGTAATTGCATTGTAGCGCCGCACTCTGGACATTTTATGGGGCGTAGGCGAAGCATCTTGTGCTGATGTTTGACATATATGTACCATAAAAACATTGGCAATGGAAACATGCACATTGTTATCTGACATATTCTTATGTAGGGTATAACTCGTTGATATTGGATATTGTTCGGCGATTTCTTTCGTCCGTTAAACAGATGATAGGCAACAATGTCCATTACCAATAGTACTAGGAATGCTAATATCAGATAGGCAATCAGCAGGTTTAAACCTTTCCGCTGGGGAGCGTACTCGCGATCAAGCAAAAGTTCTTCCAATGCACTTTCCTGGGTTAGGCGTTGAGTAATGTATTGGGTGGCTGCCAGAAAACCAGAATCATAATCACCAGCCTTGAAAGCAGGAAACATATAATTTTGCAATATGCGTTCACATACAGCATCAGGTAAAAGTCCTTCCAGTCCGTTGCCTACTTCGATTCGTGCCGCTCTTTCGTCAAGTACAAGCAGCAGGAGCAGCCCTGTACTTTTGTTGGCTTTGCCAATCCCCCAATAATTGGCTAATTGATAGGCAAATTCAGTGTAATCAGCTTGTCCAATGGACTGAATAGCTATTATGGCCACCTCCACTTCGCTTTTTCTTTCTAAAGCATATAGTTCCTTATTTAATTTATCGACCGTTTCCTTCGATAATATACCATCTGGATTGGATACATACCCATTATTGATGTCTTTGGGATTAGGAACAGTCTGAATAGTATATGGTTGAGCCATTAAATAGGCAAGGCTTGAAAGGCTTGAAAAGAGTATAAATAAAAAGGTAAGGCGTTTCATTTCATGTTATATATATGTGCCCCAAAAGTAAGGAAAATATAGATATCATGCAATTGTGGTAATTACTTTGCAATATGTGTGATATTGTTAGGGCTGTTAAATCGTTTATTGGAGAAGAAAGTAAATGGTTGTCCGATGATGAACGGAAGCCCTTGGCAATGATAAAAACTTTTGTTCGAACTGCGTAGCCTGTTGAATCTGGACAAATTTGCCGATTGTGGTTATGTAAATTTGAAAATCAATGTGCAGCGTAATATCTAGGGCGTTTGTAGATTACCGAGAAAGAAAAATGTGGCTAATTTCCATGAAATAGAACATAGAAATTAGCCATTGACTCTACTCGATAAATTTTACTCTATCCCAATTCCGTGGTTTGGCTTTGGGAGACTCATCAGGATAACCCATTGCTATAGCAAATAAAAGACGATGAGTAGGGGAGAATAACAATTGTTCGCGTATGCAATTTCCTTGTTCTGAGTTGACAAAACGTGCCAAACTACCTAAGCAGCATGAGCCGATGCCCATGGCGTGAGCTGCCAGCATCATATTGCCTCCCAATAGACCGCAATCAACTTGCGACAAATCATATTGTGTGTCATAAGCAACAAATATAAGTGCAGGTGCATTAAAAAATGCATGTAGCTGGGTCGTGTCATTATTATTATATGCAAGGTTGATACGTTGTAATATATCTGGGTTTGTTACAACACGTACTTCCCAAGATTCCATCCCTTTGCCGTTAGGCGCAAACAAACCGCATTCTATGATTTGCCGTAGTTGGAGGCTGTCAAGAGGGGTAGACTTATATTCTCTGATACTTCTTCTGGTGAGAATGTTCTCTATTACAGCTTCTTGAGGAGATTTGGATGCCGTCTGTTCTGATTGGTTGTTGGGATTGCATGAGGTGCAAATGATAAAAGTGCACATCATGATTGATGCAATAATTTTTTTCATAAACTCTTTTTTTGATTAGAAATCTGATTCATGGCAAAGATAATGTTTTTGTAGGATTATTCCTAACATGATTTTGGGAGTAATTATGAAGATGTTGTTATAGGAATATTTGCGAGCGATAATTTCGACATTTCATGTAAGATTCTGTAAAGGGAGAACGTAAATTAAATGTGCAAGGTTGGAAATAAAAGGGTGCTAATATCTGTGTACATCACAAAAGTTGATAATAATACTTATCTCATTTCTTTGTGATTTTGGGGTGTATAAAAACTTCTATAATAGAATAATGCGTTCTAGATGTATATTTTTTCTTGAAAAAACTTGGTAAAATATTTGCGTATATGGTGTAAAGGCACTACTTTTGCACCCGCTTTCGGAACGATGCCGGCGGGTGTGAGTGAAGGAAGCGTTTGGATTTACGGACGTGAAGTCCCCGGTCCCCGTAAGTCTCCCCGAGCGGGAGCGGGCGATCTTTGGATGACTGGAAAAGATACGAA
>JADIMG010000102.1 GCA_017694875.1 Candidatus Gallipaludibacter merdavium
GTGGGTAGCATCTTTATCTGTTTTATAAAGATAAAGATACCCAAAAATCGGCATATATCCAAAATATTTATTGGGTATATGCCGATTATATCAGTCGGTTGTCCTATGAAAGGACTTTTTCAGTGCCCTCCCTTAAGGTGGCATTTTCCATTTTAACAGAAAGGTTATTCTTCTTTCTGTGTTGCTTCGTATTCCTTCAGCAATTTATCCTGAACATCAGCAGGAACCAATTCATAGCTAGCGAATTTCATGGAGAATGAAGCCCGTCCGCCAGTGAGTGAACTCAACGCTGTGGAATAATTACTCAACTCCTTCAACGGAATTTTGGCAGTCAGTTTCTCAAAACCTTTTTCACTATGCATACCCATTATGATAGCACGGCGTCCTTGCAGGTCACTCATTACATCGCCCATTTTATCGGATGGAACCAGTACTTCCAAATCATAAATGGGTTCGAGGATTTTCGGTCCAGCATTTTTAAATGCCTCTGCAAAAGCATTTCTTCCTGCCAGACGGAAGGAAATTTCATTGGAATCAACCGGGTGCATCTTTCCGTCATATACAATTACACGTACATCGCGTGCATAAGAGCCCGTTAAAGGACCTTGTTCCATACGGTCCATCAATCCTTTCATGATAGCCGGAACAAAGCGAGCATCAATTGCACCACCCACAATACTATTGATAAGCACCAATTTACCACCCCATTCGAGGTTAACTTCCTGTTTATCACGTACACTTATCTTATATTCCTGTCCATTGAATTTGAATACATCGGGATCAGGCATACCTTCATAATATGGTTCTACAATAAGGTGTACTTCACCAAACTGACCGGCACCACCCGACTGTTTTTTATGACGGTAGTCTGCACGTGCAGCCTTTGTAATAGTCTCACGGTAAGGGATACGAGGCTCTGAAAATTCCACCATCATCTTGTCATTGTTTTCCAAGCGCCATTTTAACGTGCGCAAGTGGAACTCACCCTGACCGAGAACAATTGTTTGTTTCAATTCTTTTGACTGTTCGATTACCCAAGTAGGGTCTTCCTCGTGCATACGCGTTAGAATTGAGCTCAGTTTTTCAGCCTCTGCCTCATTTACGGGCTTAATGGCTCTACGGTACTTTGGCTCCGGATATTTGATGGATGGGAATTCAAAGTCACAATCCTTTGCATTCAGCGTATTACCTGTACGCGTATCCTTCAATTTAACTGTTGCTCCTATGTCACCAGCACACAACTCTTCTATCGGAGTCCGTACCTGCCCTGCCGTTGAATACAACTGTGAAAGACGCTCCTTTGAACCACGTGTTACATTCTGCAAATCATCACCAGCCTTGAGTGTTCCACTCATCACCTTGAAATAATATACCTCACCAATATGCGGTTCTACGCTTGTCTTGAAAATATAAATGCTGGTCGGTCCGTTTTCATCGCACGGAACTTCACGCCCGTCGGTAGTAACTGGCAATACGGCATTAGAAACAGATGGCGAAATATTACCCAAGAATTCCATCAAGCGGCGCACACCCATATCTTTTCCTGCGCACACACAGAAGATGGGGAATACATCACGCATCACCATACCTTTACGAATACCTGTACGCATCTCCTCTTCTTCGAGCGAGCCTTGTTCAAAATATTTATCCATCAATGTTTCATCGTTTTCAGCAGCAGCTTCCAACAAGGCATTGTGCAATTCTTTTGCTTTATCCATTTCAGATGCAGGAATATCCAGGATTTCAGGTGCACCACCTTCCGGTTTCCACTGGTACATCTTCATCTTAAGTACATCGACTAAGGCATTAAACCCAGGTCCTACTTGAATCGGGTATTGTATTTGTACCACTTTAGAACCATACATTTCCTTCAGTTGTTCAACTGTTTTTTCATAATCAGCTTTTTCATGGTCCAACTGGTTCACCAAGAAGATAACCGGCTTATTGTATTTTTCTGTGTAGCGGAAATGGTTTTGTGTACCAACCTCCACACCATTTTGGGCATTCAACAAAATGATAGCCGTGTCAGTAACATTTAATGATGTGACTGCTCCTCCAATAAAATCATCTGATCCCGGACAGTCTATAATATTCAGTTTTTTACCTAACCACTCGATGTTGACCACCGTTGAGAATACAGAATACCCATATTCCTTCTCTACAGGAAAATAGTCAGATACTGTATTTTGATTTTCCACAGAACCTCTGCGTTTTATAACTCCACTCTCATAGAGCATAGCTTCTACAAGAGTGGTTTTCCCAGAGCCAGAACTTCCCAACAAGGAAATGTTCTTAATTTCATTTGATTTGTAAACCTTCATAACTCTTTAAGTGATAATAGATTAATATTAGATTTAAAAAAATTCCCTTTTATAATGGAATGTGGTTGGCAATGTAAGAATTTGTAACCAATATCTCCAAACATTTTTCCATGCTATAAAACATGCTTATAGATGCAGCACAATGCCATTTGAGGTATCCTACAATATATCCCAAACATTATTGTCAGCTCAAAACTTATTTCTACCTTTGCAAGGTATTTTCGTTTTTTATATTCATGCGCAACCTTATACAGTTCTTTATTCGCTATCTTGTGTTGTTTCTGTTTCTTATTTTAGAAACAGTAGCCATCATATGCATTGTCAACCATAATCTGTATCAGGGAAGTATCCTTTTTTCTTCTGCCAATAAAATAACGGCTAACATACTGAGTATCAGTAATAATATAACAGATTTCTTTCAACTTCGAACCACCAATCAACTGCTCTCGCAGGAAAATACGGATTTGCTCAATCAGATTTCAGAGCTTAAGCATCAATTGGAGAACTATCAAACAACAGTTGCAGACTCAGCAACCCTTCCTGCCAACGTATCTCCAACCGTAAGATTCATTCCTGCCAAGGTTGTCAACATTACCACCCATAAAATCAGGAATTACATCACTTTGAACAAGGGAGAGCAAGATGGAGTCAGACCAGATATGGGAGTTATCAGCAACGGATGTGTTGTCGGGATAGTAAAGAATGTTTCAAAGAATTTCTGCGTTGTCATTCCCATTATCAATTCTGAATTAGGTATAAACAGCAAAATAAAACGCAACAATTACGCAGGCATTCTTAAATGGCCTGGAACAAATTACAGAATAGCCAAATTACATGATATTGCCCGTCATGTGGATGTTCAGCTTAATGATACCATCATCACCAGTGGTTTCACCTCCAATTTTCCGGAGGGCATATTGGTCGGTACTATCCGATATGCCAATCTTGAAGAAAGCGACTCCTACTATGATATTGATGTAGAATTAGGTATTGACTACAAAAAGCTCACTTATGTAGCGATTATTGATAACCGCCTATACGACGAACAGAAGGCATTGGAAGAAAAAGCAGCTGAATAAATGAAAACCCTCCTACAAAACATATTGCGTTTTCTGATTTTATTGTTGGTTCAAGTACTAGTTATAGATCAACTGCAACTTTCCATCTATTGCAGACCAGCTCTTTATGTATATTTCTTCATTGCTTTACCTGTGAGCATTCCCAGATGGGCAGAGCTTTTCATTGGTTTTTTTGTTGGGCTTACGCTTGATTCATTTGCCAATACACTTGGCATCAACATGGCAGCTAGCCTACTTATATGCTACATCCGTCCGTTACTCATCAAGGCTATGATCAGCGACGAGAACATTGTACCCGGATTTGCCCCTTCCCTTCGAACTTTCGGAACTAGCCTATATATACGCTTTGTTTCCATACTTGTCATTATCCAGCATCTGCTCTTATTTAGCATAGAAGCATTTTCACTGGTAGGCTGGTGGAATACGCTGTTACGCATTATTATAAGTTCAGCCGTCTGCATTGGTATCATACTGATTATTGAAAAGATGAGGAAGAAATAGTATGATTAATGATAACTTATATAAAAGAGGCTATATCATTTCCGCTATCGTTGCTTTGGTCGTATTTATTTACATTCTGCGGTTATTTTCCATGCAAATCATGGAGGACAAATACAAGGATGCAGCCGACAGCAACGCATTTTTAAAACGGACCCTATATCCTCCTCGCGGATTAATCTATGACCGTAATGGTGAGTTGTTGGTCTACAACCAGCCCGCCTATGACATTATGCTCATAAAGAGAGAAATGCCTCAGGATTTTGACACCATTGATTTCTGTTCAACGCTCGATATAACAAAAGAAGAGTTTATAGAACGTATCCATGATTTGTCACAAAAGCGCGGATATTCACGCTATACCCCTCAAATCTTCATGACACAGCTAAGCATGGAAAATATTGCCAAGCTTCAGGAAAAGCTGTACAAATTCCCCGGTTTCTCCCTACAAAACCGTACGCTGCGTGACTATACCTACCCAAGTGCCTGTCATGTTTTAGGCAGTATTGGTGAGGTATCGCAAAGTGACATTGATGCAGACGACTATTACAAACGGGGCGACTATGCTGGCCGTGATGGCATTGAATACACCTATGAAAAGCAGCTTAGAGGCGAGAAAGGCGTGGAGATACTCTTGCGTGACGCGCGTGGCAGAATAAAAGGCCGACTTGACGATGGCAAATATGACATTGCCCCCAAGGCGGGTGAGAATCTTACCTTGACCATCGATATCAAACTTCAAATGGTAGCAGAGACATTGTTATCGGGAAAAATAGGGAGTGCAGTTGCCATAGAACCTCAAACCGGTGAAATACTGGCACTTGTCTCTAATCCCGGTTGGGATCCTTCCATATTGGTCGGGCGACAACGGTCGGTTAATTATGCACAATTGGTAAAAGACAAAACCAAACCTATATTAAACAGAGCCACTCAAGCCACTTATCCACCGGGCTCTACCTTCAAAACGATACAAGCACTCGTTTGTCTGGAAGAAGGAGGCATCACGCCAAACACTCCATTTCCATGCAACGGGCCAAGTTCGCAACCCATCAAATGTACGCACCACCATGGTTCACCCGTTACCTTGCTCAATGCCATTGAGCAGAGTTGCAACCCCTACTTTTGGCAAGCCTTCAAAAGCACTCTGGAAAAGGACGGTTATGGAGAAGACAATCAATTGTTCAAACAAAATTACAATCAATGGCGTGATGATGTGATGAGTTTTGGTCTGGGTCAGAAATTTACCGACAGCGACTTGTTCAACCAAGTTGGCGGTAACATACCCAACGAGAAATTCTACACCCGTTATTATGGCAGCAAAGGTTGGAAGGCTTTGACCATCCGCTCCCTTTCCATCGGGCAGGGAGAGATATTGGTCACACCGCTCCAAATGGCCAACTTCATGGCTGCCATTGCCAACGGAGGTTATTACATCACCCCTCATTTGAACAAAAGTGACAGCATGCTCCAGCGAAAGCACATGACTAATGTAGACCCCAAATACTTTCCGGTTGTCAAAGAAGGAATGTGGAGGGTATTTGAATATGGCACAGGCCGTTGGCATAAAATAGACAGCGTAGCGATGGGCGGAAAGACAGGCACAGCCCAGAACCCACACGGCAAAGACCACAGTCTCTTTATCGGATTTGCTCCGATAGACAATCCGAAAATTGCCGTTGCCGTTGTCGTTGAAAATGCAGGCTTCGGCGCCACATGGGCGGCTCCCATCGCCAGTTTGATGATAGAACAGTATTTATACGGAGAAATAAGAAGAAAAGAAGTATTTAAACGATTAAGCACAACCGCAACAAACCCTGATGTCAAAGAATAACCGAAAGAAATTTGCGTTGGATTGGATAACAATCGGACTTTACACAGCCTTTGTTATTTTTGGATGGATCAATATCTATGGCGCGAGCTATGATTTTGACCAAACAAACATATTGAATTTTGACCATAGGGCCGGCAAACAGTTTATATGGATTCTGACAGCTTACGGTATAGGCGGTATTTTGCTGCTGATTGATTCAAAGTTCTATGATATTTTTGCCTATTATATTTACGGTTTCATCGTTGCTTTGCTGATACTAACCATTTTTATTGCGCCCAACATAAAAGGTTCGCATTCCTGGTTAGTTTTGGGCCCTATCAGTTTTCAGCCTGCCGAATTGGCAAAATCGGCCACGGCATTAGCATTGGCCAAATATATGGGGCAATACGGATATAAAGTACGCAGTCTGAAAGACCTTATCATTCCCGGTTGCATATTATTCTTGCCACTCCTCTGCATCATTATGCAGAAAGAAACAGGGTCAGCACTCGTTTTCTTTTCCTTCTTCCTAATGTTCTATCGTGAGGGAATGAGCGGAATCATTCTTCTGCTGGCTGTTGCAGCGGTTACATTCTTCGTTATCACCATCAAATACAGCGTAACCACACTGGCAATAGGCAGCGGTTCACTTGGAATTATTATATGTTGCGCCATTCTGCTTCTTGTTATTCTTTTCTACCTGTATTTTAAAGAGCATAAAAAGAAAGAAACTGGCTTTCTCGCGCTCGGTATCCTTATCGTTTATTCCATCAGCGTTATTGCCTGCCATTGGATAGACGTCAATCTTCAATGGGTATCAATTGGAATTGTTATCGTGTCATGCCTATACCTATCCTACATTGCCTTGATAGACCGCAAGACAAAATTAGTATTTGTCATATTGTTTTGCTTCGGTTCCATCGCCTATTGCTTTTCATGCAACTATATCTTTGAAGACATATTGGAGCCTCACCAGACCACCCGTATCAAGGTATTGTTAGGCATTGAAAAGAACCTGGCTGGCGAGGGATACAACGTTAACCAATCGAAGATAGCCATTGGTTCGGGCGGTGCTTTAGGCAAAGGTTTTTTAAACGGCACACAAACCAAGTTGAAATATGTACCGGAACAGGATACCGACTTCATTTTCTGTACAGTAGGAGAAGAATGGGGTTTTGTAGGTTCTGCCGGTGTATTACTGTTTTATCTGTATTTTATTCTACGCCTCATCAAAATGGCAGAGCGTCAGCGTGAGGCTTTTTCACGTATATATGGTTATTGCGTGGCCAGCGTCTTTTTCTTCCACTTGGCCATCAATGTAGGCATGGTTATCGGCTTAGTACCCATTATCGGTATTCCATTGCCATTTTTCAGTTACGGAGGTTCGTCCTTATGGGGATTTACCATATTGCTGTTTATTTTTCTGCGTCTTGACGCTGAAAGATTGGAAAAAGTCAGACAGGTATAGTCATCCTGCTGTCAGTTGAATTGGAATACAAGAGCAAAAGCAATATAATTATATATGGATTTCAAATACGATGTTATTGTTGTAGGTGCGGGTCATGCTGGTTGTGAAGCGGCTTGTGCAGCCGCCAATTTAGGTTCAAAGACCTTGCTCATCACCATGGACATGAACAAAATGGGTCAGATGAGTTGTAATCCCGCTGTTGGAGGAATAGCGAAAGGCCAAATAGTAAGAGAGATAGATGCTATGGGTGGCCAGATGGGCATAGTAACCGACAAGAGTGCCATCCAATTCCGCATGTTGAACCGTTCCAAAGGTCCAGCCATGTGGAGTCCACGCTCACAAAGCGACAGGAAACGTTTTATAGAGGAATGGGTTCATATTATCAGCAACACCCCTAACCTCCACATTTGGCAAGACACTGTAACCGAACTCATCATTGAAGGAAACACTGTAAAAGGCGTAAAGACATTACTGGGCGTTGAAATGCGCAGTCAAACCGTCATATTGACCAATGGCACATTTCTGAATGGATTGCTTCATTTTGGGAAAACACAGATTTCCGGCGGTCGTATTTCTGAGCCGTCATCTCATGGCATTACCGAGCAATTGCGTTCGATTGGATTTACAACCGACCGTATGAAAACCGGAACTCCCTGCCGTCTTGACGGGCGGACAATCGATTTCAGCAAAATGACCGAACAAATCGGAGAAAACGATTTTCACAAATTTTCCTATTTGGAGCATGTAAAACGTCAGCTCAAGCAAATGAGTTGCTGGATTACTTACACTAATCCGGAAACCCATGCCACATTGAGAAAAGGACTGAAAGACTCCCCCTTGTATAATGGACAAATCAAGAGCATCGGGCCGCGCTATTGTCCGAGTATAGAAACAAAAATAGTTACCTTTGCAGAAAAAGAAGCCCATCAGTTGTTTTTAGAACCTGAAGGTGTCGATTCACAAGAATATTATGTAAACGGTTTTTCCTCTTCCCTTCCGTTGGAAACGCAGATTGCCGCTTTGCATACCATTAAGGGTCTTGAGCATGCCGAGCTATACCGTCCAGGTTATGCCATCGAATATGACTTTTTCGACCCTACCCAATTGTATCACACCCTGGAAACGAAGCGCATCAAAAACCTGTTTTTTGCCGGTCAGATAAACGGCACAACCGGCTATGAAGAAGCCGCTGGGCAAGGTTTGATAGCCGGTATCAATGCCCATCAGAATTGCGTGGGTGGTGATGCATTCACCTTAGGTCGCGATGAAGCCTATATTGGTGTATTGATTGATGACTTGGTGACAAAGGGTGTAGACGAACCCTATCGCATGTTTACCTCCCGCGCCGAGTACAGAATCCTGCTTCGTCAAGATGACGCTGACATGCGTTTAACCGAGCGCTCATACCGTTTGGGATTAGCTACAGAAAAGCGTTACCAATCGTGGAAAAACAAGAAAGCTGCACAAGACCGTTTAATTGAATTCATCGGCACTTACTCCGTGAAGCCACAACAAGTAAACGAGTTATTACTTGCCAAAGGTTCAGGAGAACTACGGCAGGGATGCAAGTTAACCGATATACTCATGCGTCCACAAATTAGCCTGGAGGATTTGATTGAAACATTGCCAGCCCTGAAAGAAATGACAGACGAAATAGACAGTCAGCGCGAAGAAGTAATAGAAGGAACAGAAATACATATCAAATACAGCGGTTATATTGAGCGTGAGCGCCAGATAGCAGACAAGCTCCATCGTTTGGAAAATATTCCTCTTCGCGGGCGTGTACATTACGACAGCGTTCTTTCGCTTTCAACGGAGGCTCGGCAAAAGCTCACAAAAATCGACCCCGAAACCATCGGACAAGCCAGCCGTATTCCAGGCATTTCACCGAATGACATCAATGTATTATTAGTTTTATTAGGACGATAACTACGTTCCACGTGAAACAAAACCTACAAATTTGTTCCACGTGGAACATTAAACCAATACCATTATGACTGCAGAAGAAGTAAAAAAAGAAATCAGAGATGTGGTGGATTTTCCCATCAAAGGCATCATTTTCCGCGACCTAACTACCGCTTTCAAAAATCCCGAATGCATGCGTTTCTTTGAAAAAGAAATGTACGAACTTTACAAGGATAAAGGCATTACAAAAGTAGTAGGAATAGAATCCAGAGGTTTTATTATGGCTCCCGTTTTAGCCAACAAGATAGGCGCTGGATTTGTGCCCATCAGAAAGAAAGGAAAACTGCCAGCAGAAACAATAGATATTAGCTACGCCAAAGAATATGGCATAGACACCATACAAATACACAAGGACGCACTGGATGCAGATGATGTGGTTTTGCTGCACGATGATTTACTGGCCACAGGAGGAACTATGAAGGCAGCATGTGATTTGGTAAAGAAATTCGGCGTAAAAAAGATATATGTCAATTTCCTTGTTGAACTGGACGACCTATACGGCAGAGATGTTTTTGAAAGCGGTATAGAAGTAAGTTCACTACTCCACTACTAAAAACAAATTAAGATAGACATGCATCCGGTCCTTCATGTAAGGACTGGATGTTTTTTTATATATGCATTTTAGAAAATGCAAGGATAAAAACAAGAGAAGAATGCGTTTAGCAAAAAAATAATTTCGGAAAATTGATACTGAGAAACGAATAGAAATAATTTTCTATATTTGCGAAAATAAGGATAGAAAAGCCCACAAGCACATTAATTGAGAAAAACAACATCCACAACATAAGAACTCATTTTTAAAATCAATATTATGGTCACAAAAATTTTCATGGCTGCAGCTATTATTGCAGGTACATTAAGTTCAAGAGCATTTGCTACAACAGAAGAACCGTTCTTTCCAACAAAAGCAGGTATAGTATTGGAATATGAACATAAAGATGCAACAGGCAAAGTAAATTTTGTAACCGCAGATTCAATTACAACGTTCACAGGTGATTTCAATAATGGAAAAGTAACAAGCATCGGATTACAAAGAGTGAACAATAAAGAACAAGGAATATCGGTCAAAAAGACAGTACTTTTAAAGGAAGGCGAGGTAATTATTGACTTGGCGTCCATAATGCAAAGCACCATAAAAGAAACCATGAAATTGAGTCTTATAGAAGCAGGTGCGAGCGAAACGGAAATGAAAGAGTTAGACCAAGTAATGGAAAACCTAAAAATAGAAGGTGAATGTAGAGGAATCCCTATCAAACTTGCAACAGGAATGAAGCTACCAGACTATGCCATTACATTTACAATTGCTTTTGTAAAAAGTAAAATTAAGTGCTATAACCGCAAGGTAATTGGACAAGAAACCATCAATACAGAAGCAGGAACATTCGATTGTTACATAGTAGAAGAAACTTTTGAGACAAAAATGGCAGGTGTAAGCGAAAAGAGTACAACCAAATCATGGTACGCACGTGGGATTGGTATTGTAAAAGAAGAGACCTACGAAAAGAAAAAATTAGTTCAATCACGAGAGCTTATCAGTATTCTATAAGAGCGAACATAGAAACAATAAAGGACGTACCCAATGGGTGCGCCCTTTATTGTTATATAAAAGACTGAATTACTCCAAATAGTAGTCAATGCGGGTAACTACACGCACAATTTTAATGGAAGGCGTATTACTATCACGGTCGGTAATTGAAAATGTACCCTGATCAGCCGTACGGATTTTTCCCAATTTGCTTCCGGAATCTTCGGCAAATTTCACTGCCGCTTCCCGCGCATTTTTTGTGGCCTTTTCAATCATGTCTGGTTTGATATCATTCAAGCCATTGAAAGAATATACCGTTTGATAACGATAATCGTCCGATGTAAGCGCAATACCCTTTTTCAGCAACTCCGCCTGCTGTAAAATAAGCGATGAAACCAAATCCACTTTCTTGGATGCAACCGTTACTACCGAGGTTATATTATAACGATAAGGCGTTTTTTCCGAACGATAGCGGTCAGCCTCCAAATCGACCAAAGCCGGCGGAGCAACAGAAATCTCGGATTCCTCAATGCCCTTTTCCTTTAAAAAACGAACAATCTCCTTGTTCTTGTCCGAAACACTTTGCGTGATTGAAAGCAGGTCATTACCTACCTCCTTATAGACCAGTGGCCATATTACATAATCTGCGGCCACCTCCTCTTCACACAAACCCTTTACCGAAACCACACGTTCGCGGTCCTTGAAATTTTCCATACCGCTTTTGAGCAACACGCCCAAAGCAAACAAACCAACTGCAATGGCTACACCCATCCAGAAATTCTGATTTTTCATAAGCAAAAGATATAAATAACAAAACATGGGGAACAAATTACATGCCAGCAGAAAGGTTTTAGGAAACGAAAAAAAGCCGTATTTTTGCAGTATGTCAGAACGCATCCAACATATTAAAAACATCATTTCCACCATGCCCGAAACGCCGGGCGTTTACCAATATTTCAACGAAGAAGGAACTATCATCTACGTTGGAAAGGCCAAAAATCTGAAACGAAGAGTATCTTCCTATTTCAACAAGGAACATGATTCCGTGAAGACAAACGTATTGGTCAAACATATCCACGACCTGAAATACATCGTTGTCAATACGGAAACGGATGCATTGTTGCTGGAGAACAATCTCATCAAACAATACCAGCCACGCTACAACATATTGCTCAAAGACGGCAAAACCTACCCTTGGCTCTGCATTACTAAAGAAGCTTTTCCGCGTGTATTCAGAACACGTCAAGTAGTGAGAGGCGCTGAATATTTCGGCCCCTACAGCAATGTCTATGTGCTCGACACCCTACTGGAGCTTATACGCGAAATATATCCCATACGCACATGCAGGCTTCCACTAACTCCCGATGGAATCGCTGCCGGACGGTTTAAAGTATGCCTGCAATATCACATCAAAAACTGTAAAGGATGCTGTGAAGGACTTCAAAGCCGGGAAGACTACTTGAAGATGATTGATGAAATCAAGGAAATAGCCAAAGGCAATAGTCACAACATTACCGATTATCTCGTCAAGGAAATGCAAAAGCTGGCTGCTGAATTGCGTTTTGAAGAGGCACAGGCATTGAAAGTGAAATATGATGCCATTTTGAAATACCAGGCAAAAACCGTTATTACAACTACCCATGATGATAATCTGGATGTCTATTCCTATGAGGAAGACGATGGAAGCGCCTATATCAACATGCTTCACATATCGAAAGGTTCGATTACCAAAGGATTCACCATCGAATATCAAAAGCGCATGGACGAACCAAAAGAAGAAATCTTTGCCATGGGTATTCTGGAACTTCGGGACCGTCTGAAAAGTGATGCCAAAACACTGATTGTACCCTTTATGCCAGAACTGAACATTCATAATGTAGAGTTCATGATACCCAAAATCGGGGACAAGAAAAAACTGCTGGACCTCTCCTATCAGAATGTGAGACAATATAAGGTAGATAAATACAAGCAGGCGGAAAAGCTCAATCCGGAACAGCGCATGACTCGTCTGTTGAGCAGTTTGCAGAAAAAACTCGGTATGAAAAAAATGCCACTGCATATTGAATGTTTCGACAATTCCAATATATCGGGTAGCGATGCCGTTGCCGCCTGTGTTGTGTTTAAGAAAGCCAAACCGTCACGCAAAGACTATCGGAAATACATCATCAAGACTGTGGAAGGACCTGATGATTATGCCAGCATGATGGAAGTGGTCAAAAGACGTTATACCCGCTTGATTAATGAAAACTCTCCCCTACCCGACCTTATCATTGCTGATGGCGGTGCCGGTCAAATGGAAATGATTAGACAGGCATTGGAAGAAGTGGGCGTAAACATACCCATTGCCGGGTTGGCCAAAGACGACCATCACCGCACCCATGAATTGCTGTTCGGATTTCCTCCGGCAACGATTGGACTCAAACCGACTGAAGAACTTTTCAAATTTCTCACCCAAATACAAGACGAAACACACCGGGTTGCCATTTCCTTCCATCGTGACCGTCGAAGCAAAAGTCAGACAGCTTCAGAGCTCGACCATATCAAGGGAATTGGTGAAAAAACGAAGAATGAACTGCTTCAGCACTTCAAAAGCGTAAAACGCATCCAGAATGCCGAAAAATATGAACTTGCAAAAATTATTGGAACTAACAGAGCATCAATAATTTACAGTCATTTTCACCCCGATTTAACCCTCTGAGAATCGTGTGAAAGTCTTTTATCGGTCAGTTAATCGGAAAAATCACACTGAAAATAGGTGCAAAAAGAGCATCAAAATCATCAGCTATTGATTTCTGTTAAAAATATTCAGTTATTATTAATAGAGAAAAGAATGTGAAAATTGAATGTCAAAGTAGAGAGAATAACTATCATCGAATTTCTACAATAGGATAAGGAATCTCAACAATATCATGCAAAGTCAAATTTGTATTCATGAGTCGAATATTACCATTGTCATCCAATGAACAATAGATACCTTTCTTAAAAAGCAAAGAGACTATGTATGACAATTTCCTTTCGTCCATCAACTCATCGCTTTCCCTATAAAACGCAGGTGTAGAAGAATGTCCATAATAAACACTCGAACCACAAGCAGAATGTACACGATCCAAACATACATACAAATTTTCAACCGATACACCATCGGCATAGAAAAAGAAATAATGATGCAATAACGCTCTATAGGCAGGGTCAGAAACAGTGTCATTTTCAACGCCCAAAAATCTATGGTTTCTCTTTTCATAGCCTTTAGCATAAATAGAGTCAACCTCAACATTACAACAAAGAGCATCATCAAACAAGCCATGACCATTAGGCAAGGCAAGCGGTTGACCACTGATAATTGATTGTTGTAAAAGATTCATATCTGTAGCCATATTTTTTGTGGATGGATTATTTGCCAATTCCGACACAATTCCACTCACCGGAAGACAGACAGAATCAATATCCAGAGAATTATTGTCCTGAGAGATATATAACATCACATAGAGGTCGGTATCATCATCCATCAGAGCTTCCAAAGCACTTCCTCGAACAGAACATGCACTTTGCACCAAGACAAGCAATAAAGCTGTCAGAAATGTCATCCTTGAGCCTTTAAAAGCTTTCTGCCACAAGCAATCATACTGATTCCACATAAGCATAACAATAAATCCATTTGTTACTGTAACTACTACCTACATTCGAGAACAGGAAAGGGAATTATATCCACATAATCCTGACTTAAACTAAGCACAGAAGTATTTCCATTTTCATCCAAATAACAATAAATGCCATTCTGAAAAAGCAAGGATAAAATAGTCAATTGTTTATTTACATCCATCACTACATCATCATCCCGATAGTAAAGATAGACTGGACTCCGTCTATAATAAACGCTTGCATCACAAGCAGAATGAACCTTGTCCAAACAAAAATCCCACCAATCATTCAGTTCACTATAAGAACGAAAGAAATAGTTCTGCAACAGGGCCTTATATCCACCATTATTATATATAACCTGAACTTCTTCAGAACTTTGCAGAACATCATTAAACAAAGTATGCCCAACAGGTAGAACAACAGCTTGCTGATTTACAATTACCTGCTTCAGGTAATCCTCATTAGCTGCTATATTCTTTGTCAATGAATCCTCTGCCAATTTTGAAATAATAGTGGTAATCGGGAGGCAAACAGTTTTTATATTCTCCTTGTTTTCAGCAGTTGTAATGAAAATATTCACATAAATATCCGCTAGTCTATGCGTAAAATTTGTTTCATAACCATGGTTCAATATACCTTGTAAATCATTCTTTTCTTGAGAACAAGCAATTAACAATGTCCCCAAAAGAAACAGGATTATATATTTAGCGGTTGACATAAAAGGATATATTTAATAAAATCGCCGTAATAATACAACAAATATATAATATTGCTATATTAAACTGACTATATATGAGTCTATTAGTTGGTTATTTAGTGTTATTTAACTGTCAATATACAGAAAAGGATTGCAAAACAGAAGTACACATATTGCCTCTTATGCAACATTCAAGCAACTTAAGTTCAGTAAAGAACATCTACTAATTCATTATCAGTAAATCCTATGCTAACCCGTTTGTAATAAAAACGTTCCACCTTCAGTAAAAAGGGTATATAACTCCGTATTATCGTTACAAACATTTTATCTGTTCACTGCTACTTTTGCATAAAGACTAAAAAGAGAAGATTATGGACCGAAGAAATTTTCTGAAGCAAGCCTCCGGTTATACTTTTGCAACCATCGGAGCAATAACAGGTATAGGAAAGGTCTTTTCCGAATCAACACCTTACAAAGAGCTTAAAACAAATAAGCTTTCTTTTTCTGACAATCTAGTACATAAAAAAGATATGGAATACCGAAACTTAGGCGGTTTGGAGGTATCTGCCATCGGCCTAGGTTGTCTGCCTATGGTTGGTTACTATGGTGGCAGATATGATAAAAAGGCGATGATAGCACTTATCCGCAGAGCATACGACCAAGGGGTTACATTGTTCGACACTGCTGAAGTTTATGGCCCGTACATCAGTGAAGAGTGGGTGGGCGAAGCCGTTGCTCCCTTTCGAAAC
>JADIMG010000103.1 GCA_017694875.1 Candidatus Gallipaludibacter merdavium
CTTATATATTGAACCTTTTAAAATAAAGCAAAGATGAAAGAGTTGAAAACTATTGCAACAGCAGAAAATTTTACTGCTATTAATGTTGGAAAATTCAATGAATTGAGTGACTATGTTTTGGAACTTGCCCCAGAAGTGAAGATTCCTGGAAAAGTGTTCTGTGGAGCAGCCTTGGAAACAACGGGTAGCGAACTGTCTTTTCAGATGTTTCAGCCTGGTACAGAAACGGGTTTCTTGCATACGCATAAAAACCATGAGGAACTTTATATTTTTCTGGGTGGGACAGGTGAATTCCAAGTGGATGGAGCAATTTTTCCCATTTCAGAAGGCAGTGTTGTCAGGGTGGCGCCGGCTGGCAAACGTTCGGTCCGCAATAATGGTACCACTCCACTTGTGATGCTTTGTATCCAATATAAAGGTGCAACCTTCACACAGGATGATGCTGCCGATGGAAACATTTTGAGCGAACCTGTTAAATGGTAGGCTAATGCGCTATTGGATAAGCAGTCCGTTTGTATCTGTACATTCGGACTGTTTTTTTATATGACCATCTCCCCAAACTTGTGTAACGGCATCCATTAAAAAGATTCTGTACAAGAATACGGATTGTTTTTCAAGAAAAATCCATACTCAATGCCTAACTTTGCAGTCAAATAATCATATCGTAATGACAGATAATATCGTTTATGTAAAAAATATGGTTTGTCGCCGCTGCATCATGACGGTGACAAATGTGTTTGAGGAAAATGGCATTACGCCCACACAAGTGGAGTTGGGAAAGGTTTTCCTGTCCGAGCCGCTGGAAAGGGCAAAGATGGACAGTATTAGAAAGCACCTCGAGGAGTATGGCTTTGAAGTAATAGACGATAGGAGGATGCGGCTATTGGAGCAGATACGTGTCGGAATTATCGAATATGTACATAGCCCGGAAGTGCAGGACAAGATGAATCTGTCGGATTATTTGCAGGACAAGTGTCATCATGAGTACAGTGCTCTCAGTAAATTGTTTACTGAGATGAAAGCTGTCAGCATTGAGCGCTATTACATAGCACAGCGAATCGAGTATGTCAAGCAGCTGCTGGTTTATGACGAGTTGACAATTAGTGAAATAGCCTTTAGATTGCACTATTCGAGTGTGGCTCATTTGAGCGCTCAGTTCAAGTCGGTAACAGGATTGTCGCCGACACAGTTTAAACGCCTGAAAAATCATCATCTGCGACCGTTGGATGAGATATAAATCTAATCCATAAATATGTAATGCTTGTTTGGTGTGTTCCGGCTACTTTTGCCTCTGCAATGAAATGCTGAATTAGTGGAAGACGAAGGATGGGTTTGATGGTTAGGTTTGATGGTTCCAATAAGACGGAAAAACCTAAGCATTTCCCTATGGTGACCATAATTGGGCATAAGATTGACAGATGCAAAAAGGTAAGGTATGGATAGCTTGAATACAAAAAAGGAAAAAACTACTTGTTCTATTATGGGAATGAGTTGTGCTTCATGTGCCGCCAGGGTAAACAAGGTGCTGAATGAACAGAAGGGTGTGTATGAGGCCAATGTAAATTATGCATCGGCTACGGCACGGATAATTTATGACCCGGCCCAATGTACGCCCGACCAATTGAAGGCTGCCGTACAGCAAGCCGGCTATGACTTGCTCACGGATACTTCTTCGGATGAAGAAGCTGTGGACAAACAACGCCGAAAGGAATATGCACGTTTACGTCATGAGACAATTTGGGCGGTTCTGTTGGCTGTGCCTGTTATGGTTTTGAGCATGTTTTTCCTGGATGTGCCCGGAATGAAATATGTGGTGTGGTTGTTGGCAACTGTTGTGGTTGCATGGCCGGGACGACGATTCTATAGTAGTGCATGGAAACAGTTGAGACATCGTTCTGCCAATATGGACACATTGGTGGCAAGTAGTACGGGAGTGGCCTATCTCTTTAGCCTGTTTAACCTGTTTTTCCCTAATGTTTGGTTATCAAGGGGAATTGAACCGCACATTTATTTTGAATCGGCCAGTGTTATTATTGCTTTCATTCTTTTGGGACGATTGTTGGAAGAACGGGCTAAGCAGAAAACATCCACTTCCATTCGTAAATTGATGGGATTGCAACCCAAAACGGTTACGCTGTTGACCGATAACGGTGAGAGGTGCATACCCATAGGGGAAGTACACACGGGGGATGTGCTTGTTGTAAAGCCGGGAGAGCGTGTGGCTGCCGACGGAACGGTTATTGCAGGAACGTCTTATGTGGATGAAAGTTCACTGACGGGCGAGCCATTGCCGGTGTGCAAGCAGGAAGGCAACCAGGTGCTGGCTGGTACTATCAATCGTGACGGTGTGCTTCGTGTGCGCATTGCCAAAACAGGTCAGGATACTCTTTTGTCGCAAATCATCCGCATGGTGCAGGATGCACAAGGTAGTAAAGCGCCGGTACAGCAATTGGTGGATAAAATAGCCGGTGTGTTTGTCCCTGTTATTATAGGATTGTCTATAGTGACATTTGTCTTGTGGTGTATCTTAGCACCGGAAGGTGGATTTGTGCATGGTATCCTTTCAATGGTAACGGTGCTGATTATTGCGTGTCCTTGTGCTTTGGGACTGGCAACGCCTACAGCCCTTATCGTGGGCATTGGAAAGGGTGCGGAGAACGGTATTTTGATAAAGGATGCCACTTGTTTGGAGATAGCCCGTAAGGTGGATGTGATTGTGTTGGATAAAACCGGTACCATTACAGAAGGACATCCCATGGTGACGGATGAATATTGGTGCTGTCAGTCGTCGGAACTGCGTAGTGTTTTCTATAGTATGGAGTGTCTGTCTTCTCATCCGTTGGCAGTGGCTGCTGTGGATTTCATGAAAGGGGAATCTTCGGTAACGGTATCTGATTTTGAGAATATCCCGGGAAAGGGTGTAAAAGGGCATTTCGGAGGAAAGACGTATTATGCAGGGAGTCTCGAACTGATGCAGGAGTACGGCATTGTAATAGACCAGGAAGCGCAGGAACGTGCCCAAACGTGGTTGCATGAGGCGAAAACATTGGTTTACTTTGCCGGTGAGCAACGGATATATGCCGTTTTTGCAGTAACCGATAAGATAAAGGATACATCTGCTCCTGCTGTTGCAGAATTACACAAGGCAGGTATTGAAGTGTATATGCTGACCGGCGACAATGAAGCTTCAGCTGCGGCTGTAGCTCATCAGGTGGGCATCAGCCACTACAAGGCAAAGGTATTGCCTGCCGACAAGGCTGCATTTATCGGGCAGCTCCAGATGAAAGGGCATAAGGTGGGCATGATAGGAGATGGCATTAACGATAGTGCCGCCCTGGCCAAGGCAGACCTGAGCATTGCCATGGGTAAGGGAAGCGATATTGCAATGGATACAGCCATGGTAACCATACTCTCGTCCGACTTGCTGCGCCTGCCCGAACTCATTCGTCTTTCGCAATTTACTTTGCGCACGGTGCGCCAGAATCTTTTCTGGGCGTTCATCTATAACTTGATAGCTGTGCCTGTGGCGGCTGGAGTGCTTTATCCGTTCAACGGTTTTCTGTTGAACCCTATGATAGGCGGTGCCGCTATGGCATTAAGCAGTGTGAGTGTCGTGACAAACAGTCTGCGTCTGAAGCGGAAACGTATCGGAATGCCGATTGCATCTCTGGACACATTTACGCCGCAGCAGCCAGCAACAAATGATGTAACTAACCCAATAAACAACAATCTTATGAAGTACGAATTTAAAGTAGAAGGCATGATGTGCAACCATTGCCGCACGCATGTGGAGAATGCATTAAACAGTATCGAAGGCCTGAAAGCCACTGTAACGCTCAATCCGCCGGTAGCTGTCGTGGAGTGTGACCACGAACCCAATCTTGCAGAACTGCAAAAGGTGGTAACGGAAAAGGCGGGAGAATATACGCTTTCCAAGTAACGTAAGGTCTATATATACGTTGCTGTTGTAGGAGTATATACCTCCCGGAATGAAATTTTTCCGACATATAAAGAATGAACCTGGTCCTTTCACTTCGGCATAGGTTGGATTGGGTTCATTTGAACAAAGACACTAATAAGCGTTCAATAATCTCTTCACTCTTTTTATTTTTATCCCTGGCATAACCTTTCTGATTAGTTGGGATTTTAATCTTGTTTTGAGCAAAATAATTTTGCGATGTCTTTGTGTCGTTCATATTATTTCTGTATAAAATTCTTTGTTTATTTTAGTGTGTTTTTGCGTGTCTGTGGGGTAGAATATTTATTATTAGGTATCCACTCAAATACTTATTAAGCATTCATTTAACTTTTCAATAATCTCTTTTCTGGAATATAGTGGTGATTTCAATCTGCCATTTTCTTGTAACTTAGGGAAGTGTGTCTTAAAGAAGGATTCATTTAGTTCTTGTCTTTTTTCCTCATTATCATATTGAAGCACACGCATATCAAACGCATAGCAGTTTTCTGAGTCTCTCGGTTTAGAAAAATATACATCAATCCTAAGAGTAATTTTTTTACCTTCAATAGTTATTGTTTTGTCAAAATAAAAGCAAGATGCTTCTTTGGGATATTTTCCTATTTTCCAACCATTCTTTTTATACGTAGTTTGTAGCTCTAGCTGATGTTTGTAATCTAGATATAGGCAATAAGTACGCAGTTCCATCCTCTTACTGTTATTGCTTTTAGATTGTTTCAGAACAAAATTATTGTTATTCCGTTTAGCACATTGATTATCACCCATGTAGAACCATACGCCTGGGTGATGGATGAAATGAAATCTATATGTGTTATCATCATCTTTAGCCTCAATACAATTTTCGTATTGTTTGGATATCTCTTCTACATATTCCTGAAGTTTTGGGATAAGGTTTTTAATGCCTCTTTTGTTATCGTTATATGCTGGAGACAAAATATTTTTTATGAGAAGACGTAAAGAATCATTTTCCCCTTTTCTTATATATTCTCTCCAATCTTCCAATTCAGAACAGAAGCACCAAACACTTTTTTTAATTCCAAAATAATATGGAGGATATGTCATTAAAGCACGGCGTAAATAGTATGTTTTTTTTTCATCATATTTTGGATTAATCCCTTTTTTGCTTCCATTAAAAATATCCAGTAATATTTCTGAATATGCTATTACATTCTTCTCTGACCAAATATCATAGCCTTCACAACATTCTCCTTTAGGTAAGAACTTTAACAATACTCCAATACAGCCAGAAAAGAATTGTCCGTTTTCCATCTCAATCATGTCATCATAATAAAGACGTGATTCCGGTTTTGCTTTTTCTATCTCTTCTTTAATTTGTTCCTTATTGAATGCAAGCTCGAGGCTTTCATTTATTAAAATATCGTATATGTTTTTATCTGTGGCCTTTTTAGCAAGCAGATCTATTGAAGACATTATTTTTGATATGTTCTCTCTGGAAATGCTGGTGTTTAAGATTAAATTGCGCATAGTACGCATCCAATCGAATAAAGGAGTCGCGCCTCCTTGATACGAAAGAAGTGCATATAACAATGGAAGGGTGCGCTCAAAGGAACCTTTGCACATAGCCAGTTGATATAGTATCGTGTTTTTGTCTTTGGCTGATGAACCAATATAGAGATTTAGATGATTGGCCTCATCATTGTATTGGACAAGTTTATTCATCCAATTATATGCGCTATCATAGAACTCTTTAGGCATTAAATTCAGTCGCTTTATCCATATTAGTGAAAATTTATCGGCTTTTTGAATCCATTTGAAAACAGCAGAAAGCACTTCTTCCTCTGTTGCCTTCTCATTCTTGACGCCTAAAAAACTAAGCAGTTCTTCATATAAATGTGGTTGTTGCTGCCGAATTTCATTGATGTTGTCAAGTAACTTGCCTTGCTTTACATGATAAAGAAGAAGCATATTGTGGAAACAAAACAACTGTTCATCGTCAATCTCCTCAGGATGGCTTTGACTTCTGTTACGATTATCCCAAAAAAGCTGTGTCCACTGATTGTCCATTTTTTGTTTCCAGTCTTCGGCAAATTGCAGTTCTTTTATCTGTTCGTCTATCCACGATTTCAGATTCTCAAAAGGTGAAAGCGCACGACCGCGACCATTCATTTTGATATAAATGTCATCATCTAATCCATTGCTCTCATCCATATTCAGAAAAGCAAATGATACATTGTCACTATTCAGTCGTTCCCATACTTTTTCTATATTGCTTGATTTTATTTTCTGATGAATATAGCTCAATGTCATCAGCATATTCCTGACAGTAGCATTACTGTACCACGAACTGATAAACCAGGATTGGTCAACAATTGCTGTTCTTAAATCATCCTCTTCCTTTACTTCTTGCTCTAACAATTTTTGCAGATGCTCTTGTAATGCATGACAGAAATCCTGTGCATATTCTCTTGCTACAAACTTTAATGTCACGTGAAACTCTTTAGAAATTCCTTTTTTGGCGTACATATAAGTATAAAGTAGCCACAGAGTTGTAAGTCGCTGTTGACCATCTACCGGAATAAAGCACGTTTCATTGTCAACTGTTTTATCATACCCATAGATATAATTTAAGTCACACTGTTCCTCTGTGAATATTAGAGAGTCAAGGAAAGGATTGATAACATCTTCTTTGCCACCCTGTACATACTCTCTCTGTAACATGGGTATCAATATGGTTTTATTTTGAAAGGCATCAAGAAAGTTCATAATTCTTTATTGTTTTGAGGAAAATAATATTGTAATTTTTGTTCCATGTCTTTGACATATGCATCTGCATCTGTTTGTGTCCAAACATTCAAATTGAGCGAGGCGCTTTTGTTATAAGACTTCGTGAAAACCTGTCGCGTACAGATGGGGACATATACTTTGTTTATTTCCTTATCTAATTTATTTGTACTGTCCATCAATCCATCTGCAACAATTACGTAGCGTCGTTTCCGAGGGAACAATGCATTGTGGTAACTTCTATTAGTGTGGCTGTCAAGCAAGGTAATGTTGCCAATCTGCATTTTATCCTTCCCGTTGCCATTAGGGTCATCATCGGGGATGGCATCTGCTGTCTTTTTTTCATATTGCTCCATTATGTGCTTGTACAATTCATCAAATCTCTCTTTCTTTTTATCATTAGCAGAATTATATTCTTTTTCCAGTGTTTTAGCTCCACTGTCATAGTCTTCACCTAAATCTTCTTTTATACTATCCAGCCAATCTTTTCTGTCTTTATCGTTCTTGAAATCGGATTCTGTGTAAGATGCAATATGTTCAATGTCCCAGTGCTGATTATGAAACAGGTTAAAAGGAAAGTGTTCAAAATCCTGCATCATTTTTTCTTTGTCGGTATCGCCCTTATGTAGTTCGTATCTTTGAAGCAATGTTTCGATATTGTGCATAAGGAAGAGTTCTCTTAAATCGGGCTTGGGTACATTATAATTAAAGTCTGTAACAGATTCATATTCTGCGCTGACCTCTTTCTTTTTCTCTATCTTTGATTTTCTCAAGATTATTTTGATTTCGTCTTTGAATGATGTTATTAATGCTTGATGTTTCGTACTTTCGCATTTCTTCAGCAATTCTTTTAGTCCCTCCAACGAGTTCCCTCCCCTATGATAAGTCAGAAAACCTATATAGTGGTAACAATAGATGTTGTTATACAAATCTTTCAGCCGTAGGAATGTGTGACGTACTTTCTTCCATTTCTCAGATAGTGTGCCACGTTCCGGCTTGTCGAAATAGTTTCGAAACGACCAGCGTGGGTCTAATTCGTAATCTTTTTGTTTGCAGTCCGACACCAGATTGAAGAGCATATCCATTCTTGTTTGTCCTCGTCTTACATCCTTCGAATTGAACATATACCAGAAGTGGTCGTTCTGTATTTCCCGTTCTATTTGTTCAAATTGAGAGGCGGCTTCAATGCGCTCATTATCGGGCAAGCCAGATGCGTTGTTTAACAGCAGAGCTTTGATAAGTTCGGTATTCGTGAGTTGGATTTTTCCGCTATTAAGGTTTCGAAAAGTTTCATGCTCTTTTTCCTCTTTAACTTCATACCAAATAACCTGTACGGATTTTTCGTCTTTGCCGGCATTTAAAAGTCCTTTAAATGCCTCCTGCATGGAAGAACCCCATTCCTTGAAAGTTTCTTTGATTTGTTGATAGGCTTTATAAATATAAAAGTAGTCAATATTCTCACTTGCAGTTTCCTCATCGGTAGAAGCTATTTTCTGAAGAAATTCATATCTCTTTGGAGAAGTATCATTATTATCACTCTTATCACGCTCAAATTGGAACGTATAAGGGGCTGGTTCCTTCAGATACATATAGAGTAGAAATAGTGTGGTAAGGCGTTGCTGTCCATCTAAAATACTGTACCTATTATCACCCTTATTTACAACGGTTAAAGGTTGCAAACAATATATACGTTTACTGGTGTTTGGGCAATCCATAAAGTCTTTGATGTCATAAAGCAGTTCTTTTACATTATTTTGTGTCCATTTGTACCCTCTTTGTTGAAAAGGGATAATGAATGTACCGCCTTTTAACTCCTTTAAGGCTTTTAGTTGCAGTCCCTGTTGTATGGTTTCATCTTGCATATTCGTTGTATTACAATATTATTTGGTTTCTGTCATTTCTCTCAAATACAGCCGCGCACACATTTCTGCATCATCTCCTGCACGGTGGTGCTTGCCTTCCGGTATTCCGAGTTGTTCGCAAAGAAAGCCGAGGGTGTTGCAGCCAAAATCATAAACCTGTCTTGCAATCTTTAAGGTACATTTCCATTTAATTTCGGGTAAATGCAAGTGATAGAACTGTGCGGAATGTTCCAGACAACTGCGGTCAAAGGGAGCATTGTGTGCAACAAAGGTGTCAAACTCGTCAAGATACAACCGCTCGATTTCTTCCCATACTTCGGGAAAGGAAGGAGAGCATTCCGTATCTTCCGGACGGATACCGTGACATTGCATATTCCAATAACTGTATAGATTGTCCTCTGGCTGTACCAGCCAAGAACGGGTTTCTACAATTTCACCATTACGAACCACACAAATGCCCACTTCGCAAACGGAAGAGCGCTTACCTGTGGCTGTTTCAAAGTCTAGTGCTATAAAATTCAGTCCGTCAATCATTTTTTCCCTCTTTGTAGTACGACATCAGATTCTTGGCAAAATTCCGCATTTGTTTACGCACGGATTCCGGTTCTATCACTTCTATTTGGTCTGCCTGTGCGAGTAACGACTGATATAAATCGTATGTCGGACATACCTGCATTTCAAAATAGGTGGCCTCATCATCACTTATATCAAGTTCACGCTGCGATTCATGTAAAGGCAGTGTGCGCAAATAATCAGCTCCATTGTCATACGCTTTGACGACAACCTTAATCGGTTCCTTGTCAGAGTGAATAATGCCGCAACACCCTTGGAAATAAGCATCAATATCAAAATTCTTATCAAATGCAAATGTCTTTTCGGTCAGTTGGCATTCCAAAATGCGGTCAAGTGCATACACCATATACACATTTTCGGGCCTGTTTCCACCTTTTTCCTTATTCTTTCTACTATTACGTTCAGAATAATAAGGATTGCGTGCCAACACATACCAGCGGCGCTTTACGACTTTTAGGTAGTAGGGCTCAATGTCAAAACTCCATGCTTCAGGCTTTCCAAAACCATGATGAGTAATGTGAAGGGTTTGATTGTTGCGCATGGCTTCTGTTATGGTATTCAGCCATTTATGCCCTGAAGGTACATTCTCGAAAAGAATACGTCCTTTAAGTTTACTGTCCGCTTTTATTTGATTCATGGCAGTATAAGAATCAATGAGCCATAGACGAAGATTGTCCTTTTCCAAATCTTCAATACCGTCAATGTAGTATTTGTATCCCCCTTTGATATCGCAAGCAATATTCACATCGAAAATATCAAAAATAGCTTTCCGATGATTATGAAATGTACGAAGAGGAAGATAATCCTCTTCTCCGTAACTCAACCCGCTTCTGCGCCAAAGGGAATTGACTTCCTCGTATGTCAGACGGCCATAACGCATGAATTGTTCTATCAGCCATACGTAACGGCCAAAAATATTTGCAGCCATAAGTAATTGTTTATTGATACGGCAAATTTACAAAATCACCTATAAAAAAAGCACAAGATATCTGTTTTTTGGTTTCTGTTTTAACATATGGGTTCGTTAATTAAGCGAACAGCTTCATACGTTGTCTACTTTTCCAAAATAGATGTTCCTGAATCATGTAATAGTGAGTGATGAGTCGTTGGAAAGACACATGATTATGTTATCTTTCCAACTTCTCACTGCCTTCTATCTGGTTTGCTTTAAATACTATCACGACTAAGCTATTCTATGACTTCTTGCTTGAGTTCTTTTGTCCGATTTTCTACCAATTGTTGCCATAAGCGGGAATCTTGTAATTTACTGGAAGATATTTTATCGGCATATCGTTCCAGGAAATCGATGTTGTATAGTTCTTCTCTACGCCAGAGATTGATGAGTTCTGACCAGTCCCATTGGTCGATAAGTCTGTCAATCATTTGATAATTGAATTCAAGGTTTCTGTTTCTGGAAAGTTCAGTCCAATCCCAGTAATCCTTGAATTGTTCCAGACATTCTATGCTTATAATTGTTTCGCAACTCGTTTTTGACAGTTCTTTCCAATCAATGAGTTTTTTGAACCTCTCTAACATGCTGGGTGTCCAGACAATGTTACTGTTCTTGGAAATCTCCTTCCAATCCACTTTGTTCTTATGTTTTTCGAGCATTTGTTCCCTCCACTGAAATTCTCTTGAAAGTTCTTTCCATGCTGAATCGTTGAGAATTTTCTCCATAAATTCATTTGTAAGTTTCTTTGTTGCCATAGTGCTAAAGTTTTAATTTTAAGTTTACTGTTGTATTTCTTGTTGTGACAGTATTCTCTCTAATACTGTCACTCATATACCGATAATTAGCGTTTTCTTAATATCCAACTCCTTCCCTCATTGGTTGAATAGAATAGTCCCTTGTCGGTTGTTCCGAGAATCTCTTTACCTGAATCCATCAAATCGCTGAATGATCCGGTATTGGATGATCCGTTATAGCGAATAATCCATGAACGACCTTGATTGGTAGAATACTCGATTTTCTTGCTGTCCTTTGGAGAGATACGAATCAGTTCGTCTCCGCGATTAATCATAATTGGCATAATGTTTAAGTTTAAAAGTTTTGTGTCACTATTGACGTTGCAAAAGTATTTAGGGGGCTATGCCAAGTTGCAGCAGACGATTTGAAAAAATAGAGGTAATCATAGTAAAATTGTCGTTTTTGCCCAATAAAGTGTGACCTTGTAGGCGAAAATTAGGGCAAATATGCTTTCTGTGAAGCCCATCAAGATAATTTTAACGAGAGATTGGTTTTGCCTTTTTCTTTTCTGCAATGGCGTTGGAACTTGTATCCATTTCGTCAGACACAACATGATAGAGTGATTTATTTGTAAAAAAGTAGTGAAACCAGGAAGTATGTCTGAAAAAATGTGTATCTTTCAACCTTCAAAGATACTAAAAGGCGAGCGCAGAAAAAACAAGTTTGCATGATTTTTATGCCGATCCGCCTCCTGTCTTATTAAAACACAAGTAAAAAAAGAACCGATATGAAACGTATGCTGATGATTGTCGATCCGCAGGTGGATTTTGTAACAGGAACATTGCCTGTTCCCCATGCTTCGGAAGCTATGGAAAAGCTGGCGGCTTACATTGCTGAAGAAAATGGAAAATATGATTGGTTGGTAGTAACCGAGGATTGGCATCCGTCCGGGCATTGTTCTTTCAAGGAAAATGGTGGCGAGTGGCCGGTGCATTGTCTGCAGGAGACGGAGGGAGCTGCCATATACGGCCCCTTGAAGGAGGTGCTCGACCCAATATCCCACAAGGTGGAAATAGTGCATAAAGGGACGAGCGCAGACCGTGAGGAATATTCCGTGTTCCAAAACACAACTTCAGCCGCACGTATTGCCCAATTGGTGAAGGAGACTGGTATCGAGAGAATCGATTTGTGTGGCATAGCCGGTGACGTATGTGTACTCAATACACTGAAAGATGGGGTAAACCTGTATGGCGCACCTATGTTCCATGTGTTGGAGGAATATGCCCCTTCATTGGATGGCGGAACAGCATTAAAAGAAACTATACAAACATTGTTACAGTAATGAAACAGATAATTTCCCATTTTACGGATGACGACTTGTACAAGTTCACAATGTGCTGTGCTGTCATCGACAATTTTCCGAGGGCCCGTGTCAAATATTCATTTACCGACCGTGCCGGACTTGTTTATCCGGAAGGCTTTGCCGACCGACTGACGGAGCAGATTATTATGCTCGAAAACCTTGCCATCACTGACGAGGAGATAGATTTCATGAAGCGGAGGTGTGCCTTCATTCCGCATTGGTTCTACAATTATCTGAAAGGCTATCGATTTAAGCGTGAATGGGTAACGGCAAGGCAAGATGAACAGGGACATTTGTTGGTGGATATAGAAGGCAGCTGGGCTGATACTATTCTTTTGGAAGTGAAACTGTTGGCTATCATCTCCGAACTTTACTACGACATGACCGGACAGAGTGCGAATTTAGATTATACGTCATTCTATCAGAAAACCTATCACAAGGCGGAACGCCTATTGGATGTAGGTTGCAGTTTCAGCGATTTTGGAACGCGGAGGCGTGCTTCTTTCGTAGCGGAAGATACGGCTGTCAAGGCCATGAAAGATTGTAGTTTGAGCAAAGAGTGGAAGGGGCGATTTGTAGGCACGAGCAATGTTTATCTGGCAATGAAGCACGATTTGCTTCCGGTGGGTACAATGGCACATGAATTTGTTTCGGCCATAGGTGGAATGTATGGACCGCAAATGGCTAACCATATAGCGATGAATTCATGGCGGCAGACTTTCCGGGGGGCTTTGGGAGTTTTCCTGTATGATACGTTCGGCTGGGATATATTTAGTCTGAATTTCTCGGAAGATTTTGCCAATCTCTTCAAGGGACTGCGCGTGGATAGTGGTGACAATCGGGAGCAGTTGCAGAAAATAGTGGAAAAATACCGCTCTTTAGGAATTGACCCTAAAAGCAAACAGGTTATTTTCAGCAATGCACTCGATACGGACAGAGCCATTGAGATACAGAAATATGCACAGGAATGGTGCCAGCCTTCTTTTGGTATAGGCACGCATTTCACCAATGATTTTGAAGGGGTTGTACCATTGAATATTGTAATAAAGCTCACGGCGGTAAAGATTACCGAAGCATGGCCTTTCTATAACGACACGTGCAAATTGAGCGAGGACGATGGCAAACACACGGGTAAACCGGAAGTCATTGCCCGCTTCTTGGCTGCTATTAACCAAAATGCTGATGTGAAGTTATCATAGAGGGATACTAGGAAGATACCAAATAAAAATGGAGCTGTGTCAACGATAAGCGACACAACTCCATTTTTAGTATTAGTCCTATTTCAGGCTATTAACTATTAATATTGGCAGAATGAACAGCCGGCTGATATGCTTTTCAACTCGTCCACCATGGCATCCAGCACGGCAATAACTGTCATGTTCACAATATCACGCACGGAACTTTCCACGTCCATAATATGGATAGGCTTGTTCAATCCCATCTGAATAGGGCCGATTACTTCGCCTACACCCATTTCCATCAGCAGTTTATAGGCTGTGTTGGCTGAACTGAGGTTCGGGAAAATAAGTGTGTTTACGGTGCGGCCTTTCAATTTGCTGAACGGGAATTTGGCATCACGCAACTCTTTGTTGAGGGCAAAATTCACCTGCATCTCTCCGTCTACTACCATGTCTGGACGTTCAGCATGCAGCGTTTCCACCACTTTATGCACATTGGCAGGGCTGCCTTCCTTGTCTGAACCGAAATTGGAATAGGAAAGCATGGCCATCACTGGTTCACAGGCAAAGAACTTCACGGTGTCATGGGTCAGCTTGGCCACATCAATCAAGGTGTTGGTGTCAGGATGACGGTTAAACAGCGTGTCAGCCAGGAAATATGTGCCTTTCTTCGAGTTGATGATATGCATTGCACCGATATGGTTCAATCCCGGACGGATGCCAATTACATCCTTGGCGGCTTTTACTGCGTCGTGGAATTTGGTATATACGCCTGTAATCATGGCATCTGCCTCGCCTGTCTGAACCATCATCATGCCGAAATAATTACGTTCATACATGTTTTCATAGGCTTCTTCGTATGTCATGCCTGAACGGCCCTTTTGTTCGGTCAAGAGTTTTGCATAGCGGATGCGGCGCTCTTCTTCACGGTCGTGGCGCAGGTTCACAATTTGCAGACCGGTCAAGTCAATATCATGCTCTTTGGCAATTTTGGCGATTTTTTCTTCGTTCCCCAATAGGATAGGGAAGCATACGCCTTCGTTGTATGCCTGTTCGGCTGCTTTGAGCATGTTGATATGGTTGGCTTCTGTAAATACCACACGTTTCGGATGTTGGCGTGCCGTGTCGTAGAAGTGGCGCAACATCTTGTTGTCCAGTCCCATCAGTTCACGCAGACGTTCGTCATAGGCTTTCCAGTCGGTGATTTCCTTACGTGCAACGCCCGATTCCATAGCGGCTTTGGCAACAGCCGGTGCCACTACATTCAGCAAACGTGGGTCAAGGGCTTTCGGAATGATGTAATCACGCCCGAAAGTGATGCGTTTCAGTCCGTATGCGGCATTCACTACATCAGGTACGGGTTTGTGGGTCAGTTCGGCAATGGCACGAACGGCAGCCACTTTCATTTCCTCGTTGATACATTTGGCATGTACGTCCAATGCGCCACGGAAAATGTATGGGAAGCCCAACACATTGTTGATTTGGTTCGGATGGTCGCTGCGGCCGGTAGCAAATATGATGTCTGGGCGTGAGGCCATGGCGTCTTCATACGAAATTTCCGGATTCGGGTTGGCCAAGGCGAACACAATCGGGTTTTCATTCATGCTGCGCACCATGTCTTGTGTAAGCACGCCAGCCACTGACAATCCCAGGAATACATCTGCACCTTTCATGGCTTCTTCCAAAGTGTTGATGTCACGTTCGGTCGCAAACGGTTTCTTGCGGTCGTTCAGGTCGGTACGGCGTGTGCTGATAACGCCTTTTGAGTCGAGCATCACAATGTTCTCACGTTTGGCGCCCAACATCATATACAGTTTGGTACATGAATTGGCAGCTGCTCCTGCACCGTTGACTACGATTTGTACGTCTTCAATCTTTTTGCCAATTATTTCTAATGCATTCAGCAGGCCGGCGGCCGAAATAATGGCAGTACCATGTTGGTCGTCGTGCATGATAGGTATGTCCAGTTCGGCTTTCAGACGGTCTTCTATTTCAAAGCATTCAGGTGCTTTGATGTCTTCCAGGTTGATACCACCAAAAGTGGGGGAAATGGCTTTGACGGTTTGAATGAATTTCTCCGGGTCTTTTTCGTTGATTTCAATGTCAAATACGTCAATGCCGGCAAAAATCTTGAACAGCAGTCCTTTTCCTTCCATTACGGGCTTGCCGCTCATGGCGCCTATATCGCCCAAACCTAATACGGCAGTACCGTTGGAAATGACTGCTACTAAATTGCCTTTGGCAGTGTAGTCATATACGGCATCCGGATTTTTCTTTATTTCCAAACATGGTTCTGCCACGCCTGGTGAATAGGCCAGCGACAAATCGCGTTGGGAGCTATAGGGCTTGGTGGGCACCACCTCAATTTTGCCTGGACGGCCCTGTGCATGATAGTTCAGGGCATCTTCTCTTGTTAATTTCGACATAATATTTCTTGCTAAAGTTCTATATACACAAAAAACTCCCGACCGTTCTGTGGCGGTACGGGAGAATAATTACGGAGTAGCGCGTCCGGGACTCGAACCCGGGTTTCCGCCGTGAGAGGGCGGCGTCCTAGGCCACTAGACGAATGCGCCATGGCTCTTGCTTCAAAAAGCATTGCAAAAGTAATGCAATATTTTTATTCTGCAATAGCGAAAGGCATTTTTTTCGCAAGAAATATACCTCCTGTCTTCTAAGAAACGGATTATGTGATGGGCATAGAGAAATCTAAAACAGCAACCTGCCAGGCAGGTTGCTGTCGATGCCTTTATCACATTTGATTCTGATTTTTTACAGACCAACCTTGTTGTGTCAACCACAAACTGTCTTCGGGAACTTTGGACGGTTCACCTGCCCGGAAATAAAATGTCCCTTTGGCACGCGTTTTTTTGGAATATTCCATGGCAGGTTTAAGGGTGTTATTTACAATACCATATATCGATATAGCTGAACAATTCATAAAGGAATAGTCGTCCGGTGACACATATATGTATATATATCGTACGTCTGGCATGGAATCATAACGTATCAATGTCGGGCTGATATGCATTTCGCCATACATGTCATATGTAACCAAACTATCATCTGCGCCGTTATTGAGTGAATAATTAATATAGACATCGCGGTATTGTGTTTCAGGCGTTGTGTCTTGTGGTGTCGTGTCCGTTTGCTCTGTTGAATCGTTGGGTTTTTGTGTATTAGGGTTGTCAATATTCGGCTCGCCTTGTTCGCAGGCACTGAACAGAGTGGCACCGACAAATCCCAATGCCGGAAGCCATACTTTTAGTTTCTTGAATACAGTCTTGTTCATAATGCTGAATTTTGTAAATAGGTTGTTTAATTGTTGTAAAGCTGTAATTTTTTAGTAAAAGAAGCAAGAATAGTTGTTGCTTTTTTTGTGGAAAAATAATACGCATGCCCTAATAAACCGAACAAGGTGGCATAATACTGATAGAATAATTCCTTTCACGCCCTTTCTTTCACCCGTCATTCCGCGCTTGGTGCGGAATCCAGAAGCACAGGCCGACAGCGACGGAAAAACGCAATTCACAAACGCATACAACCCAGCTACTGGATACCGCATTTCTGCGGTATGACTATTCCGCTTACATATCCTCATTACTTTCACTGCCTCCCATTTTCTATCACGCCCTTTCTTGCACCCGTCATTCCGCGCTTGACGCGGAATCCAGAAGCACAGGCCAACAGCGACGGAAAAACGCAATTCACAAACGCATACAACCCAGCTACTGGATACCGCATTTCTGCGGTATGACTATTCCGCTTACATA
>JADIMG010000012.1 GCA_017694875.1 Candidatus Gallipaludibacter merdavium
TCCTCTAAACATTTGGCATACCATTCTTTAACACGAGTTATTTGATTTTGAACCTCTTGAGAGATGGGAAATCTCGGCGACATCACCTTAATGCATTCAGGATGGCTATGATAAAACTCACAACTGTCAAAGTCTTGATTCAAATAGAGAACGCAATAGCAGTCATCGCTATCATCCAACATCCTGTCATAATGTTCTTCGGGAACTGATATCACAATACATAATTCCCCTCTATATTCTACCACATCACCAATGTGGAAACGCAGTCTTTCTTTGGATCTTCCATTGAAATGATTCCCAAATTGATAGGACGGATAGGGACGTTCATCTATCAAAGTCCCATGTTGGTCATATAGCCATACGGCATAACCGTCAAGGCAATAAGGTGTAAGAAAAACACCTTGTGGCACTTGGCGGATATAGAAACAATAAATATCATCCCATGTATTATTTTCATTCAAGAACCGGCTTATTCCGGTTTCGGCTTCTTCAAATCGCTTATGGAAAGAAATAAACGATATGTCAGTCGTAAATGGTTGGTAATCGTCTTTGTGTCGGCGGCGTTTTTTCGTGAACGTAACAGCTTCCAATACAAATAAACTCTTTTTCATTCTATTCATTGGTTAACAATCTTTTATGTTTAATTCTCAGATCCTTCCGTAAAGTCCGCAAAAGCAATGACATCTCCATCTGTATCAAAGACTGTTTGTGTGCCGTTTTCTATAGCACAATAAGAAGTGCTTCCTGACCATTTGCAGACATCTTGTATTGCTGAATCCGCATCAGCATTCTTCGGAAAAACGATATGTATTCCATGAAACCAAATTCCATTAGAGAATATGGCATAAAATCTCCATAGAGCATTTTGTTCGCATAAAAAATTTAACAGCCTATCGATCCGGTTTTGGCTTGCAGGCATTTCCATACAATACCCATCTCCAAAATGTTGATAGAAATCTTTTTCAAGAACTAATTCAAAAATCATTTTGTTTTATGATAGTAAAGCCAATATGCCAGCGCAAACCAATACCACTATCACCCAAAAGATGAGTGACAGACAACTGGATATTGACTCAATTATATTATCGATTATTTTCATACATAAGTTTACAATAATGGCAGGGTGTAAAATATACATCCTGCCATTTTCACGTTTAGTGCCAATTATTTAATCTTCTCAATATCAAATGACGGATTTGCACCGCTTTCTTTTTCAATGCCTAATTGATTTTTAAAAGCATCGAAAATCTCTTTACTTGTTGGTTTGCCACAACTTGTGGTAACAACCTGAACAGAAAGTCCTTTGACATATTTTTTCCAAGGAGACTTTACAGTTACTTTCCATGCGTAAGCCATAGCTTTAAGATTTTTAGGAATTAAACATCAAGTTGATACGTATCAGAGACACGTTCCCAGACACATTTGTTTTCTTTAATTGACCTATCATGATTAAGACGGAACACACCTACGAAACGATAAAAACAAAAACCTAAATCATCCTTGTAACGTAAGAATGTTATTCTTGTTTCTTCGGGAGCGGAGAGCCATTGTTTGAGATGTTCCGCCGGAGTAATGGATTTGTTCTCTTGTGTCGGATATTCGTAGATAAACATTCCGTCCTCCGAAAGTTCATTATGCCAAAGAGGGTGTCCTGCATTCGGCCACCAAACGATTGTGTTTTCTTTGACTTTTGCCCCCGAAGCACGTAAGAATCCTCGGTTTTTAGCTTTCGTACCGAATACTGTCGCAATATCGTCCGTAGTACGTAGACACTCGTTGTCCTCTACTTTTAGATAGCCTTTATTCCGATGATATTCTACGGAAAGCGTGCTTACATCGTCCCAAGGCTTGAAGTTTTCACCAAGTTCTGATATCCGTTGTTTGATAAAAGAAACGACTTCTGCAATTTGACAATGGATTTCATTGAGAGATTTCCAATGAATTTCCTTTTCCCCGTTCTTGTCTTCCGCTCCAGATCCACAAACTATAACGCGAAGTTCCGAATGTGTTATATCCACTATTCTCTCATTGCGAAGTTTATCCTTCTCGATGTTATTTTCATGGAAAGGCTCGTTTATTTCAATGAAGATATTAAGTTGAGGCAGATATAAGTCTGCGAGTGCATACTTATCTTGTCCTATTCTAACATATTGTTGTACGACAAACTTCACACGGTCATCATTCAGCTGATGCCATATCCGACTGATGACATAAGATTCCGTCTTTTTCTTGCCTATCTTGGCAAACAGACGTTCCATGTATTCCAATTTATAATCCATATATTTAAGCTTTTAAAGTTTATACCGTTTTCTACAAAGGGCATAAGAAAAAGGACACAGCCTAATCTTTTCGCTTCTTTGCTTTAGTAGGTTCTGGTAAAACCCTTAGCCCAAATAAGGAAAAGCAGTCTGCGCCCTTTGCAGGGTACAAACCTACCTTTCGACTAATCATTTGGGGCTATTTCAATTTACCAGATTTACTAAAGCCAAATAACTTGTCTACAAGTCGCTTGCAATATGTCTTTAATTTCTTATGTCTGTCTCTTAAACCTTCTTTTTACTTTAGCTTGGATACAAAGTAACGGATAAATTTCGAGAAAGACAAAGATTTGCGGAACAATATCGCAGACCGCCAAATAAATTTAGCCCTTTTGTTTTGAGAATTATACTCGTAAGCATGATGGAAATTGCATTTCAAATGTTAAATTTTCATTAGACGTGCATTTTTTTGTGTGTAGAATTGGGAATACTTGTTCTCATCGCTTTAAATAGAACAAGTTCGTACGTTCTTTTCGCAACAGATATCCTTCGTCCACCATGCTGGCATTGGAAAAGATAATGCCAGAATGAACGATTCTTCCATAATTTGAATGAATATGTCCGAACAAGTGAAGTTTAGGCTTAACGGAATTGACTTTCTCCCATAAATCATTACTCCCATAATGATACTTGCCGTCATAGTCAAGGATGTCTAATGGAGGACAATGTGTAATTAGGACATCTGTATCAGCAGGAATGGCCTGAATAGAATATTTATCTTTCCCTTCGATGGCATCCTCTACAAACATAGGCATTCCGTAGAATTTTACCCCATCTATGCAGATGCCTGAATTGCAGAGATAGTGACAATTCTCATCCAAACCGGACAAGGTTGCACCATACAAGCAAGTGTCGTGATTTCCAGCAATAAAAATCTTGTGCTGATAAGGTAAGTCACAAAACCAATTGAGAAAATCTATTGCTTCCTGTTCCGTTCCTGCCATAGTAAAATCACCGGAATGGATGAGGATATTTGCATCGGGCAAGTCAGTGAGTTGCCGATGCAGATTGTGAGTGTCTGAAAGGTGAAGAATTGTCATTGAATTAATTCATATTATTTAAGATTCACATACGCTCAACGTATCATACAACCACGCTCACCTGCTCAGTCAAATATCCGCTCCGGATGCGCCACTCTTGCGGATAGAGGTTATTGGCACGATTGCCGATGTTCTTGACAAAGCCCAATGCCTTTCCCTTATACCTTATTAATATATAGCCACGGGGAGCATCCGCCTCCA
>JADIMG010000104.1 GCA_017694875.1 Candidatus Gallipaludibacter merdavium
GCTATTCTTACAGTGGAAGAGCTGAATAAGAGGGGTATAAATGCTCGCCTAATAATGGTAGGCATAAAAAAAGTGCCAGATGCTTATAAGGGAATTCCTTATGTGGATTATGTGGGTTTTTTAGATAAGAATGACCGACAACAATATGAACGTTATATTGAAACGGTTAAAAGTACACATATTTTTCTTTTGCCAACGCAAGCCGAGTGTGCAGGAATTGTGTTTGCGGAAGCTTCAGCTTTTGGAATTCCTATTTTTACATACGACACAGGCGGAATACCAAACTATGTTATTAATGGGGTGAATGGTTATCGTCTTCCAATGTCATCCTCTTATGTGGCATTTGCCGATAAAATCATTAAGGCAATTCAAGCAGATGAATTGCTTGTACTAGGGAAAGGTGGCATGCAGTTATATAAAGACAAACTTAATTGGCATACATGGGCGCAGTCTTTCCGGAAAATAATGGACAAAACATTTGCTTGCAAGTGATGAGCGTGATTATAGCAAGCAAAAAGAGCTTCCCTCAGGAAAGCTCTTTTTTAGTATGCTTGACAGAAAACCGCTACTTATTTTTTGTGACGGTTTCCGTAGCGGCTCATAAACTTGTCCACACGACCTGCGGTATCCACCAATTTGGATTTACCGGTATAGAATGGGTGTGAAGAACTTGAAATTTCAAGTTTTACCAAAGGATATGTAACGCCATCGATTTCAATTGTATCTTTTGTGTTCACTGTAGAACGTGTAATGAACTGATCGCCGTTAGACATGTCTTTAAACACGACAGGGCGATAATTTTCGGGATGTATTCCGCTTTTCATAATCAATGCTTGTTTAAAATATTATCAACTTACTGTGTGTTGTCATTATGCTTCTGCAACGCTTTCTGCTACTACTTCAAAAGGAAGCTCTACGTTTACTTCTTTATGCAAACGAATGTGTGCCTTGTAGTTTCCTACAGTTTTAACGCTTTCTTTGATAGATATAATCTTGCGGTCAATGTTGTAACCGGCCTTTTCGAGAGCTTCAGCAATCTGAATGTTGCTGACACCACCGAACAATTTACCATTTTCGCTGGCTTTCATGGTAATGGTCAACTTAAGGTCTTGCAATTTAGCTGCCAATTCCACCATTTCATTCTTGATTTGAGCCAGCTTGTGTGCACGTTGCTTCAATTCTTCTGCCAACATTTTACGAGCTGAAGGAGTAGCTACAACGGCTTTTTTTTGAGGTATCAAATAATTACGGCCATATCCGTCGCGTACCTTTACGATATCGTCTTTGTAACCCAAATTGATTACGTCTTCTTTCAATATAATTTCCATAATTCTCTCCTCCTTTTTATTTCATCATATCAGTTACATAAGGAAGCAATGCCAAGTGACGTGCACGTTTAACAGCTTGAGCCACTTTACGTTGATACTTCAATGAAGTACCGGTGAGACGACGAGGCAGAATCTTACCTTGTTCATTCAAAAACTTCTTCAAAAACTCTGGGTCTTTGTAGTCAATATACTTGATACCGCTCTTTTTGAAACGGCAGTATTTTTTACGTTTGGTCTCCGTAGCTACCGGAGTCAAATATCTGATGTCTTGTTGATTTGCTGCCATGTCCTATTCCTCCTTATTTTCAGCTTTAGCTGCTTTTGAATGTTTTCTTTTTTCTGCATATTCATATGCATATTTGTCCAAACGGAATGTCAAGAAACGCAATACGCGTTCATCACGACGATAGCTTGTTTCCAATGTTTCAATCAACGAAGGCTCTGCATCGAATTGAAGCAATACATAAAACCCGGTTGATTTTTTCTGGATGGAATACGCCAGTTTACGCAAACCCCACAGCTCTTCGTTAAGAATGGTTGCACCATTTTCTGTCAAAAGAGCTTTGAATTTCTCTACCGCTTCCTTCATCTGAACGTCAGACAAAACGGGAGTCAAAATGAAAGCGGTTTCATAATGATTTAACATACTGAAATTTAGCTTTTTTGGTTGTTAATAAAATGATTGTATAATTTGTGGCCGCAAAGATACGGATTTTCTGCAATATACGCAAGAGATAAAGGAAAATCTCATGGATGTGTTTTGCTGTTACATTCCACCTCATTGCTTGCACTTCTTGGTGTTACATAAAAAAGTCATATCTTTGTGCTTTGGTATAAAATACAAGGTTCATGTCCGATTCCGATAAAGATAATATGGGTAAAAAGAAATGGCAGAGGCGTTTTCCTGCTGTTTCCCTTAAGAGTGTTGTGCTGTTTTTTTTGCTGGTGTTTGTTGTTTACTTTATTTTCTTTGATGAGCATAACCTTATTTCTCGTTTTAGAAACAAGCACAAGATAGAAGTGCTGACCAAGGAAATCGAACATTATAGGAAAGAAACAGAAACGAATCGGCAAAAGATGAATGAACTGAAATCCAATAATCGTAATCTGGAGAAATTTGCCCGTGAACAGTATTATATGAAGCGTGCAAATGAAGATGTATATATTATAAAGGAATAAGAATGAAATATACGAAAATCCTCATAATTGTTGGCGGCATATTGTTGTTGGTTGGTTCGCTTGCCCACTGCTTTACATATATTTGGGCGCCTTATGTGTTTGCAGCAGGTGCCGTCTTTATGGTGGTGCACTCTTTTCTGATGGCTCAAGACCTCAGGCAGAAAGACAATCGGACGATGCGCTTGGGACGGATTGGTTTTATGTCAACGCTTATGTTGCTCTTGGCTGCCTATTGCATGTTTGTTCATTCAACCTCTTGGGTGGTTTTTCTGTTGATTTATGTGCTGATTTCACTATTTGTCTCGTTTCGTATGCCCAATGAATAGATAGAAACGGCAGAACATAGTCAAATTGCTAAATTGCGTTTTGCCTTTGTTCCTGCTGTCGTCTTTCGTTGTCTTTTCCTGAGCAAGGAGGCCTCTCGGTTCTGTCAATGCCGAAAACTTCGTTTTCACTTTGCCATTGCGCTTGCCTTTCACTATCTTTGCACATTATTTTATCTTTTGATTTTGATTATGTTGAAGACATTGTTAACACGTACATTGAGCGGTGCCGTTTTCGTTGCGTTGGTATTAGGCTCATTGATTGTTTCTCCATATGCATTTGCCGTGTTGTTCGCATGCTTTACGGCAATAGGCCTTTATGAATTCTATCATGAGTCTGCTAAGGCAGAAAATTTTTCGCTCGTGATGCTTCCAAGCATTTTGGCTGGCGTTGCGCTCTTTGTGGCGGCATTTTTGAAAGCCAGTGGTTTCTCTTCTTTCCCTTGTTTCGCTGTTTACGTGCTTTTTGTATTGTGCGTTTTGTTTGCGGAACTCTTCCGGAAAAAGGAGACTCCTGTCCATAACATGGCATTTTTCATCATGGGACAGGCTTACGTGGCTTTACCTTTGTCTCTGCTTAATTTCATCGTTTTTCATCCCTCCTGGCAGCCTGCATGGCTTGTAATTCTTTTTGTAACCATTTGGATGAACGACTCATGGGCTTATCTGTTCGGCGTAACTTTGGGCAAACATCGTATGTTCCCGCGTGTCTCCCCTAAAAAGTCATGGGAAGGTTTTGTGGGTGGAGCAGCTATGTCATTGCTTACAGGATGGCTTTGCTATAAATATGCGGCTTTGGTTTTCCCTGAATTTTCGCAGGTTTCGCTCGATTTGTGGCAATGGTTGCTCTTTGCGGAAATAGTGGTGGTAGCTGCCACATTGGGCGACTTGCTGGAGTCACTCATCAAGCGCTCCTTTAATATCAAGGATTTCGGACGTATCATGCCGGGACACGGCGGTATTCTTGACCGTTTTGACAGTTTGTTGGCAGCTTCTGTGGCTGTATGGGCTTTTTTGCAGATACTTGCTTAGGCAGACAATAAAAAGCTTCGCTTTCCGTTTATCGGATAGGAGATTGTATGAAAAAGTTTGTATTTGTCTTTATATTATCAATAGGAGTTTTGTTGCCCATGAAAGCGCAAAACCTTCCTTATGCCGACCAGCGACCTTTCCATTTTGGTTTCTCATTGGGACTTAATTTTATGGATTTGGCTCTCACCCCCAGTATGTTGCCGTGTGGTCCCAACGGCGAGGTGTTGCAGGCACGTGTGTCTTCGCTGATGCCTGGCTTTTCGGTGGGAGTAATCGGGGAAGCGCGTTTGAACCGTTATTTCAGTGTGCGCACACATCCTACTTTCCATTTTGGCCAACGCACCATCAGCTATAGACCTGACGGCTCTACCAAAGAAGACCCTGTTGCCTATAAGACGGATGTCATCTCCATGCCTATCATGGTGCCTTTTTATTTGAAATATACCGCAGAGCGTGAATGGAATGGTAGGCCTTATATTTTGCTGGGCGGTGGTGTCTCGTTTGATGTGGGACGCGACCGTGAACGCTATGTCATTCTTAATACTTTTGATTATTTCTTAGAAGTCGGTGTGGGGTGTGAAATCTATTTTTCATTCTTCAAACTGGCACCAGAGCTAAAATTTGCGCTTGGATTTAACAATGTGTTGACTCCTCTCAGCAAGCGTCCGGAATTGAACGACCCTGCTGTACATTTCTATACCAATGCTATTGATAGGCTCACTTCACGTCTGCTTACGCTTTCATTTAATTTTGAATAGCTGTTAAGCTATACGATATTCCAATAGAAGCACTTATCCACAAGCTGGTACTTATTGGTATGACCGTGCCAATTAGGAACCGGGATTTCCGCTCAATGTTCACTATTGGACCATTACAGACTTGCCCGAAGATGGTCATTTGACCATAGATTTCGACTTGGAGCGTTTCAAATCGGAACATACCGCATTGAATGCAGAAGGATTGGCGCAATACATTATCCAAGTGGATGCCTTTGGTTTTGAAAAATAATATGAGTTTATTTTCTTTTGTGAGAGCTACACCAAATGTGGCTCTTTTTTCTTTTATAATGCAATTGAATGTTAATATGTTGAAATGTAACAGGAATGTAATAACGAAGTTTAAGAAAATGACTATCTTTGTTTGTTCAAATAGTTATGATTTCACAATTAATTCACAATAATATGAAAACGACATTTCATTCACTGCGGATTATGGCTTCAAATACTCTTATTATAGGCTATGTTTCATGGCTTTTTAGTCGAACTTTGGGGCGTTTTTTTAAAATGACTTTGCTTTTGATGGCTCTTCTGCTCTGCGGAAATGTGAGGGCGCAGGAAATAATTTGTGCTTCTGTTGATTTTTCGACAAAATCCGTTGCTAATTCAGATTATACTAACACATGGCAATATGATGGATGGTCCATTTATGGTGCAGCAAACAACTCAAATCAGTGGGCGTATATTCGAGTAGGAGGAAAAGAACTTACCGAGCGAGACCGCACTATTACATCTAATGAACCTGTCGCATGTACTATTGGGAAAGTGCTTCTTACCCATGAAGGAGTGAGTTCTCAAAATATAATAATCAATTATATTAAATTGATTGTTGCGTCTGATGCCTCATTCACTCAAATAATCGACCAAAAAGAACTTAATGACTTAAATATTACTACATCCAATGGAACTGTAGAAATTAGTCCGAGCACTTCTGCATGGTCAGCAAATAGCTATTATAAATTTATAATTAATCTCACTAATACTTCCAATAAAAACGGAGGACTAGATTTAGTAAAAATAGATTTTTATGAAGCAATAGCTGTTACTCCCACAGAATCTTATACAGTCACATTTAATGCAGGAACAGGTACATGTGAGACTTCATCACTTACTGAGTCAAATCCAGGTGCAGGAATCACATTGCCTACAGCAACTTCTCCTTGCCCTTCTGATTGGACTTTTGCGGGATGGTCAACAACAGAAATAACGGCAGAAACCACTACAGCACCACAACTTTATACGGATGGTAGTACGTATCATCCAATGGCTAATGAAACGTTGTATGCAGTGTATAAGAAAAGTTCAGGAGAATCTTCAACGACAGAATATACTTTTAAACAAACCTCAACAACAGCAGCAACTAGTACTCCGACTCTACCTGAAGGGGCTTCCATTGCATTCAAAAATACTTATACTAGTAAAGAACAGATGACAGCTGGAAAATCACAAACATGGACTATTAAAGGTGTTCCTGGACTTTTAACGGCTGTGAAAGCTAATATGAAAACAAATGCAAAAAGTGGCAATGGTAATGTTTTAATTAAAGTTAACGATACGCAAATATTCTCATTGTCATCTTATAAAGCAACATATGGGAATTCAGATGCATATACAGAAAAAGATTTCCAACTTACCTCACAAGAATCAGGAAATGTAGAAATTAAAATTAATGCCACAGTAAACTCTCTCTATTGTAATTATATAAAAGCCGCATTCTCCATAGAAAATAATCTGTATTTTTCTAATCCAGATTGTAGTGTTGTTGATATTGCTACTCCTACCTTTTCACCCGAATCAGGTACTTATTATGAAACGCAGAATGTTGCCATTTCATGTGTAACTCCCAATACCTACATTTATTATACAATAGATGGAACAAACCCGTCAGAGTCAGTGACAGCTGTGGAATATACAGATAGTCCTATTGTTGTTGACAGAAGCGTTACTCTTAAAGCGGTGGCTATGAATGACAATCTTGATATTAGTGATATAGCGACTGCTACGTATGTTATTAAACCAAATACTCCTACATTTAGCTTGGAGAGTGGTACATATTATGGTTCACAGAGTGTTGATATTTTATGTGCGACAGAAGACGTTTCTATTTATTATACGACCAATGGAGATGAACCTTCTTCATCATCCACTCTTTATACAGGGACTCTTACTATTGCCTCTACAACAACTTTAAAGGCAGTTGCAATAAAAAATGGTGAAAGTAGTGAAGTTTCTGCTGTTACATATACTATTGAAATGCCCCAATTGCAAGTACCTCTCGCAACAGACGCAACAGATGTCACCAATACTTCTTTTACCGCCAATTGGGATGCTGTGACAAATGCAACAAGTTATTTGGTGAATGTGTGGACGGAAACTGGTAGTTATGCAAAAGATTTGATTATTTCTGAATATGTTGAAGGAAACGGAAACAACAAGTATATTGAAATATACAATGGAACTGGTTCTAGCATCAATCTTAATGATTATAAATTACAAATGTACGCAAATGGGAGCTCAACTCCTTCAAGCGACGTACAACTCTATGGTACTCTTGAGCACAATACCTGCAAGGTCTATAAAAATTCTGCTGCAAATATATACAATGGCAATGTAGAAAGCAATTCAGCTGTTAATTTTAATGGGGATGATGCAATAGCTTTGTATAAGATATCTACAGAATCTTATGTTGACATTTTCGGTGTTATTGGAACAGATCCAGGTACCGCATGGACCTGTGAACAACATAGTACATTAGACAAAACTCTACGCAGAAAATCAACAGTACGTGAAGGAATTAGCACTAACCCGGCAGATTTCACAACATTATGTACAGAATGGGAAGTCTCAAATATAGATGATGTTTCCAATTTGGGGCAACATAATATGGAAACTAAATCAAACGCTCCTATCCCCGGCTCCCCATTCACTGTGTCTTCAGGAACGAGCCTGAATGTTACGGGATTCTCTCCCGATACGAAATACTGCTATAATGTAGTGGCAAAAGCTGATGGTTATTTGGATTCGGATGTGTCTAATACAATTTGCACAACAACATCCAATACATCTTGTGCGTTGGCTACTCCAGTTGTTACAGCAACACCAACCTCCTCTGCTATTTATTTGCAATGGTCACCTGTTGATGGGGCAACCTCATATGTTGTCAGTTTAAATGCAGAAACACCACAGACCGTAACAGGAACTTCTTATACCTTTACCTCGCTTACACCGAGCACAAACTACAATTGGTCAGTAGCTGCTTCTTCAGATGAATGTACAGGTATAGCAGCCACAGGCGTCACTGAGACATTGGAGCAACCCACAGTAGCTGGTGTTGAAATTGTCGAAGTAGATACGAACGGACTCAAGCTGGATTTCCATGAGCAGGATGCCATTGCCACAGTTGTTATTGATAATGAAGTGACAGTTTCGGAAGGTGAACGCCCTATTGCAGATGATATCTTCTTTAGCAAATATTTTGAAGCTGCATCGACAGCCAAATTATTGGCAATCTATAATGGAACTAAGGACAAGATTTCTTTGGCAGATTTAGAGATAAGGCATAGAGATGATGCAGAAAATGCTCTGCAACTTGCAGGATTTGGAGCTACGGAACCTAATTATATTATGCCGAATGAGGAAATAATAATTTATAATAAAGGTACTGTGGATGTTCAGAATTGTGCAGAAGAACAGGAAAATTTTGATAAGTGGAAACCTGCGAATACGACAGCAAACCATTCGGCTCTTCAGTTTGGTGGTAAAGGAACTATAACATTACGGCGTGGAAATGATATTATAGATATCATAGGAGCATTGGATAAAAACGGATCTCCTGTAGACGGAAATGAGCGACCTACATGGGGTGATGATCCAGGCTTTACTTGTGCAGGAGGTGATAATATTAAAACAGAGGAAATTGAGGATGATTACGGGCTTTCTACTAACCGTTGTTTGTTGATTCGTCGTAATCATGTAAAGAGCGGAGCAACTGCTGTCGCTCAGAATATAAATTCATTCAATACACTTTGTACGGAATGGGGAGGTTTTCATATTGATGCCGATAAAGATACACAAGATCAATTGACTTGTGAAGGCTTCGGTTATGTGGGTGGTTTCGACTATCAAGGCTACTATACTCAATACGTGCAGTTGCAAACAACCGAATTCGACCAGCTTACGAAAAATCCAGATGGAACCTACACTTTGCCAATCCCCAGCTTGCATAAATACTCCTGCACCAATATCAAACTCAAAACATTGGATGCAAATGGAGATGTAATAGAAACCATTACCTATAAAGTTCCTATCATTGTCAATCAAGATGTGACAACTGCATCAGAAGTCTTTTTCCATTTTGAGGGTGATACCTGTAAGAATTGCGATGTGGTGATACGTGACGAGGCAACTCTAACAACGGAGGCAACAGGTAAAACAGAATTTCGTAATGTGGAAGTCTATCCGCAAGCTACTTTGGCAGTGCCGGAAAACAAAAGCTTGACTGTCAACTCTCTGCGTATGCGCTCCAATGCAGTGGAAGACCAAATGCCTTATGCCAACATTGTGGGTACATTGAACAACCAGACCAATATGCTTTACTACGATATGCGTATCAACAATTCAGCCTATCGTTTCTTTGCATTGCCTGACACAATTAAGGTGAGCAGTATAAAATTCTCCAATGGAATGCCGGCTGTGAGCGGCACTGATTTCCAAGTGATGTATTACGACGGTGAACAGCGTACGACAAATGGAGGTTTGCAGTCCAACTGGAAACCTTTGACTGCCGATTCCTCTATCTGGGCGGGAAATGGATATAATATTGCTACAGCTAAAGCAAAAATGCAGGAACTGCGCTTCGAATTGCGCTATGATAAGGTGATGGGACCGAATACCAAACAAGTGCATGTATTTGACTATGGTATGAATGATTATAGAGCAGATAAGATAACACCTAACAATGTTGGTTGGAATCTGGTAGGAAATCCATATCTCTATATTTATGAAAATGGTGAGGGTGATGGACTCGTTTATGGAAAATTGGAGATAATGGATAATGAGTATGTTTGGAATGATACGGATAATTTACGTTATATCACTTATTTCAATGATAAAGGAAGAACTTACCTGCAAGCTAAAGTAAACCGCACTTTGCGTCCTTTCAAATGCTTTTTTGTACAGGTGGGAGACCCGACAGCAGAAGAGCAAGGCTTGATGTATGTTACTTTTAACAAGTATAAAGCGCATAACCCGGAGAGACAGATGGTGCTGGCGCAGCGTACACCTGAACAGAACACAGAACAATATGTGGCTCTTCAGATAGCTTTGGATGATAAAACCGATAAGATGGGTATTACCATTGACAATACCTATACTACGGAATATGAAATAGGCAGAGACCTTCAAAAGATGATGAATTATGGTACATTGCCACATATGTATGCCTATGTCAACAACTCTCAGAAATTAGCATTCAATGCTGTGCCTGAATGGGCGGCACAATCGGTTATTGCCGGTGCCTATTTCCCACAAGCGGGCGAATATACCATATCACTTGACCCGAATGATAGGCCAACCAATCGCGTTATGGCTGTTTGGCTTACGGATATGATTGATAATGTTACCACCAACCTGATGCTCGGTGATTACCGTTTCTATGCACAGAGAGCGGAACAGAAGAACCGTTTCATGATTGCTGTGGAACTGGCGCCGGAAATCTCAACTTCAACGCTTGTTTCTTCGGCTGATGGTGTGTATGCTTATACGCAGCAACGCCAGATGACCATATGTGGCTTGGCTGAAAACAGTGTGGTAAGTGTATATGATGCATTGGGACATTTGGTGATACAAAGGAATACATCCGATGCTTCGTTGACGGAACAATTGCCGGCTGCCGGTATGTATCTGGTGAAAGTGGTCAATGCACAACAGAAGGCAACATTAAAGTTATTGGCTTATTAACCCAGTAGAATTATGAGAGGACTTGTAAAAATAATGTTGGTGTATGTAGCGGTAAGTGTTGTGATGCCGTTGCATGCACAATTTTCCCTTTCGGGTGAAGAAATAAAGGGGGCCTATACCATTTATCAGGAGGAAAAAAGAGCAGCACGTACACAGCAGTCCCTTAAAAGTATTGTGAATCCGGACAATTGGCAAAGTTCTGTGGCTTACAAAGGGTATGCTTTTGCTGCGTCACCATTTACGCAGCGTGTTTCTTCTACCCGTATCTATCATTCTTATGCTGGTGGAAATGTGTTGACCGAATTAGACGGGAAAGGGCAGTTAGTGAATGCGCAATTGCCTTCTAATTATACGGCTCAGAAATTAAACTTGATGGCTTCGGTAGCAGGACTGCAAGATGGGGAAGGCTTTCCTGACCCCAATCCTAACCCTAATCCTGACCCTAACCCAACTCCAATTTCGGATATACCATGGGGCGTGGTATTGGTGTTGCTGGGACTGTATGTGATGTACAAACGCCGTTAGATACAAAGAAAAGGGATTGGGCAAGCACCCAATCCCTTTTCTTTGTCAATATAAATCTTTTATTTTCCCAAAGCATTGATTCCTTTGACAATGTTCTCTGTCTGTTCTTCTATGTAACGGTACAATGCCCTATAATAAGCGGCTACTTCTTTGTGGTTGCCAACATGAGAGTGGCAAATGCGTTGGCGTACCTCACGTTCTAATGTGATGATGTCATTAATCAGTTCGGCACTCTTTTCATGGTCGGCATTGTTGAAAATACACTTCAAATAGATTTGCTCTACCATCATAACACACAAGTTGCTGATGGATTTCTTTAATTGTCTGCGGTTAGCCATAATGAAATATATTTAAGTTCTACTGCAAATATAGCGGTTTTTTTGTATATCGGTGCCTTTTCCCGTATTTTTGCAACAGAAAATGGTTTATATCGATTGATTATGATTTGCAAACGCCTTTTATTTTGCTTGAAATATATAATAGGAATGGCTTTCGTGGGGCTTGTGGCTTGTAGCGAACAGATTTCAACTGACCCCTCGCTCAGTCTTTCCTTTTCAACCGATACACTCAGATTTGATACCGTCTTTTCGGGTATAGAGAGTATAACGGCACAAGTTAGGGTGAGAAACGACAATAAAAAAGCAATCCTGCTTGATCAGATAGCATTGGCGGGAGGAAAAACGTCGCAATTCCGTTTGAATGTAGATGGTATGAGCAATGCCGACAGTAAGGTGCAAAACATCACTATACCGGCCAAGGATAGTATCTTTATTTTTGTGGAAGTGACTGCTCGTCAAACCAACCAAAGTACTCCTTTGGTTATTCGTGATTCTATCGTTTTTGCCTATAATGGGAAAGTGCAGCAGGTTCAGTTGGAGGCCTATGGGCAGGATATGGAAATATTGCGCGACCGCTTTATTGCCAATGATACGACGCTTACCGCCGATTTGCCTTATTTGGTTTACGGGGCTTTGGTTATCGATTCGGCCAAGACACTGACTTTGCAGCCCGGCTGCCGCCTCTTCTTCCATAGAGGGGCACAACTTATAGTGGGGGGCAATTTGGTAGTGAATGGTACTTTGGAGCAGCCGGTTACTATGAAAGGTGACCGCTTAGACAATGTTTTTGTCAATATTCCTTATGATTATGTGGATGGACAATGGGGGGGCATACTTCTTTTCTATGCCAAAGCACACCACCAATTGTCCTATTTGGAAATAAACAGTGGTTACAGTGGTATAATTGTTATGGGGACGCGCGATGAACAGCCGACATTGGAGTTGCAGAACTGTCGCATTCACAATTTCAGTATGTATGGACTGGCGGCTGAGAATGCTAACGTAACCTCTGTCAATACCGAGATTTCCAATTGTGCAGGTTATTGTCTCTATTTGGCTGGAGGAAAGCATACCTTTATCCACAATACCATTGCCAATTATTTTTCCAAGACAACTATTGCCATCCATTCTGCAACACGTGAAGACCAAGTGTCGGTGTGCATCAATGATGTACAGAAAACAGCCCCTATGTATTCTGAATTTGTCAATTGTATCATAAGTGGCACACGACAGGAGGAATTTGGGCTTTACACGCAGTTCCAGGAGCAATATTTAGGCAGTTTTCATCACAATCTGATTCAGTCAGGTTCGATTGACTGGCCTCAGTTTTCGGACAACCAATACATGCAACCTTCCGATTATATGCTGGAAGAAGGGAATAAACTCTTCCGTAACATCAGTTATACAGGAGAGGATTATTATGATTTCCGTTTGGATTCTGCATCCTTGGCGCGGGATTGGGCTGATGTGTCAACTGCGGAAAAATATCCGCTTGATCGTTTGGGCAATGACCGTATGGCCGACGGAAAACCGGATTTGGGGGCTTATGAATATGTAAACGGAATGGAATAATGAAGAGATGGTTCCTGTGGATGTTGCTGCTCTTGTCCTTCTCTTTTGCCGTATGCGGACAAAACAAGATAAGGATAGTGGAATATAATGTGGAAAACTATTTTGACTGTACCGACGACACGCTGACAAATGACGATGACTTTACGCCTAAAGGAAACAGAGCGTGGACTCCCCAACGTTATATAAAAAAACAGATGGCCATTGCCAAAGTGATAGCCGCTTTGTCTGAATGGCAGACACCTGCATTGATAGGACTGCTGGAGGTGGAAAACAAAAAGTGCTTGGACGACTTGCTGATATATGGGCCGCTCAAATCATTTGACTATAAATATATCCATTTCGATTCGCCTGACCGCAGAGGTATAGATGTGGCGCTGGTCTATGACGAAAGGCAATTCAAGCCGATGAAGGCCGAACCCTTAAAGGTGACGATGGACAATGAGCCCGATTTTACAACACGTGATATCCTGTATGTAAAAGGTGTTGTGGGTCGGAAAGATACCTTACATGTTTATCTGTGTCACTTTCCTTCCCGTTGGGGTGGGGCAGGTGTGTCTGAACCGAAACGGATATGTGCGGCTCAAACACTCAAACAGCATTATGACAGTTTGTGCATGGCTCATAAGCGACCTTTAGTTTTGATTATGGGCGATTTTAACGATACTCCTCAAAACCGATCCATTTACCATATTTTGGGAGCACAGCCGCCACAAGCTGCTGTATTTCCGAATCATCTCTACAATCTGATGTGGCAGGTGTACGAAAAGGGTGATGGCACGCACAAATATCAGGGAGAATGGAGCTGTTTGGACCAGTTTATTGTATCTGGAGCAATGATCGACCCTCAGTCTGCTTTGACCACTTCAGTTGACAAAATAACAATTTTCCAACCATCTTTCATGCTGCTGGAGGATGTGCGTTATGGAGGCGTACAACCTTTTCGGACGTATCGGGGGTGGAAATATGAAGGTGGTTATAGCGACCATTTGCCTGTTCTTATTGATTTGACAATACAATGAATATGAAACGTATTTTGTTGATAATCATTGCGCTTTGTGGATTGTTGGAATCTGTTGTAGCACAAAAGCAAGCTGTGGATTCACTGAAAGTGGTAGCCTTGTTGGAACATTATGCTACGGCTCCGCACAATTTAGTGGATTTGGCTTCCTGCTTTATCGGTTTCCCCTATAAGGCTGGAACGCTGGAACAGGAAAATGAGCCGTTGGTAGTCAATCTTAGTGAATTTGATTGCGTAACTTTTGTGGAAACGGTATTGGCACTCAAACTGGCTCTTGACGAACAACCTGATTATGCAGGCTTTTGCCACCAACTTGAACGCTTGCGCTACAGAAATGGTATACGTGACGGATATTTGTCCCGTTTGCACTATTTCAGTGAATGGATAGCCCAAGCGGAGCGGAATGCCATTTTGCAGGAATGGACTTGCGAATGGGGAGGCACACCTTATGCCTGTACATTTAATGTGTTGAGCAGAAATGCAGCACATATTCCAGCCTTGATGAATGCGGACAAAGAACAAATGGAACAGTTGCGGCAAATGGAAGAAAATTTGTCACAACAGCATTATTGCCGCTTGCCTAAAGACGATGTGTCGCATGTAAGGGAAAATGATATTATTGCTTTTTGTGCCTCAGGAAATGGCATTGATGTCTATCATGTCGGATTTGTCATTTTTATAGATGGGAAGCCTCATTTGTTACATGCTTCTTCCACTCAGAAAAAGGTGGTCGTCTCTGAAGACGACCTATCTCATTACATGGCAGAGGTGAAACGCTTTAGCGGGTATCGTGTTGTGCGTCTTGCTGCATTCTGAATCTATCAATTTGTAAGCAGATTTTTCCTTTAGCAGAATATACCAGCCAAGAATGTAGGCAAAATGTCAACTGTAGAAGGCAATTTTGAGCATATAGTTGATGAAAACAGCGTCATGTGAGTTTTTTTATCAAAAAAAATACGTTTCATTATTGCATTAATAGGGAAATGTTGTATTTTTGCTTCCGAACAAATTGAAAGTTCTAACCACAAATCAAATAGTATGAAAAGAGAGATTAAATTCAGCCTTGTCTATAGAGACATGTGGCAGTCATCGGGCAAATATGTCCCACGCAAAGACCAGTTGGCACAAGTAGCACCCGCCATTATTGATATGGGGTGTTTTGCTCGTGTGGAAACTAATGGTGGTGCTTCTGAACAAGTGAACTTGCTTTATGGTGAAAACCCCAATAAGGCGGTGCGTACTTTCACAAAATTCTTCAATGAGGCGGGCATTCAGACACACATGCTGGATAGAGGTCTCAATGCTTTGAGAATGAATCCGGTTCCTGCCGACGTAAGGCAATTGATGTATAAAGTGAAAAAAGCACAGGGCGTGGATATTACCCGTATTTTCTGTGGATTGAACGATCCTCGCAACATTATACCTTCCATCAAGTGGGCGAAGGAAGCTGGCATGATTGCACAAGCTACTATGTGTATTACCTATTCTCCTGTTCATACGGTGGAATATTATATCAATCTTTCTGAACAGCTGATTGCGGGCGGTGCTCAGGAAATCTGTTTGAAGGATATGGCTGGTATCGGTCGTCCTGAAATGTTGGGTAAAATTGTGAAAGCCATTAAAACAGCACATCCGGATATTATTGTACAGTATCATGGACATACCGGACCCGGTTTCTCTGTGGCCTCTATGCTCGAAGTGGCAAAAGCCGGCGGCGATATTTTTGACGTTGCTGTAGAACCACTTTCCTGGGGCATGGTTCATCCTGATGTTATCACCATCCAAGCCATGTTGAAAGATGCAGGATTCCAGGTGCCGGAAATCAACATGAAGGCCTATATGGAAGTAAGAAGATTGACCCAATCGTTTATTGACGATTTCCTTGGCTATTTCATCGACCCGCGTAACCGCTTTATGTCCTCGTTGTTGGTGGGATGTGGCTTGCCGGGTGGTATGATGGGTTCACTTATGGCTGATTTGAAAGGTGTACATGCCGCTATCAATTCCAACCTGAAGGCTGCTGGAAAAGCAGAATTGTCGGAAGACGAACTGCTGGTACAACTCTTTGAAGAAGTGCAATACATTTGGCCGAAATTAGGTAATCCTCCTTTGGTAACTCCGTTCAGCCAATATGTGAAGAACGTGGCTCTGATGAATATCTTCGGTATGAGTAAGGGACAACCACGCTGGAGCATGATTGACAAGAATACTTGGGATATGATTCTAGGTAAGGCTGGAAAATTGCCCGGTAAGCTTGATCCGGAAATCATTGAACTGGCCAAGAAAAATAACTTCGAATTCTTTGATGGCAATCCGCAAGACAACTATCCGGATGAATTGCCGCGATTCATTGAAGAAATGGAGAAAAACGGCTGGGAAAGAGGTCAAGATGATGAAGAGCTCTTCGAATTTGCTATGCACGAAAAGCAATATCGTGAATATAAATCAGGCGAAGCCAAGAAACGCTTCAACGGCGAGCTGTTGGCTGCCATGGAAAAGAAAGTGACTGCTACAGGTGCTGCTCCAATGTCAGCTGCCGACAAGCGTGCTGCCCTCTATCCGAAAGCAGAACCGGTGGTGGCTCCTTCTGCTGGAAAGGTTTTGTGGGAGCTTGATTTCAATGACCACTCCATGCCACCACAACATGGTAAATTGTTCAAGAAAAATGAGTTCTTGTGTGCCATTGAAACCAAATTCTGCATGGATACTATCACTTCTTTCTGCACGGGACGTATTGTCGGTGTTGAAGCAGAACAGGGAAAGATGGTAAAAAAAGGCGATATAATAGCATGGATAGAAAAGGAAGATTAATTGTTTTGCAATAAAAATGGAAGGGACGCATTGCTTGCAGGCAAATGCGCCCTTTTTGTAAAAATAATACAAGTGTGTTTATTTTGTTTGCTGTTGTGCATCAGTTTTCTTATTGTAGCTTTGGAATATATGCATAATTGGCGTATCTTTGGGCATTATTTAATTTTGTAACATTATGAAAGGAATCATCTTAGCAGGCGGTAGTGGTACACGTTTGTATCCTATTACTAAAGGTGTGAGCAAACAAATGTTGCCCATCTTTGACAAACCCATGATTTATTATCCGCTTTCTGTACTTATGCAGGCGGGGATTCGCGATATCCTTATCATTTCAACCCCCATGGATTTACCTGGTTTCAAACGTCTTTTAGGCGATGGATCTGATTTCGGAGTGAAGCTTACCTATGCCGAACAGCCTTCTCCTGATGGGTTGGCACAGGCTTTCCTGATTGGTGAGGAATTTATTGGTAATGACGCTGTCTGTTTGGTGCTTGGCGATAACATCTTCCATGGTAATGGATTTGTACCCATGCTTACAGATGCGGTAAATGCTGCTGAAAACGAAGGAAAAGCCACCGTGTTTGGCTATTGGGTGAGTGACCCGGAACGCTATGGCGTGGCAGAGTTTGACAAGGACGGCAATTGCCTTTCCATAGAGGAAAAACCGGCTCATCCGAAGTCCAATTATGCAGTTGTAGGTTTGTACTTCTATCCGAATAAGGTGGTGGAGGTTGCCAAAAGCATTAAACCGTCTGCACGTGGAGAATTGGAAATCACCACGGTTAACCAACGTTTCCTGGAGGACAAGGAGTTGAAGGTGAAAACTTTGGAAAGGGGCTTTGCATGGCTCGACACAGGAACACATGATTCTTTGGCAGAAGCATCTACCTATGTGGAGGTAATTGAGAAAAGGCAAGGCCTGAAAATTGCATGTTTGGAAGGTATCGCCTATAGAAAAGGTTGGATTACAACTGAAAAAATGCGCCAATTGGCACAGTCAATGATAAAGAACCAATACGGTCAGTACCTATTGAAAGTGATTGATGAATTGGAACAATACGGAAGAGACATTTAAAATAGTTTGTAACATAAATGGAGATTATAGAAACAAAAATACCGGGTCTTGTCATCATTGAACCACGTATTTTCCGTGATGATAGGGGTTATTTTTTTGAATCGTTTTCACAACGGAATTTTGAAGAGCAAGTGTGCAAAACACAGTTCGTACAGGACAATGAAAGCAAGTCTTCTTATGGCGTTTTGCGTGGATTGCATTTTCAGAAACCACCTTATGCTCAATCAAAACTGGTGCGTGTAATTAAAGGGGCGGTTTTGGATGTGGCGGTTGATATCCGCAAAGGTTCGCCTACCTTCGGACAGCATGTCGCCGTTGAACTGACAGAAGATAATCATCGGCAATTCTTTATTCCACGTGGTTTTGCACATGGCTTCAGCGTGTTGACCGATGAAGTGATTTTTCAGTACAAATGTGATAATTTTTATGCCCCTCAGTCTGAAGGTGCCATTGCATGGAATGACCCGCAACTGAACATCGACTGGAGAATTCCGGCCGACAAGGTGGTGCTCTCCGAAAAAGACCGTCATCATCCGAATTTGGCTGAGGCTGAATGGCTTTTTGATTATAACGAACCATTATATTAGGAGGAAGAAATGAATATTTTAGTAACAGGTGCCAACGGCCAGTTGGGCAACGAAATGCGTATTGTCAGCCGGATGACACCTTATCATTATATCTTTACCGATATTCAGGAAGTTGAAGGATTGGAAACCACTTTGCTGGATATTACGGATGAAAAAGCGGTGGAAGAGATGGTGAAACAGCACGATGTTCATTGTATTGTCAATTGTGCTGCCTATACCAATGTGGACAAGGCGGAGGACGATGAGGCGCTGGCTCGTTTGCTCAATGCTACAGCACCCAAAATCCTAGCGAAAGTCATGAAGCAGGTCAATGGTTTGCTGGTGCAGATTTCAACCGATTATGTGTTTGGTGCAGAACCCTACAATACGCCTTGTCGTGAAGACCAGACAGGTACGCCAACTGGTGTATATGGTCAAACGAAACTGGAAGGTGAGCTGAACATACAGCAACTGAATCCTGACCATGTCATCATACGTACGGCATGGCTCTATTCGGAATTTGGCAGGAATTTTCTGAAAACCATGTTGCAGCTCACAGCCACCAAACCTCAGCTGAAAGTGGTATTCGACCAAGCTGGAACACCGACCTATGCCTATGATTTGGCTATGGCCATAAAGGCTGTTCTAGACGATTATGTAAAGGAAGCACCGCAGACGGCCTATTCCAAAAACGGTATATATCACTATAGTAATGAAGGTGTCTGCTCGTGGTATGACTTTACCAAACATATTGCAGCCTTGGCAGGCAATAAGTCGTGTGACGTGCAGCCATGTCATAGCAATGAGTTCCCTTCCAAGGTGATTCGACCCAGTTATTCCGTTTTGGACAAGACAAAAATAAAGGAAACGTTTGGTCTGAAGATTCCTTATTGGACGGATTCGCTGGAAAAATGTATGCAGGAATTGTCCAAACGTGGTTAGAGATTCTTCTTTTTCTGTAGAACAGCAATAACAACTGACGGTTTATGAGAGTAATTTTATTGTCAGGAGGCTCAGGAAAACGTTTGTGGCCTCTTTCCAACGATACACGTTCCAAGCAGTTTTTAAGACTGCTCGAAGCACCCGATGGCAGTTCCGAATCAATGTTCCAACGCATGTTGCGCCAGTTGAACGATACCGGTATTGCCCAATCAATTACAATAGCTACCAGCGCATCACAGATTGATATCATTTCCAATCAGCTATTGGGAAGAGAGGCCGATGTTGTGACAGAACCGGAACGTCGTGATACCTTCCCCGCTATTGCTTTGTCGTCAGCATTTTTGGCATTGGAGAAAGGCTATGGCGATGATGAAGTGATAGTGGTGGTCCCTTGCGATGCCTATACGGAAAAAGGCTATTTCGATAGTATCAAGACCATGGTGCAAGCCGTGAAAGACAATGTGGCGGAACTGGTGTTGATGGGTATTTGTCCTACTGCCCCTTCTACCAAATTCGGTTATGTGGTTCCAAAATCACAACAAAAGGGTGGTGTAGCTTTGGCTGTAGAACGTTTTACCGAAAAACCGGATAGTGCCAAGGCGAAGGAATTGATTCAGCAAGGTGCATTTTGGAATGGAGGTGTGTTCGCTTTCCGTTTGGGCTATTTGATGAACATTGTCAACAAGCACATTCAGGTAAATTCATTCACGGAATTGCGTGACAGATATGCCGAACTGCCGAAAATCAGTTTTGATTATGAAGTGGCGGAAAAAGCCCAGTCAGTGGCTGTGGTTCCCTATAAAGGAAAATGGAAAGATTTGGGAACGTGGAACAGCATGGCGGAAGAATTGCCGCATCCTTTTTCCGGCTATGTGATTGCCGACGAAACCACTTCGGGTACATGCATTATCAATGAGCTGGACGATATGCCTATCATCAGTGTGGGCACTAAGGATATGATTGTTGCCGCTTCTCCAGATGGCATTCTGGTGTGCTCAAAGGAAGCCAGTGAGCGCCAGAAACCTTTGGTTGAGCAAATCAAAGCACGCCCAATGTACGAAGAACGCCGTTGGGGAACTTATAGAGTGATTGGAAATACCACCTATCCGGATGGTTACCGTTCCTTGACCAAATTGCTTCATCTCAATGCCGGTAAGTTTATCAGTTATCAGACACATGCCAAACGTGAAGAAGTGTGGACGTTTGTGGATGGTGAAGGATTGCTGGTGGTCAATGGTGAAGTGCGCAAAGTGGGACGTGGTGATGTGGTGCACATTCAGCCGGGCATGTATCATGCCATTCGTGCTTTGAGTGAATTGGAGTTCATAGAAGTGCAGGTTGGCACGGAATTGGTGGAAGAAGATATCCAACGTTATCCCTGGGACTGGGAGAAATATTTATAATTCACGTTGCAAGGTACCATTTCTATGGGTAACAGGCATCGAATGGATAAAAATTTAGTATATAGTGTATTACCGCTGCTCGCCTTGAGTGCTGTGTTGCAGGTTGTGATGGGAAACCTGGATTTGGGCATCTTCTCTTTTCCTGTCAATGTGGCACTTTTGTTGGCTTTGGGTGGCATCTTATATGTACTCACGAGGGAAAGAGTGGGAGAGAGGTTCATGAGTGCTCTCGCTTCTGCTCATGCCGCCGCTGTGTTTGTCGCCTTGACAGGAATAGGCTGTTTGTTGATAGCTTTTTTCCCTAAGTGGGATTTTCAACACTCATGGATTTTTGCGGCAATGTTGCTGCTACTCATGTCCAATCTGTTTTTGGCTATATTCCGCTATAAGGGACGGTTTAAGGTAAGGTTCTATCTGAATCATGTTGCTTTGCTGTTGCTGATAGCCTCTCTCTCTTTGGGTGCGGCAGATATGCGACGCATGCGCGCAGTTGTCAATATTGGCGATACGGTCGATAAGGCATATACGGAAGAAGGCTTGCCTTATTCATTGGGCTATGAATTGAAATTGGAATCATTTGATGCTGATTTCTATGATAATAATGTCCCTTCGGAATTTAGGGCAGTTGTGTCCAGTGAGGGAGAACAACGGACCGTGCGTGTGAACCACCCATGGCGGAAAACCTGGTGTGAAGATATTTATCTGACAGGATATGACACAAAGGCAGGTGCCGAGTCAGAATACTGTATTTTGGAATTCATTGTCCAGCCCTGGAAATATGTGGCTGTGGTTGCCATTGTGCTTTTTGCCGTGGGAGCTGTATTGTTGTTGTGGGGAGGACGTCAACGGAATTGAGATGACTTGGGATATTTTTCCATATTATGCCATAGCCTCCATGATTCTTTCATTGGGTGGGGCTATTTGTGCTTTGATTCCCAAAACAAAGTTGTTGTGGTCTCATTTGCTGTATGGAGCGGGCATCCTGTTGTTTGGTGTTTTCGTAGCTGGATTTTGGATGTCATTGGGGCGGCCCCCCATGCGAACGATGGGAGAAACACGCATATGGTATTCCTTCTTTGTGTTGGTGGCAGGATGGATTGTCTATGCACGGTGGAAATACCCATGGGTACTGCTTTTCACCACCATCTTGTCGTCGGTTTTCAGTCTGCTCAACATCCTCAAGCCCGAAATCCATGACCAAACCCTGGTTCCTGCCTTGCAGAGTGTATTCTTTATTCCACATGTTACAGTATATATGTTTGCCTATGGCATTTTGGCATGTGCATTTATATTGGCCATGGCAGGAATTTTCGACAAGAAAAGGCAATATTTTGTTTCTATCGACAATTTGGTGTATATTGGCACCGGATTATTGTTTATCGGTATGCTGACGGGAATGATTTGGGCTAAACAGGCATGGGGCGACTTTTGGGATTGGGACCCTAAGGAAACCTGGGCGGCTGTAACCATAGCTGGCTATCTGTTGTATATACATCTGCGGCTGACAGGCAATGCCCGCAAGACATGGTTGTATGTGGTCGTGATTGTAAGTTTCCTGTTGCTCCAGATGTGTTGGTATGGATATAAATATTTGCCATCTTCCTTGGATAGTATGCACCTTTATAATGTAAACTAATTAAACCTGAATATCATTAATCATTAAAACAAAAGCAAGATGAAAAAAAGTTCGAAAATCATCCTTCTTGTAGTTGCTGTAATTGCAGTGGGGGCTATTGTTTATCGGGCTGTCAACACAGCACCGCCCGCATCTATGCAGGCTGACGCCCGGGTTATGAAGATTATGGATAACGGAGGCTGTGCCGAATGCCACATTGCCGACCCAAAACTTCCATTCTATGCCAATTGGCCTATTGCCCGTACCATCATTACAAAAGATATCGTGGATGGCTACAAGGCTTTTGATATTGCCCCAATGATGGAAGCCATTTCCAATGGCAAAGCTGTCAATGAGGTGGATTTGGCCAAAGTAGAGAAAACTGTGATGGATGGTACCATGCCTTTGCCACAGTATTATCTTGTACACTGGGGTTCATCGCTGACCAAGAAGAAATCGGATATCTTCCTGGAATGGATTAAGGAACACCGTGCCCATTTCTATCCTAATCCTTTGGCAGCCGCTGAATTTGCCAATGAAAGCGTTCGCCCAATACCGGATTCTGTGGAATATGACAAGGCAAAGGCTGAATTGGGTAATGTGCTTTATCACGATACTCGTCTCTCGGCTGACGGTACCGTTTCATGTGCAACATGCCATGGTATCAATACTGGCGGTGTAGACAACCTGAAATATTCAGAAGGTATTGGTGGACAGTTGGGCGGCGTCAATGCTCCAACCGTTTACAATGCTTATTTCAACTTTGTACAATTCTGGGACGGACGTGCTGCTAATTTGGCAGAACAAGCTGCTGGCCCTCCCCTCAATCCTGTGGAGATGGGTTGCTCGTCCTTTGATGAAATCGTAGCTCGTTTGAGCGAAGACAAAGCTTTCGTAGAAGCCTTCAACCTTGTTTATCCGGAAGGACTGAGCCAGGCAACCATTACCGATGCCATTGCACAGTATGAAATGACATTGATTACTCCTAACTCACGCTTTGACCGCTATTTGAAGGGCGAGAAAGATGCGATGACAGCAGAAGAGATTGCAGGCTATGAACTGTTCAAGGAATACAGCTGCGCCACCTGCCATGCCGGTGTAAACATGGGTGGCCTTAGCTTTGAATTGATGGGGCAGAGAGCTGATTACTTCAAAGACCGTGAATTGCAGGAAAAATCAGGTCTTACCGATGGCGACAACGGACGTTGGGCACAGACAGGTGTAGAGAGAGACCGCTACCGTTTCCGTACTCCTGGTTTGCGCAATGTGGAATTGACCTATCCATATTATCATGATGGTAGTGTAAAGACATTGGAAGAAGCCGTAAGAATGATGGCAAAATATCAGGTGGGCGAAGAACTTACCGAACAGGAAGTAGCTGGCATCACCGGTTTCTTGCATACTCTTACTGGTGAGTACAATGGCAAGTTGCTGACCAATGACAACATGAAATAGTTTGCTGTCAGTCCATGCTATAAAATAGGGATGTTAAGGGCATAATTGGTACCCTTTCATTCCTTCAACAAAAGAACCCAACCAGAATTTCCTGTAGGAATCCGGTTGGGTTCTCTTGTTATTATTGACTATAAAGGTTATATAATCACTTTACATCACATTGGTTGCATACACCTATGGAGAAAATGACAATTGTTAGCAACCGCTTCCGTCGATATTACATGATGCTCCTTCCTCTATGGGGCGTGAATGTAAGCCTGCTTCTTCTGGCGAGAGAGTAACCCTGCCATCTTCCAATACAAAGCACGGTATTCCGACCCCACCTATTTTCTTGACTTCGTCAAAGATGTCCAAATAATCACGCAGCTTCAAAAACTCTTTCAGATTTTTTACGTGCTGTCCAATGTCGATAATTTCGTATTGGCTGTTGCCTTTCACTTGTTCTTTTATGTATGTGCAGTCAGGACACGTGTCCATTCCATAAATTCTAATCATATTTCTGTCTTGTTATTATGTTGTTCACTTCCGCAAAGATAATAGTTTGTGCACAAAGAATTAGAGAATCCATGGACACATTATGATAATTTATTCCTGTTTCTTGTATGTGATACCTTCTATGTTGTGGTCAGGGTGGAAACGGCAAAGGTCAACGGGTTTAGGTATTCCCTTGATTGTACCGTTTTCAGAATATTGCCATATGTAATAATGCTCGCTACCTCTGATAATGGGAGGATTTTCTCCATACCTTCCCAAATACAGTTTGTACCGATTAAACCATATGCCGCAAATCTCATTATAGGAGCGATTGGTGCCATAAATCATCGGTTTCACACCATAATGATTTTCCACTAATCTTAATAACACTCTAAGGCTGTCCCTAACTTCGGAGATGGGATGTTTGTCTGCCGTTTCTACATCTATCATGGGTATCAGGTCCTGTTCGCTCTTGACAATGACTTTAGATAAATGCTTGAATTGCTCATGGGCACCACTTGTCATTCTGAAATAGTGGTACGAACCGACTTTCAAACCATATTTCCTTGCTTCGCTGATATTTTCCTTATATCGTTTGTCTGTATGTGTTTTTCCCTCAGTGGCTTTTATATATACAAATTGGATATTCTTGTTTTCGCTCACTGTTTTCCAATCGATAATACCATTATGGTGCGACACGTCAATACCATGAAATTGTTTTGTTTGTGACAAACCCAAAGAAAAATGACCCATGAATAAAAGGAACAGTAAGAATCTCAGTGGCATTTCTGTGTTTTTTGTGTGAATAGTAATCAATTTCGGTAGTTGTCAGAGCTATTAAGCTAACCTTGGCTGTTGACCTCCTTAGCGCTTAACCAGTTTTCGCGGTGAACCATGCCATGAACAACCTAAGCAAAACACTTCTTCCTGGTCAAAACCTTCCAGACTTTCCTCTGGGTTTTTGGGTACTACCTTCCCCTCATCAGATACATAAACTACTCGGCGTTGCTTGTTCTCATCGAGCACGCTCATCGTTGCAATCTTGCATTGCGGGCACAAAAGTTTCCTCATAATCACACTATAAAACCATAACGGCGACTAATATACAAATTTTTTTCAAAACCGTATTCCCTAATCGTAAGAGGGGAAGAAACAAATGTAGAATCTCCCTTCTTGTAGCGTAGCGGAAAAAACGAAGGGAAGAAATACACCTCTTGTTTGAATTTTCAGCTACAGCAATACAGAATCGACACGAAATCATGTATTCAGCTCTGACTTCTCCAACGAACAAGATTCACCGGATGAAATTTCATTAGAGATTACTTTTTACTGTAATGTTGTGCCAGGGAAAAAATGCGGTGAAGTGCCATGTGGGTGCAGAACAACGAACAGATGGAACCGATTAGAAAGGCAATGCCAGTAGAAACCAGAATATTTCCAATACCTACGAGCGGAGATACGATTCCGCCAAAAGCAAATCCCAATGCTCCCAGCAATGCAGAAGCCATACCAGCATGAGACCGTTCACAATCCATAGCCAAAGTATTTGAAGCAGTAAAGGTAAGTCCCAGCATGGATAGAAGTCCCAAAAGCAATATTTCGTAAATCCAGAAACTGCAGTTCGAACAAAGAGCCAGGCAAAGTAATAAAGAGGCGGCAACCATACCTATACTGCCCCAATATAATGCCTGTTCCGGATGGGAAAAACGGACAGATGAGGCAGCGGAAATGACAATAGCCAGCGCATTGATTCCGAAACAAATGCTGAACATTAGCGGTGAAAAGCCATAGTGTTCCTGCATGATGAAAGGAGCTGAAGAGATATTGGCAAACAGAACTCCTTGAGCAAATCCGAATTGGAATATGTAGCAGACATACAATCGATTACGTATTACAGCCATAAAGCTGGTATAAACGTCCCGCCAACTGGCTTGTTGACGTCGTGCAGCTGGAAGTGATTCTTTGAAATGAATACTGCCTGCTAGCAATATAGTCCCCAACACAAAGAGTGTCTAAAAGATGCCTTTCCATCCTAAACTTTCAGCCATACTACCTCCTGCCATCGGAGCAGCCACGGGAGCAACTCCATTGATGGCCCCTATGACGGCAAGCATCTTGGCCAGTTCCTTGCCGGAATATTTGTCAGCAGCAATGGAACGTGAAATGACGATTCCGCCAGCTCCTGCTATGCCTTGCACCAGACGCCAGCCAACAAACTGTATGATGGTTGCAGAAAACAGACATCCCAGCGTGGAAAGCAGGAATAATAGCATTGCCATAATGAGCGGAATACGGCGTCCGTATTTGTCACTCAGCGGACCGAATAGGAGTTGTCCGATAGCTAGGCCAATCATACTCGCTGTCAGTCCTAACTGTACTTGTGATGAAGTGGTGTGAAAGAATCCTGTCATTGCGGGCAGTGTAGGCAGATACATATCTGTCACGAAAGGGCCAAAAGCTGTAAGCATTCCAAGGAATATCAGAATAAACAATCGAGAATTTTCTTTTACCATAAAATTTTCTTTCTGAAAAACGCTGCAAAATTACATGTTGTTTGGAAAATTACACCCGCCTTTTGTCGCGCAAAAGTTTTCAAAATCGGAACATTCTCGTTTTAGATGCAGAAAAAATGTATTTTTGCTGTAGAAAATAAGTATTGTGGAAACATTATTACCTCCACCGACAATCCGATATGAAGAAAACAACTATGGATTCCTTCTTACATCGCTGCTGTATTTCGACTGTGATATCCAGATAATCTGTGTACGTATGCAGCTCTACCCGTCGCGACTTTTCTTGCAGGCTGCTATTTCGCTTGATACCACTTGTTTCGATTATATGAAAGAGTTTCCTTTGTTCGACCATGGAAAGTCTGGAAGCCTTCAAAGTTGGAAGAATGTAAATCTCTGGATGGACATGGGGCAGATGCTCTTCTGTCAACCGCCATCCGTTTTCACAGAACAGTTGGAACAGAATTTCCTGCAAAGCATGTCGCGTAAGGGAAACTGTTTGGATAACGCAATAGCCGAGAATTTCTTTGGCATTATGAAATCCGAGTTGCTTTACGCCGAGAAGTTTGAAACACCTGAAGCCTTCATTATGGCTTTGGAGGAATATATAGAATATTATAACAATAAGAGAATAAAATCCCGTTTTGGAAAAGAGTCCGGTGCAATACCGAACTCTTTTCCAAAACGGATAATGTTTAATCCGTCCAACTTTTTGGGGTCACTTCAATTTGAATTCCGTACTTCATTTACACAAAATGTCTTATGCTGTTTTGTGCAGAAATGTTAGTCCAATTATAGCCCGTAACGCTCCTTCAAATATTTCAAATGTTCGTTGTCACCATGGGCTCGTAATCTGGCTACATAATCTTGATAGGAAATGTAGTCAAACTGGATTCCACGAGGACCTTCGGTGATCATTTTCTTGAATCTTTTAAGTTCTTCTTCTTGACGAGCATCTGCTTTATAGTAGAGATATAACAACATGAATTTGCTTGTGTCATTTTTATATGTTTTCATCAACCCAAATACATGCTTGAATAATTGAGCAACATCGATAGTTTTGTAATTGCGACATTCAATGCCTACGTATTCTTTTCCTCCGTTCTTGTATGTCGTCTTTGTCCATGTTGATAAATCTTCTGCTATCTTTTCAGGGAGATATTCAATGAACTTATTTTTGATTTTCGGCCTTGTAGCATCTGTTTTGATGTCAAGATAGCTTTGCTTAAGGATATTTATCGTATTGACAGACACATGACTGTATGGTTCCATGAATTTGCTCTCAATAAAGTAGTCTTTGACTCCGTTTTTTAGTGCGACGTCAAGGTTGGCTTCTGATCTTGCACCTGTAGAGTGTTTGTCCTCAAAGAAAAGATGATATGAGTTGCAATCTTCAATTGAACCACCTATAAGACTCATTATGCCGATAGGTGAAAATGATCTACCATTCGTTGCCTGTGGGGCGAATACATTTACACATAATGCTGATGAAGACCTTAATGAGGACATTTTTGCAGGAGTGCCAGTGTGGTCAGAGAACTCATCTCCATCTGCTTTTTTGATGTCATCCTCAAATTCATGGTACAAGCTGCGGCCATACAGGTTGTCATAAATATTACGTGTGTGTTCTGTATCTCGCAATTCCACGTTGTTTTTGGCCCATTCTTTCTGTTGGTTTTTTATTGTTTCAATTGTAGACATCATAAATAATTTTTATGTTTTCTCCTTTATGATATTATATTCTTTTTCAAGTTCGATGAAACAGATGTTGTATTGGCTGGAATTTAGTAAGAATCTCATTATGAAGCCAAATGTTTCTTGATAAGCTTTTGTGGTATGAAATTATGATTAATCCAGTTCTGCTATTATATTCATAGTTTCTTCAAAATAAGAACGTAATAGTGATATTTGGTTTTGTGATTCTTTTATGGAATCAAATTGTTTGTCAGATTTAAATTCAAACCAAAATGCACCATCCTCTTCGTAGGGAGCTTTTGAGAATTTTCCATCGGCTTTAATCTGATTTTTTAAGAGTAAGTTATATATGGGTTTTCCCCAGTCCTCTCGATTGCAAAAACAAATGCATATTAGTGGATTTTCCCGCTCAAAATATACACCCATCCATCCCCAGGCCTTCAAGTTGGATTTCTTATATCGTATTTCAAAATATTTACCCATAACTCCGTCTCTAGGTGTGCATAAAAAGTTTCCTCCATTATTGGTATCTTTTCTTGAATCGTATAGAGTGGAAGAGAATTTTTCCGTTTCGAATTCAAACACGTCATCAAGAGAACGATAAAATGTATATAGTGAAAACATTCCTGTTAGTTGCATAGGCTTATCGGTTATAAAAATATAGCATACTGATTTGAGATAATATAAATAAGAAGCCCATAAATCTGATTCTTCTTGTGGAATATGATTATATGTATATAAGTAAAATTCTCGCCATGTGTGTGTTTTGTAACCAGCTTTGGATAAAGGATAATTTGTAATGTAGCCTAAATGTTCGGCGGTTATATTGAATGCTTTTGTATATTGCTCAAAATGATGGTTTTTGTCGGAAATTTTATTTTCAATAAGGAATATTCCATTCTTGGTCTCTAATATGAAATCTGGTCTGCTGCCGTCTCCGCTTTTTTCACGAGTCAGAATGGCAGTGTCAGTTATGATTATATCAGGAAAGAAGAATTTTATGAAATGGTATTTGAACTTTTCAGATGTTTCGCACATTGTCCATGTGATGTCTGATAAATCATTTTCACTCCTAAAACGGGATGAGAGATTCTGAATAAATTTGGATATCATAAAATTATTCCTTGACCTTTGAATAGACTAACGTTTACTCGTTGGCGGAATTAAATTAGCGCATATTTAACTCTACCAATGGGTTTCTCATTTTTATAGTTAATATATTGCAGGATTGTAAGTGCGCTAATCTTCCCGACAATTCGGGTAAACAATCCGTCTGTAT
>JADIMG010000105.1 GCA_017694875.1 Candidatus Gallipaludibacter merdavium
TTGCTCTACCAACTGAGCTATGGCACCATTGTTTCGTTTGCGGGTGCAAAGATAGAAACAATATTTCGATTGTACAAGTGTTTTGCGTGGTTTTTTGAAAAAAATAAGCCGTAGAGCCCGGTTTATTGCAACAAAAAAAGGACTTGCCATTGCAGTCCTCTTTATGTTGTCGGATTCTTATTTGAAGAATTCTTTTACGTTATCGTTGTGTACGATTTCTTCTTGAAATACGTAAGCTCCGGTTTTTGGTGATTTAACCATTTTAATCACCTTGGAATAGGAGCGTCCAGCTCCTTGTTGCAATGTTGCAACCGCTTTCTTTGCCATATCTTACTATTATTTAATTTCTTTGTGAACTGTAACTCTTTTCAGGATTGGGTTGTATTTTTTCAACTCCAAACGTTCCGGTGTGTTTTTGCGGTTTTTGGTTGTAATGTAACGTGATGTACCTGGCATACCGCTGTCTTTGTGCTCAGTGCATTCCAAAATAACTTGGACTCTTGCTTCTTTTGTTTTCTTTGCCATTGTAGTCTCCTCCTAAATTATACAAATAAATACCCTTTCTCGGCAGCCTGTTTCAGAGCGGCATCTAATCCGAGTTTGTTGATGGTGCGAAGACCTGCTGCTGAAATGTTCAGTGTAATCCAGCAGTCTTGTTCTACCCAATAAAATTTCTTGTGGAACAAGTTTACGTCAAAAGTACGCTTTGTACGTCTTTTAGAGTGTGAAACGTTGTTTCCTACCATGGCTCTCTTGCCGGTAATCTGACAAATCTTTGACATCTCTTGATATGATTTTATGATTATACTTCTATGCTAAAAACGGGATGCAAAAGTACGTTTTATTTTTCTTTCGTGCAAGTTTTGTGTGAAAAATATTCGTTAAATGCGTGTTTTTCAGCGGAAATTCCATGTTTTGAATCGCTGTGTTCAGGGTCTGTTGTCCCTTTTAATTTGCTGAATAAGCATGAAGAATGCCGCTTGTGTGCTCCTGTTGATGTTCTGTTCGCGGAGTTTTCCGCATTGGAATAGTTGGCTGCAAGTGCCATTAGGACCTGATACGGCAATCCATATTGTGCCTACGGGTTTTTCGGCTGTGCCGCCATCGGGACCGGCAATGCCGGAGGTGGCAACGGCATAGTCGGTGTGGAGTAGGGTACGCACACCGGTGGCCATCTGTTCTACTACTTCACGGCTGACTGCCCCATGGTGTTCTATATCCTGTGGATTCACCTGAAGCACATTGATTTTCGTTTCGTTGGCATAAGCCACTACGCTTCCTTTGAAATAGTTGGAACTTCCGGGGATGCTGGTAATGAGGTGGGCTATATTGCCTCCGGTGCAGCTTTCGGCAGTGGCTACAGTGGCATGATGTTGGGTGAGCAGTTTGCCCAGCAGTGCTTCCTGGGTGATGTCTTCGTATGCCACAATGGCTTCACCGATGATGTCGGGCAGTTGTTGTATGCGTTGCTGCATTTCTTCCAGCAGGCGGGCTTTGTCGTCGCCCGTGCCGCTCAGGCGCAGCTTGATAAGTCCGTTGTTGGGCAAGTAGGCCAGATGCATGTGTGCCGGCAGGGCATTTTCCCAGTCGGTAAGGCGTATGGCCAGTTGTGATTCCGGAATACCATAGACCAAAGTGGTGAGGTGGAGAATGTTGGCAGTCTTGAAATGCTCTTGCAGGCGCGGTATGATGTGGTGGGTCATGTTGTGCTTCATTTCATAGGGTACGCCAGGCATGGATACAATCACTTTATTTCCCTTTTCAAACCATGTAACGGGGGCTGTGCCCACTTCGTTTTGAATCACCGTGCACGTTTTGGGCACCATGGCTTGCGCTGCGGTCAAGGGGTTCATGACATTGGGACGGTTTTTGAACAATTGTTCGATATTGTCATATACCGCTTGCGAGAACACCAGTTCCGTATTGAAATACTTGCAGAGCGTCTGTTTGGTGATATCGTCTTTGGTGGGGCCAATGCCACCTGTCATGAGTACAACGTCGGCCCGTGTGAGGGCATTGTCGATGGCTTGGGTGATATGTGCGGCATTGTCCTTGACGGAGGTGATTTGCACGATGTCAAATCCTTGTTTGTTGAGTTCGACACCCATCCATGCGGAATTGGTGTCAACTATTTGGCCGATGAGAATTTCATCGCCAATAGTGATGATTTCCACTTCAATTGTTTTCATTGTCGGTAAAGGTTGATTATTGGTTATTTGTTTTTACGTGCTTTTTTCAGTTCTTCGGCGGCTATTTCCAGTTGGTTGTACCATTCTTGCCCGAATTTGCGGATGAGTGGTTCTTTGAGGAACTTGTAAACGGGCAGCTGGGCTTTCCGGCCGCAAATGCGGGCGCATTCGCATATTTTCCACTGATGATAACTGATTCCTGTAAATTTGTTGTATTGTTGCAGGCGTATGGGATAGAGGTGGCAGGAGATGGGTTTGTAGAAATCAATCTTGCCTTCTCTGTAGGCCTTTTCTATGGCGCATTTGCAAATGCCGTTTTCATCGGTGTAGGTAAATACGCATTCTGCGCCGTTGACAATGGAAGTGACGGTGTCGCCTTCCTGGTCTATATAGCAGACTCCCTGCTTTTCAATGACAGCCTTGGATGCGTCTGTAAGGTCGTCCCAAATGACGGGCAGAATGTTCTTTATAATCTCCACTTCCTCTTTTTCCAGAGGTGCTCCTGCGTCGCCTTCTATACAACAGATTCCCTTACAGGTGTTCAGGTCGCACAAAAACTGTTCTTCCAATACATCGAAACTGATGATGGTATTGTCTATTTGTAGCATTTTCCGATTGGATTTTGTGGTGCAAAAGTAGCGCAAGAAACCCACACCTACAAATGGTTGGGGTGTGGGTTTCTTGTGTTTTTTCTCTATGAATGTGTCTGCATTAGAGCAAAGATTCAGGGTCGAGATAGTCTTTTTCGATGTCGAGGAAATATTTGTAGGTGCCTACCCGCAGTTCGGCACATGCCTCGTAGTCACATACAATCATACCTTTCGGATGAAGCTGCAAGGCACTGATTGTCCACATGTGGTTGACAGGTTCTTCTATGGCATGACGCAGGGCGCGTGCTTTGTTGTGCCCATTGACAATGATGAGCACTTCCTTGGCATCGAGTACGGTTGCTACACCTACAGTCAGTGCAGTTTTGGGAACCAGGTTGATGTCGTTGTCAAAGAAGCGCGAATTGGCGATGAGTGTGTCGGTGGTCAGTGTTTTTTGTCGGGTGCGGGATGACAAGGATGAGGCTGGCTCGTTGAAAGCGATATGTCCGTCAGGACCGATTCCACCCAAAAACAAATCAACTCCTCCAACGGCTTTCATTTTTTCTTCGTACATTTTGCATTCCTCCTCGAGGTTTTCGGCGTTGCCGTTCAATATGTTCACATTTTCCTTTTGGATGTCGATGTGTGAAAAGAAATTGTTCCACATGAAAGAATAGTAGCTTTCCGGGTGTTGTTGGGGAAGGCCTACATATTCATCCATATTGAATGTGACAACATTCTTGAAAGAAACATAGCCTTGTTTGTAAAGTTCAATCAGCTGTTTGTACATGCCCAGAGGTGACGAACCGGTAGGGAGTCCTAACACAAATGGTTTTTCTTTGGTAGGATTGGCTTGGTTAATGCGTGTCGCTACATAATTTGCTGCCCACATGGATACGTGGGGATAGTCGGGTTCAATTATAACTCTCATGGTTTTTAATTGTTTTAATCGCAAAAATAAGGTATTAGCCATGATTATACAAAGCTTTTTTATGGAATCTTGTGTTTTATAGAAAAAAATATTTAACTTTACGGCGGGAATATTCCCGATATCATTTGTAATAGATTAAAAATATGTCAGTAAACAAGGTAATTTTGTTGGGAAATGTAGGAAAAGACCCAGAGGTGAGGTATATTGATAAAGATGTACCGGTTGCACGTTTTACATTGGCTACTTCAGAGCGTGGTTATACCACACAGAATGGAGTGCAAGTGCCGGAACGTACAGAGTGGCATAATATAGTAGCATGGCGAGGATTAGGCAAGTTGGCTGAAAACTATATTCGCAAGGGCTCACAATTGTACATTGAAGGACATTTGCAGACACGTTCATGGGAAAAAGACGGTGTGGCACGCTACACTACGGAAATCATTGCCGATGTGATTCAATTGCTGGACAGACGTGAGAAAGCTGCTGACAATGTTGTTGCTCCCGCTGCGCCGACGACAGTTGCGAATGAGCCTCAGCCGGGGGATGATTTGCCGTTTTAGCAGGGTGTGAAAAGAGAAAAAGATGGTGGGGCTATTCCGCTGGGGAATATCTCCGCCATTTTTCCAGTAATGCGGTCATGTCGTCTGGCAGTTCGCTGTCAAACTGCATGAATTTTCCTGTGGTAGGGTGTGTGAAACCGAGTGTTTTGGCATGGAGTGCCTGACGGGGGCATATCTCAAAGCAGTTTTTTATAAATTGCCGGTACTTGGCTGTGGTAAGCCCTTTGAGAATGTCGTTGCCGCCATATCGGTCGTCATTGAAAAGAGTGTGTCCGATGGATTTCATGTGGACCCTGATTTGGTGCGTGCGGCCTGTTTCCAGCCGACATTCTACCAATGTGCAGAAGGCGAACCTTTCCAATACTTTATAATGGGTAACCGCATGTTTGGCTAACGGATTTTCCCCTTCCTTAAAGACGGTAAAGAGCATTCTGTCGTGTGGATCTCGTGCAAGCGGTGCGTTGATGGTGCCTTCGTCTTCCTTAATGACTCCCCATACGAGGGCATTGTAGGTGCGCTGGGTGGATTTGACAAAAAACTGTTGGCCCAGATTTGTTTTGGCTTCTGGGGTTTTGGCAATCAGCAGCAAGCCGGAAGTGTCTTTGTCGATGCGATGAACCAATCCGATTCGGGAGTCATTCGGGTCGAATGCCGGATTGTCGCGCAGATGCCATGCCAATGCGTTGAGCAATGTTCCATCGGCATTGCCAAATCCTGGATGCACTACCAATCCCGGTTGTTTGTTGACAAGGACTATCTGGTCGTCTTCGTAAACGATATTAAGTGGTATATCCTGCGGAATAATGGTGTAATCTGTTGGGGGATAGGCCAGAACGAGCGATATTTCATCGTTGGGCTTTACACGGTAACTTGATTTTACCGATTTACCGTTGACCAAAATATTTCCTGCATCGGCAGCCTCCTGAATACGGTTTCTGGATGTGCCGGCCATGCAGTTGAACAGATATTTGTCGATTCTCAGAAGACTTTGTCCCTTGTCCACTTTGCAACGAAAATGTTCGTGCAGTTGGGGCGTTTGGTTGAAATCGTCGTTTTCCAGTTCTTCGTAATCTACCATGAAAGTGACCAGTTATATTTGTATGTATGGTTTAGAAGAAATCGTCTTCTGAGCTTGCCTTTTCCTGCTGGGTAACTTTTGACGAGTCTTTGGATAGCCATATATCAATGCGTGTGCCTGATGGCACTTGTGTTCCTGCTTGCGGTTCCTGTAGATATACCATGTATTCTTCATTGTCGTTTGTTGGTGGCACATCATAGTTGACTGCTCCAACCACCAAAAGTGACGAGAGGAGTACATTTCTTACCTCAGTGGCCGGAAGGCCAGCTAAATCAGGCACAACGACATTTTCTGTTCCTATGCCTTGCCCTACAATCAGGTCTATGGTAGAGCCTTCGGGGATTCTGGTACCCGGTTTGATGGGTTGTGCATCTTTGCGGACATCCAACACGAGGTCCTTGAATTCAGAAGGTTCGTAAGTGACGTTTCCCACTTTTAGCCCGGTTGCCTTCAACATGGCATCGGCTTGTCTGAACGAGACATCTCTAACGTCGGGTAGGGGCACCTGGCGTATGGATTTTGCGTTGATGATGAGATAGACCGGCCTTCCCTTTTTAAGGAAAGAACCTTCTGGTGGCGTTTGTTCTACAATGACGCCAAAGGGTTGGGTGCGGTCATATGTGGAGTCTATAACTTCATATCTGAGTCCTTGTGCGGCAAGGAGGATGTCGGCTTCTTCCGTGTAGCGCCCTTTCAAGTCGGGTACAACCTCAGCTTCACCATGTCGTGTGTATTTGTCGATGAAGGAAAGTGTGATATAGCTGATGATGAAAACCGCCAGCAGGGCCAAGAGGACATTGCGTATAACCAGTGCGGTCCAGCTTTCTTTCCAAAAACGTTTGAAGTCCATAGTTGATAAAATTGGTTTGATTGACAAAGGTAGCTAATTATTTGTAGATGGGCAACTTTTGAAGGGGGCATAAAAAAAGTAAAAACCCGTTGGGGCTTTTACTTTTCTTATATTGTTTTGAAGGTCAGATTATTTTTTGTGGCGACCTTCGTCTGCTACCGTTAATTTTGCACGACCTTTAGCACGGCGTGCAGCCAATACACGACGGCCGTTGGCGGTAGCCATTCTTTCACGGAATCCGTGTTTGTTTCTTCTCTTTCTTTGAGAGGGTTGGAACGTCCTTTTCATCGCTATTTATATTTTCTTTGTGATTTTATTATGCAAAATTTTTGGACTGCAAAGATAGACCTTTTTTTTGAATTACCAAACAATTGCGGTCATTTTCTGCTTTTGATACCCATCTATGCTGTTGTCCTGCGTGTTACGGATGGATAACTGATGGAAGATAAAACAACTGTAAGAGTGGTAATCTTGTTTATTGGTCCCATCCGATTCCCTTGTATTTGTCCAAATCCCATTCTTCGTCCACTTCATTTTCGTAGATGGTAGTTGGGGTGTCGTCGTCTTCGTTGTCATCTGTGTCTTCTTCGGCAGTGTGCACCACATCAATAGGTCTGTGTGAAATTTCCACCACTTTTTTGTAGCCTTCTTTATGGAGCTCATTCCAGATAAGGTCTTTCAGTTGTTCGATTCCCAGTCTGGAAACGGAAGAGATGAATACAGACGGCAGGTCGTCGGGGAGTGTCGGTTTGATAGCTTCCAGCAGTTCCTCGTCGAGCATGTCGCATTTTGTGACAGCCAGGATTCTTTGTTTTTCAAGCAATTCTGGATTGTATTGCTTCAGCTCGTTGAGCAAAATTTCGTATTCCTTTTTGATGTCGTCGCTATCAGCTGGAATCAGAAACAGCAAGATGGCATTCCGTTCGATGTGTCGGAGAAAGCGGAGGCCAAGTCCTTTGCCTTCGCTGGCACCTTCGATGATACCTGGAATATCGGCCATGCAGAACGATTGGTTGTCTCTGTATGATACGATTCCCAGATTGGGGACTAATGTGGTGAACGGATAGTCGGCAATTTCAGGTTTGGCAGCGGAAACAACCGACAGTAGTGTGGACTTTCCTGCATTTGGGAATCCAACCAATCCGACATCGGCCAGCACTTTAAGCTGCATGATGATGTTTCGTTCCACTCTTGGTTCGCCCGGTTGAGAGAATCGGGGTGTCTGATTGGTGGCTGTTCTGAAATGCCAGTTGCCCAATCCGCCTCTTCCGCCTTTGATGAGTATGATTTCCTGTTGGTCTTCTGTGACATCGCACAGGAATTCTCCGGTATCGGCATCGTAGACAACCGTTCCACACGGAACTTCGATAATCTTGTCTGCCCCGTCTTTGCCGAAACTTCTGCTGGCACCGCCATCTCCGCCGTCACCGGCGAAGATGTGTTTGGCATATTTCAGGTGTAGCAGTGTCCAGTAGTTTTTATTTCCTTTCAATATAATATGTCCGCCTCTGCCACCGTCACCGCCGTCAGGGCCTCCTTTTGGGATGAATTTTTCCCGGTGGAAATGCGTAGAGCCTTTTCCGCCTTTTCCGGAACGGCAATAGATTTTTACATAGTCGATAAAATTTGAATTGGCCATGTGTGAACTGATTAAAGATGATTATATTGAACAGTTATGGAATGTTGTTGGTTAAATCTTGCCTTCCAGTGCCTTGACAATGCGTTGGAAGATTTCTTCTATAGTGCCCATGCCATCGATGCGTGCGTGTAAGCCTTTTGCTTTATAATAGTCGTTGACAGGTTTGGTCTTGGTCTCGTAAACTTCCAGACGTTTCTGGATGGTTTCCAGGTTGTCGTCGCTTCGTCCGGACGTTTCTCCTCTTTTGAGGAGACGGTTGATGAGTTCATCTTTGTCCACTTCCAGGTCAACAAGTATGGTTTGTGCTCCTTCGCGTTGTTCGAGCATGTTCTGCAATGCTTCGGCCTGGGCAACCGTTCTGGGAAATCCGTCGAGAATGAATCCTGCTGTTGCCGGCGTGTTGTCGATGTGGGAGGAAAGCATGGAAATCATCATTTCGTCCGGAATAAGATTGCCGTTCGAAATGTATTCGTTGATGGTTTTGCCCAGTTCAGAACCGGATGCAATTTCCTTGCGCAAAAGATCGCCGGTTGAAAGGTGTGTCAATTTATATTTATCTACCAATAAATCACTTTGTGTTCCTTTTCCAGAACCAGGAGCACCGAAAAGAATTAAATACAACATAATCTATTTTTATGTTAAATATACTGAAAAATTAATCTTTTACTAATGTGTAAATGGCTTTGAGGTTGCGTCCGTATCCATCGTAGTCCAAACCATATCCAACGATAAACTCGTTAGGTATTTTCATGGCTACATAGTCAACGCAGATGTCGCACTGCAACGCTTCCGGTTTTTGCAGAAAAGTGCAGACGTGTATTTCTTTTGCCCCTTGCTTTTGGAGGGAATCAAGAATGTTCTGCATTGTAAATCCCGTATCTACGATGTCTTCGACCACCACAACGGTTCTGCCTTTTATGTCTTCCTTCAGTCCAATCATTTCCTTGATTTTTCCAGTGGAAGAAGTCCCTTCGTAAGATGCCAGCTTGACAAAACTGATCTCACAAGGCAGATCGATGTGTTTCATCAAATCGGCAGCAAACATGAATGCACCATTGAGAACGCAGATGAAAAGCGGGTTGGTGTCTTTCAAATCATTGTTGATGTGTTGCGCTACTTCGCTAACCGCTTTTTCAATTTCCTCAGCTGTGATGGACAAGCGGAAATTTTTGTCTTTAATGCTTACTGTTTCCATAAGTGCAGCTATTTTTCCTGTTGTGTATGAAAAAATTGGTGCAAAGATAAGAAACTTGTCAGACTTGCCGAAAGTGAAGCGGGATAATCGTGCGCAGAGTAAGTTTTATTAAACATTCTGCGGTTGCTTGTTCTTGTTGGGTTGAGAGTAAGATATAAAAAAAGCAAAAAAAACATATTGGACAAGTCGTTATATCACTTTGTTGGAATAAGTTGCATTTTTGCCCCGTTTGGAGGCATCTTTTCTGTTATTGTGTAGTCAAAGATTTTGCCTACTTTTACGACTTTAAAAAATAACACTCTCAATGACCAACAAATGGATAATTAACTCCTTAACAGAGACTCAAAAAAAACAGCAGGACGAGCTGGCTAAATCATTGTCAATAAGTCCGATACTTGCTAAATTGCTAGTGGAGCGCGGGATAACTACCTATGATGATGCGCGTAGTTTTTTCCGTCCGGATTTGAGCATGCTGTATGACCCTTTCCTGATGGCCGATATGCACAGGGCTGTTGATAGGTTGACACATGCCATGCAGCGTAATGAGAAGATTCTTATTTACGGGGATTACGATGTGGACGGAACGACGGCTGTGGCATTGGTATATAAGTTTTTAAAAGAAATCTATGCGAATGTGGATTTCTATATACCCGACCGTTATACGGAAGGTTATGGCATATCGATTAAAGGAATAGACTATGCCGCCGACAATGGCTTTTCGCTGATAATAGCATTGGACTGTGGTATTAAGGCCGTGGGCAAGGTGGCTTATGCCAAGTCGCGTTCTGTTGACTTTATAATTTGTGACCATCATACGGCAGACGAGATGATACCACCGGCTGTTGCCGTGTTGGATCCCAAGCGGCCCGATTGCCATTATCCTTATTCTGAACTTTCCGGCTGTGGCGTAGGGTTCAAGTTCATGCAGGCTTTTGCCATGACCAATGGTATTGACTTTTCCCATTTGGAGCAATTGCTCGATTTGGTGGCTCTGAGCATTGCGTCGGATATTGTGCCGATAACAGGCGAAAACCGCGTGCTGGCCTATTTTGGCTTGAAACGCATCAACCATAGTCCGAGTGTGGGCTTGAAAGGCATTATTGATGTGTGCGGATTGGAAGACAAGGAAATTGGCATCAGTGACATTGTTTTCAAGATAGGTCCTCGCATCAATGCCACCGGCCGTATGCGTTCGGCAGCGGAGGCAGTGCAATTGCTGGTAACACGTGACGCGCAGTTTGCCCGTGAAAAAAGTACAGCCATTGACAAGTATAATGAAGACCGCAAGGACCTGGACAAGACGATTACAGACCAGGCGCAGGAAAAAATAAGGGAAATTGAAGGCTATGCCGACCGCAAGTCGATAGTGGTATATCGTCCTGACTGGCATAAAGGAGTGATAGGAATCGTTGCTTCCCGTCTGACGGAAGAGTATTACAAACCTACGATAGTGTTGACCAAATCCAACGAGCTGGTTTCGGGTTCGGCCCGTTCAGTGGGTGGCTTTGATATTTATGCCGCCATTGATTCCTGCCGTGATTTGCTGGAAACTTTTGGAGGACACATGTATGCTGCCGGCTTGTCATTGCAGGAGAAGCATGTACCGGAGTTTATGCGGCGCTTTGAGGCCTATGTGAGTGAAAATATCCGTACAGACCAGATGGAACCCCAGTTGGAGATTGACGCGGAATTGACATTTGGTGATATTACCCCGAAATTTTTCCGTGTATTGAAACAATTCGGTCCGTTTGGTCCGGGAAATATGAAGCCGGTGTTTGTTACGCGCAATGTGTATGATTACGGTAACAGCAAGCCAGTGGGGCGTGAACAGGAGCATTTGAAACTGGAACTGACCGATTCGAGTTCGGAGAATGTGATGAACGGAATCGCATTTCGGATGAGTGAATATAATGATTATTTGAAGGCCTTGAATCCGTTGGATATCTGTTATACCATTGAAGAGAATACCTTTAACGGAAACACGAGTCTGCAATTGATGATAAAGGACATAAAAAAACCGAAGTAAAAAGATGTATTCAGAACGTGAAAGTCAGTCGCCGCATCAGCGGCGTGGAAGTATAGAAGTGATTTGCGGTTCCATGTTTTCAGGTAAAACCGAGGAACTGATACGACGTATGAAACGTGCCCAATTTGCCAAGCAAAAGGTGGAGATATTCAAACCATCTATTGATGTGCGTTATTCGGATGTAGATGTTGTATCGCATGATAAAACCGCTATTACCTCTACTCCCGTAGATTCTTCGGGCAACATCTTGCTGTTGGCTGATGATGTGGAAGTGGTGGGCATAGATGAAGCCCAGTTTTTTGATGATGGTCTTGTAGATGTGTGCAATGAGTTGGCCAATCGGGGGATTCGTGTAATTGTGGCTGGTTTGGATATGGATTTCAAAGGCAAACCTTTTGGGCCTATGCCGGCATTGATGGCTGTTGCGGAGGATGTTTATAAGGTGCATGCCATCTGTGTGCGTTGCGGTGCTTTGGCTTATGTGTCACACCGTTTGGTGGACAGTGATAAACGTGTGTTGCTGGGCGAAACAGGTGAATATGAGCCTATTTGCCGTAGTTGTTATAATCATTTGCAAGATTCCTGATAGTATGTCGAGACGCCCTTTTACGTTTGACCGTACGGTCCGTTTGGTGATAGGAGTGATAATTGCCATTTTGCTGTTGCTGGTGGTGAATTATCTTCGTGGTGTGTTGCTTCCTTTTCTGATTAGTTGGTTTTTGGCTTACATGATTCAGCCTTTTGTGAAATGGTTGCAGTATAAAGTGGGTTTGAAAAACCGAGTGTTGAGTGTGGTGGCAGCTTTGGTTATTTTTGTGGGTGTGTTTGCCGGTCTGATAGCTCTATTGGTACCTCTGATTTCCTTGGAGGTTGGCAAGATGAATGTATTAATCAACAATTATTTGTCGAGCGGAGCAACGCAAAGTATCATTCCGGAAGCCTGGCAGGATGAAATAAAGGCTTTTTATGCCAGTCTGGATATAAAATCGCTTTTGCAGGACCCTGATGTACAAGGTATCATCAAGCGGGTGGCTCCCCAATTATGGAATCTGTTGGGGTCATCGGTCAGTGCTATCGCCGGTTTGGCTGTCTTTTTTGTGTGCCTGCTGTATGTTGTGTTCATCTTGATTGATTATGAAAAGATTTCTTCCGGCTGGATACACATCGTTCCTTCCCGTTATCGTCCCTTAGTGTCGGGTATTGTAAGTGATTTGGAAAACGGTATGAACCGCTATTTCCGTGGTCAGGCATTGGTGGCTTTGTTTGTAGGTATTTTGTTTGCCATCGGATTTTCCATAACCGGCCTGCCTTTGGCAATTGTTGTGGGATTGTTTATCGGTTTGCTGAACATGGTGCCTTATTTGCAGACATTGGGTTTGATACCTTGTTTGCTGTTGGGAATACTGCAATCAGCGGAAACTGGCGTGAGTTATTGGTGGGTGCTGTTGGGCATTGCGATTGTTTTTGTGGTTGTTCAATGTATAGAAGACCTTGTGTTGGTGCCGAAGATTATGGGAAATGTAACGGGGTTGAATCCAGCTGTAATTCTGCTGGCTTTATCGATATGGGGTGCATTGTTGGGTATGGTTGGTATGATTATCGCCTTGCCAATGACCACATTGATAATTTCCTATTATAAGCGTCTGGTGTTGCACGAGGGAGATGCATTGCCGTTCCCTGCGGAGGAGGAAGAGAAAGACGGGCAATTGCAGAAAGAGCAGGATGCTTCTTCTCGTACGGAAGAGGAGAGCGAATAAAGGGAATGAGTCGTGGTATAAAGATTTGAAGAGTGCTTTTCGGATTGAAAGGGCACTCTTCTTTTTTTGTTGTATGGGTGATTGATTAGCGCTATTTTATGATAAAAGGATATTGTGACAGAATATTTTGTATCTGCTTTTCTGTTGTTGGACATAATTATGGAAATCTTTCCGTATATTACTTTGGAAATATGCTAAAAAGATTTACATTTGCAGCGAAATTGGGGTAGGAATATTTTGTTCCCTTCGTTTCGCAAATTATTATTAATCTAATTATAAAACACTAATTTAAAACTCTGTTATTATGTGGTTAAAGGATTCCTCAATTGGAAGAAAGCTAATCATGTCTATTACCGGAGCGGCATTAATTCTGTTCTTATTGTTCCACGGAACGATGAACGTTGTTGCCATTATTTCTCCAAAAGGTTACAACATGATTTGTGAGTTTTTAGGTGCCAACTGGTATGCATTGGTTGCGACTGTAGGTTTGGCCGTCTTGGTAGTATTGCACATTCTGTATGCTTTCTACCTGTCTGTTTTAAACTATCGTGCCCGTGGCCGTGACCGCTATGCTGTCAACAAGAAGCAGGATGGTGTGGAATGGGCATCCAAGAACATGCTGGTATTGGGTGTCATCGTACTTTTGGGTATTGCTCTTCACCTTTACAACTTCTGGTACAAGATGCAATGGACCGAAATTCACCACATGATTGATTCTACTGTAGATGCAAGTCGTGCTACTGACGGTATCGGCTATATACGCGAATTGTTTGCATGCCCGGTATACAGCCTGATTTATCTGGTATGGTTGTGCGCTTTGTGGTTCCACCTGACTCACGGTTTCTGGAGTGCATTCCATACTTTGGGCTGGAACAATGACATCTGGATGAAACGTTTGAAAGTGATTTCTTATGTAATCGCAACCCTTATCGTATTGATGTTTGCTGCTGTTGTGGTTTATTATTACGGTGTTTCATTGGGAGCAGGTTGCGCTACCGCTTGCTGTGGAGCATAAAACCATGGGTCCAATAAATAATAAAATAAGATAGTACTCATGGGACGTTTTTATCAGGCAATATTTGAAAATCCGATTACTCAAGCGATGCCAAAGGCTTATAAGGTACGCTTTTTCGGGGAACTGATTATGATGTTCCTTTATGCTGTGGTGTATTTTTGTTATACATTGAAATGGAATGAAAGTGACACGTTAAAGTGGATAGTGTTTGCTGGAGGGTGTCTTTGGATAGCTTATTTCGTTTTTATCCGTATATTTGTACTGTTTGAACAGGCACCGACGCGTTTATGGACATTGAAAAATATGTTATTGCATTTTGTATGCGCAATGGTCATTGGAGGTAATGTGTTCCCTATGGTATTTTCTTTGTCACCTGTATGGAATGTTATTTTGGGGATAATAGCTCCGTCTTGTATTATTGGTTGGACTTTGTTTGATTCTTGCTGGGGTGCTCCTAGACCTCAGAAGATTGATAAAACAACTCCTTATAAAGATTATTTCTCCATAAGAGAGTTGTTGTATTATAATAATTTAACAATAATGTTTTTTCTTGTTATGATGGTGA
>JADIMG010000106.1 GCA_017694875.1 Candidatus Gallipaludibacter merdavium
ATTATTGACACTCCGGGGCACGCCGATTTCGGTGGTGAGGTAGAACGTGTGCTCAATATGGCTGATGGAGTATTGCTGTTGGTGGATGCTTTTGAAGGACCTATGCCTCAAACGCGTTTTGTGTTGCAGAAAGCCTTGCAAATGAATCTGAAACCGATTGTTGTTATCAATAAGGTAGATAAACTGAACTGTAGGCCGGATGAAGTGCAAGAAGCCGTATTTGACCTGATGTTCAATTTGAATGCAACGGAAGACCAGCTGGATTTCCATACCATTTATGGTTCTGCTAAAAACAATTGGATGAGCGAAGACTGGCGCAAACCGACAACCGATATTACAGCTTTGTTGGATGCCATTATTGAATATATCCCTGCACCACCGGTCCTGGAAGGTACGCCACAAATGTTGATTACCTCTCTTGACTATTCCTCTTATGTGGGGCGTATCGCAGTTGGACGTGTTCATAGGGGTACACTTAGAGAGAACATGGATGTAACATTGGTAAAACGTGACGGAACAAGGATAAAGTCGCGTATCAAGGAATTGGATACCTTTACCGGTTTGGGAAGAACCAAAACGAATGAGGTTAGCTCTGGTGATATTTGTGCCGTTGTCGGTATAGAAGGCTTTGAAATCGGTGATACCATTTGCGATGCAGTAGAGCCTGAGGCTTTGGATCCTATTGCAATTGATGAACCAACCATGAGCATGGTATTTACCATCAACGATTCTCCGTTCTTTGGGAAAGAGGGTAAGTTTGTAACTTCAAGGCATATCAATGACCGTCTTGTCCGTGAGTTGGACAAGAATCTGGCACTTCGTGTAGAGAAAAATCCAAACGAGGATGTTTGGCATGTGTTTGGACGTGGTGTTCTCCACCTTTCGGTGTTAATTGAAACAATGCGCCGCGAAGGATATGAACTACAGGTAGGTCAGCCGCAGGTAATTATCAAGGAAATAGATGGTGTGAAATGCGAGCCGATTGAACAGCTTACCGTCAATACGCCCGAAGAGTGCTCGGGAAAGATTATTGAATTGGTAACCCAGCGCAAGGGAGAGATGGTAAGCATGGAGGCTGTGAACGACCGTATTCAATTGGAATTCACTATCCCATCGAGAGGTATTATCGGTTTGCGTACAAAAGTGTTGAACGTTTCAGCAGGTGAAGCTATCATGTCACACCGTTTTCTGGAATACCAACCTTATAAGGGAGAAATTGAGAAACGTGTAAATGGCTCTTTGATAGCGATGGAAAGTGGAACGGCTTATGCTTATGCGTTGGATAAACTTCAGGATAGAGGGCGCTTTTTTATCTTCCCGCAAGAAGAGGTGTATGCCGGGCAAGTGGTTGGAGAAAGTTCCAAGGAAGGCGACATTGTAATCAATGTAACGAAGTCTAAGAAACTGACTAACATGCGTTCGAAAAGTGCAGATGAAAAGGCCACTTTGCCACCTCCAATCATCTTTAGTCTGGAAGAAGCGTTGGAGTATATTAAGGAGGATGAGTATGTGGAAGTTACTCCGAGCAAGATAAGGTTGAGAAAAATTATTTTGGATGAAACTGAACGTAAACGAATGGCTAAGAAGCAAGATTAATCGAAATTTGTGTGGGCAGGAAAAATAATGTACCTTTGCCCCCTCGCAATTAGGCAATAAATATTTGGTAATCATTTTAGTATATTAAAAGATGAACGTAACACGTAAAGACATCGACCAGCTGAACGCTATGCTTACAATTAGCGTTGAAAAAGCCGATTATGAAGAAAAAGTGGAAAAATCTCTCCGCAATTATCGTAAAAAAGCAAATATCCCTGGATTCCGTCCGGGTATGGTGCCACTGGGAATGATAAAGAAAATGTATGGAAAGGCAGTATTGGGTGAGGAAGTCAACCATATTCTTTCTGATGCATTATATGATTATATTAAGAGCAACGATTTGAATGTTTTGGGAGAACCACTGCCAAACGAAACAGAACAACCCGAAGTGAACTTTGACACGGACGAAAATTTTGAATTCGTGTTTGACATAGCTTTGGCACCGGAAATAAATACGGATATCGCAGAGGAAGTCATTCCATATTATGAAATCCAGGTGGATGAAAAAATGGTGGACAACCAAGTACAAATGTTTGCTCAGCGTTTCGGAAAATATTCCCAGGAAGAAACTGTTGAAGAAAATGATGTGCTGAAAGGTCAATTGGTGGAATTGGAAAACGGTCAGCCAAAAGAAGGCGGCATCAAGGTAGAAGATGCTACTTTGAGCCCACGTCATATTCAGAACGAAGAGCAAAAGAAACTGTTTATTGGAGCACAAAAAGGAGCCGTTGTTACGTTTAATCCATGGACAGCCTATAATAACAATGAAGTGGAAATTGCTTCTTTGCTCAAAGTGAAAAAAGAAGAACTTGAAGGCAAAAATGCGGAGTTCACATTCCAAATTCAATCCATTACCCGATATGTGGCTTCTGAAATCAATCAAGAGTTGTTTGACAAGGTATATGGAGAAGGAGCCGTAAGCGATGAAGCTGCATTCCGCGCTAAGGTGGCTGAAGGACTCAAGAATGATTTGCAACAGGAAAGTGCTTACCGTTTTGGTATTGATGCAAAAAATGCATTGATGAAAAAGAACGAAGGGGCACAATTCCCAGAGGCATTCTTGAAACGTTGGTTGAAAGCCACTAACGAGAAAATGACCGATGAGACAATTGAGAAAGAATTTCCGCAAATGTTGGATGAATTGAAATGGCAGCTTATCAAGGATAAGATTGCGAAAGCCAACAATATGAAGGTGGAAAACGCAGAAGTCGAAGCCTATGCTAAACATATTGCACAAATGCAGTTTGCCCAATATGGTTTGGTTGGCATGGAAGATGCTTTGTTGGAAAGATATGCTAAGGATATGCTGAAGAAGGAAGATCAGGTACGTGGCATTGTTGAACGTGTATTGGAAAACAAAGTATTTGATTTTGTGAAGTCTGCTGTTAAATTGGACAACAAGACTGTCACGATGGAGCAAATGCAGGAATTGTATAAATAAGGATGGTCACAATGGATGATTTCAAAAAATATGCAGTCAAGCATTTGGGGATGAACAGTCTTCATTTGCAGAACTACATGGACATTACCAGCAACTACATTTCTCCTTCTATCTTGGAGGAAAGGCAGTTGAATGTAACGCAAATGGATGTGTTCTCACGCTTGATGATGGACCGTATTATCTTTCTTGGAACGCAAATAGACGATTATACTGCCAATGTTATTCAGGCACAATTGCTTTATTTGGATTCATCTGACCCAGGAAAAGATATATCTATCTATTTGAATACTCCCGGTGGTTCTGTATATGCCGGTTTGGGCATATACGATACAATGCAGTTTATTTCATCTGATGTTGCTACCATCTGTACAGGTATGGCTGCATCCATGGGAGCTGTCTTGCTGGTTGCAGGTGAAAAAGGAAAGCGCTCTGCCCTGAAACATTCCCGTGTGATGATTCATCAGCCGATGGGTGGTGCTCAGGGTCAGGCTTCTGATATTGAAATTACTGCAAGGGAAATACAGAAACTGAAAAAGGAACTCTATACTATCATTGCCGACCATTCAGGAAACACGTACGAAAGAATCGAGAAAGATTCTGACCGTGACTATTGGATGACTTCGCAGGAAGCATTGGAATATGGTATGATAGACCGACTCCTGATAAGGGAAAAAACGAAATAAGATTTATTTTTCAGATAACAGAATGGGTTGTGTCAATGTCGGCATGACCCATTTTGTTTTTTAGCGAAAAATCTTCTTGTGCGTTATCGATACAATTCAGAAGAAATTTTAAATTTGCGTGACTAATAAGTTACAGAATGGATAGGGATTTGTTTAAAGTGGAGGTATGTGCCAATTCATACCAAAGTTGTTTGGCTGCCCGACAAGGGGGTGCGGGTAGGGTAGAGTTATGTGCCTCCATGTCGGAGGGTGGCACTACACCTTCTTATGGAACGATATGTAAGGCCCGCGATATCGAGGGTTTGCGGTTGCATGTATTGATACGTCCGCGTGGGAGTGATTTCCATTATACATCTGAGGAAATAGATATCATGATGAAAGATATCAGCATGTGCCAATCATTGGGTGTGGATGGAGTGGTGTTTGGTGTCTTAAGGACAGATGGTCAGGTAGACAAGGAAACCATGAAGCGGCTTATGGATGCTTCCAAGGGTATGTCTGTGACATTTCACAGGGCATTTGACCATTGTCGCAATCCGTTCCAGGCTTTGGACGATATTGTAGAATTGGGCTGCCATCGCATTCTTACATCCGGTCAGCAACCTTCTGCTATAAAAGGGACGAACCTTTTGCGTCAGTTGGTAGAGGCTGCGGCAGGTCGCATTCAGATTATGCCAGGATGCGGTTTGAATGCCGGAAATATTGCCCAGATTGCGCAAGCAACAGGAGCAAGAGAGTTTCATTTCTCCGCCCGTCGTCAGGTGGAAAGTCAGATGGAATTCAGATACCAGGGCGTATGTATGGGAATGGCCTGCAATGAATTTGTACGGGAGGAAACCGATTGCCAACAAGTGAAAGCAGCTATAGAAGCCTTGCTTGCTTTGCCGCTATAGCTGCTTGATGAGGTTATATGTTGTCAAATACTTTGATTAACTGGTTGCCTAAGCCAATGTTGTAGCCTTGTGAGAAAAAGACAACACGGTTGAAGGTGTCGGCAATAACAAACATCGGCAGGCGTCCATTGCTCTCCACTTCCATATTATCTGCCATCATTTTTCGGATAGAACCATTGGTGTCAATACCGAAATATACGTTTGATGGCAAGCCTTTCAAGTGGTTCTTATTACATCTCTTATAGTCGCTTTCTGATGCGAAAAGGAGTAGGATGGGTCTGCCCCAAGCTTCCATTTGTTGGGCATTGGCAATTAGGTCGCGTAAAGCGTGATTGGTAGGTTCCTTGCCGAAGTCAATCAAACCGACAACAAAATATCCTCTGCCTGTCGTTTGCAGGATGGACTTTATTTGACCGTCAATGGTCGTGTATCTGGCTTCCGAGTTGAAATTTCCAATCACTCTGAACTGTTCCTTGCTTTCCCTCACCATTAAATTGGCGGTCGTGATTGAGTCTTTGCTGATGCTGAAAAATTCCATATCGCAAAGCACATTGCCTTGTGCCATGCGTGAACCGCTTACCAATACGTAATATCCGCATTCCAATTTAGCCCCGTCCTTGAATGTAGTTGTCCAGTCAGTTGTTTCCGGGTAGTTCAACAGTTTGAAGGTGCCGTTTTCATATTTTGAAAGGGTAAAGTGCGTGTAATATTTCGGATTGTCGAGCATTCTGATGGGTGAAAAGTTGAGTTGCAGCATGCCTGTATCTTTGGTCGTTTGTTCGTTTGCATTGAAATCAACACTAATAATTTGACTATCTGGCTGAATATATTTGATACTGCCAGTGATTTCATCCAGCCAGGCGGAAATGCCCAAGCTTCTTGCCATGGCAACAAAGAATACCTCTCTTGACTGCGAGTCGCATACCTTGGTTTGGAATACTTTAACAGGGTTGATGAAGACATATTTCATGGAATACTCATCCACTATATGCAAACTGTCCTTGCACCATTGTACCAGAAGAGCAGGATTGGCTTTAAAACGTTCGGTCAAATCGGCAGGAAGATGGTCTTGCAGCCACTTTCTGTAAGGTGTCAGCAATTCTGTGCTCACTCTTGGACAAAGTACCTTATTCATGTCGCTTTGTGAGTCTGTATTATAGAGATGGTCTTCCAGCACTTCGGCAGGTGTGTCTCTCAAATCCTTTTCTGAAATGGATTCCAAGAGCATGATGGCCCTTTCTGCCTTGCCATTCTGAACAGAGTTGGTCAGAAATGCCGTGATGGCGGGGTGGTTGCCTCTTGCTCCGATAAGCAATGTACTTACTTTTTGCGGATCAAGTTGGAGTTTTGCTGCCAATGCTTCAGCTTTTTCTTGTGTATAGAATGTCGCTGTATAGGCTTTTCTGATGGAATCCTCTTCAATCATGCGTTGGGTGTTGCAAGCTCTTTGTTCTTCTGTGACAGATGGGATACATGCTTTTTCTGCTGGAGGAACGATTTCCACTTGCATGTGTTCTATCTTGTCGTATTCCTGGTGGTCTAATGTAATGGTGATGCAACTGTCCTTGCCAAATGACACTTTCTTGAAGCCAAACAGATTGTCTTTCTCGACCATAATCATCATGTCACCTTTACCGGCAGTGAGGTGGCTTTGTCCCTTATTGTCAGTGTACTTGGTCGCAACCGTATAGAACTCTGCATAGTTGTAAAGTTTGAATTCCACTTTAGCTCCTTCTTGTGGGATACCATTGGAGTCCGTTACCGTAACTGTGACTTTGGAGGGTGAAGGAGCATAATTCTCAATCACATTGATTTCGGTAAACAGAGCCGTTTGTTGCATGACATCTTCCGGCCCGTCGTATTTACCGAAAACCTTGGTGTGCATCAGCATGCCGCGACTGGCAGGAGCATTGAACCATCCGAGATTGAGTATAGGTTCCGGTTCGCAGGCACCTAGAAAATACCATTCGCCGTCCACCCATGCTTCCACCCATGCGTGGTTGTCGTCAGTGTGTGCCCATCGTGGGGTATATACTTGACGGGCCGGTATGCCTATAGCTCTGAGTGCAGCTACCAGCAAGGTCGATTCCTCTCCACAGCGGCCATAAGCTGTGCGAACTGTAGCAAGTGGTGAACTGGTGCGGGCATCGGAAGGAGTATATATAGCCTTTTCGTGGCACCAATGGTTGACTTCCAATACCGCATCGTACATGCTTAGATGCTTTACTCTGTCTTTCAGTTCATGGTAAAACACCTCTCTGGCATTGTCCAGATTTTCATTGTTGACGCGCGGAGGAAGGATGAAATGCCGCATTTCCCGTTCAGGGACAGAACTGCCCCATGGCATGGTGGATAATGCCTCTTCGGTCAGATGAAAGTTTTTCAAGTAATATTCTCCATCCATATTAAGCATATCGCCAAGTGGCATATAGGCGTAGAGGAACATCATGGCTTCGCGTTCCTTGACGCTCAAGTCCTCTTCAAATACCCTGAATATAGCAGGATTGGCTATGGCAGTTTGTTTGGCTTGAAAATCCTCTTCCACCATTTTTCTGTAGTTTTTGTCAGAGATGAAATGCTCTGTGCAAGAACTGAGAGTCAGGGTGAAAGCAGCAATTGAAAAAAGCAGTTTTTTCATGTTGTTACTTTTCGTAGGTTGTTAATTCTATAATGTTTACGGGTTCATTGGTTGGTCTCAACTGAAGTATCACTCCGTTGGACTTGTCTTGTGTAAAGTCAGTTTTCTTGCCGTCATTCAAGCATATGGCCTTTTTTACCTTGATTTTTAACGGCAGGTAAACGACATTATCCTCCTGTTGTATGACGTGTACGTACAGTTTGTTGCCTTTTCGTGTGGTAACTCCCCAAGTTCTGGGAGAAATATCGCCAGCAGTAGTGCCTTTGATGGTATGCCCGTACTTTTTCATCCATTCCCCTATTTGGTGAAGTCTTTCAACAGCCAAATCAGGTAATGTTCCGTCGGGGCGTGGCCCAATGTTCAGGAGCAAATTGGCACCACGACCGGCAGCACTCACCAGATATTGGATGAGTGTATCGGCCGATTTATAGTTTAGATCGTTGATGTCATATCCCCATCTTCTGTTCATGGTTTGGCATGTTTCCAGAGGCAAGTTGCTGATACCAGATTCACCGGAGTAGCCGGCCGTATTTTCGCCAGGAAGGTCACGTTCAAAAATCTGGATATCTTCGCCCGGTTGAGGTTTCAAGTGATGATTATTGGCAATCAGACAAGCCGGTTGCAGTTGGTGAATGTGCATATATAGCTCGTCATATTTCCAGTTAAAGTCGCGTGGCATGTCCCAATCGCCATCCAGCCAAATGGCACCTATTGGTCCATAATTGGACAGCAGTTCTGTGAGTTGGTTTTTCATGAAAGAAAAATAAGGCTCATAGTTACCGTCCCATGTAGGTCGGCCAGTGCCCACTCCCGTCCTTCCTCGCGGTGCGTCCGTTCTTCCCCAGTCAATCAAAGAATAGTAGAAATGCAGGCGTATACCTTCCTGCTGGCAAGCCTCTGCTATTTCCTTGATGATATCCCGTTTGAAAGGGGTGGCATCCATGATGTTGTAGGGCGAATATTGCGTGTAGAACATGGAAAAACCGTCGTGGTGGCGGGTGGTGATGCAGATGTATTCCGCGCCGCTTGCCTTGATGTCTTTCACCCACTGGTGGGCATTGAATTGAGCCGGATAAAATCCTCCAGCCAATTTCCCGTATTCCTTGTAATGGATGTCGCGGTTGCTCATGACCCATTCACCGTCACCCAACATAGAGTAGATACCCCAGTGGATAAAGATGCCCAAACCGGCATTGCGGAATTCCTCTCTTGCCTGGATGTTAAGTTCGCTTGGAACATAGCCCTGTTGTGAAAAAAGACTGAATATGCAGGCAATGAATATTGTTATGGTGCATAGTGTGTGTTTCATGGTGTGATAAATGTCATTATGATATAGATGACAAAAATACGGAAAGGCGAGTGGAGTAGCAAATGGAAAACGCAGTTTTACGATTTGCTAATCCCAAGCCGCATCCTATTTTATTCAAATATAGTGAAAGGCAAGCGGAGTGGCAAGTACATAACGGAATTTTATAGGTTGATGTTTCTTGGGGTTTTGTGTAAAAACAGTGATAGGGTTTACAGAAAATAAAAGCGGGATTGGCATCAAAGCCAATCCCGCTGAGCCTGAAGATTATGAATGAGTTGTTATTCTATGCTTTGCAAGCTAATGAAGTATAGATTCATTGAATCGCCTTTGGTAATTTCGTGACTGCCGGCAGACAGTTCTACTGTGACTATACCTTCAGAATCTGTAGTGTATTCTTCACCATCAATCTTGATCCCTTTCCCGCTTGCATCAAGTACAAGGGTCAATGTCATAGGTTCGGTAATGGTGAAAGTGATGCTGGTTGACGACTCAATTTTCAGGCAGTCGGTGTAGGTTACACCATTGACAGTTACACTGCCTTTGTTGTCTGAATAATTGCCGTCGATGGTAAAGGCATTGTTAGATGGTGTTTTGCCTGTGAAGTGGCAGGTTACACTACCGGATATTTCAATACCTCCTTCATTTCCACCGGTTTCTCCGCTGTCACCTCCTTCTCCAGGTTCGGTCGTACTGCCACCACCTTCTTCTCCAGGATCAGTAGTGCTACCACCTTGGTTTCCTGTATTGCTTTCTGCGCCATAACCGATGATACTTACCAAACTGCTGGTGTAGTTGGCAATGGCATTTTTAAGGGTTGTATTAACGCTATAATCAGCGTCATCTGTTGCATTATTGAATGTCCAAGTAAAATCTCCTCCGTTCATGCGGCCCGCATTTGCCATCACGATAGATGGAACATTGTTGGCATCATCAGCAGTGTATTCATATATTTTGCTGGCATCCGTATCAAAGTTGTTGTACGTATCTCCGCCCACTTTACATGTTACAGATGAAGGAACTTGTTCATCGCGTGTGCTTGCTTCATAAGCATCGAATTCTACATTGTTCTGTTGGTAGGTAACATAACTGAAATTACTGGAACATTCAGCAAATACGTTTCCGTAAGATTTAATCATACCTCCTGTTTCACCAGAGAATGTTCCTTCGCCATCGCCGGAAATATCGCTGCCTTGTAATGAAATCATCATTGGTTTATTGGTATTGCGGAAGTAATTGTTTTCTACAAAAATATCAGATCCGGTCGTCGCTCCGACACCATATTTTGAAACTCCATCAAAATAATTGTTATATACATGGACTGTCATGCAGCGTACACGTGGGTGACGGCTGTCAGTGTGGTCAAACCAATTGTGGTGATAGCTTATCCATTCTTCATTGTCACCGCCCATTCCGCAAAGTGACATCTTTCCACTATCCCAAAAATGTAAATATGAAAGTGTCATATAGCGTGTTCCGTATTTAAGATCTAATGAACCGTCTCCTTTGGCTTGGTCGCTGTCGCCACCTGTTTGTCCATAGAAAAAGTCAATGTTGTGCACCCAGCAGTTACTATTGCCATTTTCAAATGACAAACCATCATCCATGAAATCCATAATGGCAAAATTGCGAAGCTCAACACCAGTACAGTTTCGTATCAGAATTCCCCAGCCATGTATGGTAGCATCTTCTCCTATACCCTCAATGGTAATGGGCATATTGGAATACTCGTTTCTTCCTTTGACCTGCAATCCTTCAGCGGAGCTGTCAAAGCGGTCCATGTCTTCAGCCTTGATGGTTCCGATGATACGCACACAAAGCGGAGCTGTTTCAGTTCCTTTCTGGTAAGCTTGGATAATATCTTGCAGTCCTGTGCGTGTTTCATTGTTTTTATCCACTTTAACTTCGCAGGTAACAGTTTTTGCTGTTTCTGCGGTGACATAGATAACTTTAGCATTGGATTTAAGTGTTCCATCGTTGTTGTAGGCACCAATGCCTCCTTCATATCCGAAATGAGCGAAACCGCTTCTGTCGTGTGCTATGGCAGTGAAGTTTGTAGTTTCTATGGCTGTTGTGGCTATTTCTTCTCCTTCTGCATCGACTCCAACAATCTTGAAATTGTATTCGCCAGCTGCCAATCCCACCATATCAGCGCGGCCGTAGCTGCCATAGCTGCGTACCAGCATGCCGTCCAGTTTCTGATAGTTATCTGCTGTTTCGTTAGCTTTCTTGTAGTATACATTATATTGGTTGACGCCGTCGAGTAATTCGAATTCAACATAACCGGCTTCGAACCAGCCTCCGACCTCAATGATTTGAATCTGTTCAGATGATACTTTCTGGAAATAGATGCGGAATAGTTCAGAGTCATCATAGTTGGTGGCACCATTTGCCTGATTGACGGTGACGGTAGAGCTGTTGAAGTTTACACTATTTACTTCTGTTGTTTTGTAACTAGTTGTGCTGCCATCTTTTTTTGTTACATGCATACGGTTCTGAGCTGTGATGCAAAGAACGTTTGCCATAATGAGAATGAGTGATAAATATTTTTTCATTGTACCAGTGTTCTTAAAGTTATTGTTTGATGAATTTTACTGATTCGGTGCCTATTTTTAGAATATAGACTCCTGTATTTAAGTCGTTTACATTAATGGAAAAACCTCCCTCTTCCGAACGCATCTGGTGCATGAGGCGTCCAGCCATATCATATATGCAAACCAATTGATTCCCAGCGCAATTTTCAATGATTAATTCATCATGAACCATACGGTTTAAAATGTAGATGCTGTTATCAACAAGAGTACTAAGGGCGGGAAAAAGAACCTCTACCGTACTCATGTCGTATGAGCTTTGAGTGCCATCCGAGAAATGGAGGATAGCATTGTCGCCATCAAAAGTCACACTCTCAACAGTAGTTGTAATTTCATTGCCATTTACTTTAAATGAAGGACTACCAAATGCAGTGCAACACAGGCCTGCAAAGAAAATGAATAAAATAATAAATCTGCTTTTCATGTTTTTGTTGGGTTTAAACAATTCTGTTTGCAAAGTTCTGATAAATCATATTGTGAAATGTTGATTATTTGATGGTTTTATGTGACCAAAATGTCATCTAAAAGTAGTTTGGAAAATAAGAAATGTATATATTGCCACCAAATGTTTCTTTTCTGTATACTTTTAACACAGTGCGATTTTTGCCGCTATTTCTATTATAGCTTATAGATTGTTACCTGTTTGGCAGATAATCTGTGTTTATGTCGCCAATCTGTTGCTCGGGGCAATTTGTCTGTGGAATTTCAGCCTGTTTGCGAAGGGCAATCAATCGCTTGCATTCGAGAATTTGGAAAAATGTTACTACCTTTGCAGCCCATTTTCAAAGAACTGGAAATCTGACCAAACAAAGCGTCAGAGTAGCAAACACTAACTACAAAAAATGAAAGTATGGCTTTTACCAACAATGTCATGATTGTTCGCCATGGTCTTTTGGCGCGATTGGTCAAAATGTGGAAAGAAGACAGGCTGGTCGAAGATATAGATCATTTGCCGATTAAGTTAAGTCCAAGAAATTCTAAAGTGCGTGGTCGGTGTTGTGTCCACAAAGAGCGTGCTGTATGGAAATATAAAATGTTTCCTCTGTTGGGATTTGACATGAGTGATGAAAAAGATGAACTTACGCCTCTGTCACATTATGCTAAGGAAGCGATAACACGTAATGAAAATCCGAAAAAAAATTTGTTGTGTGTGATGGATGAAGCTTGTTCCAGTTGTGTGCAGGTGAATTATGAAATTACCAATCTGTGCCGTGGTTGTGTTGCCCGCAGCTGTTACATGAATTGTCCGAAAGATGCCATACATTTCAAGCCCAATGGACAGGCGACCATTAATCATGACAAATGTGTTTCTTGTGGCATTTGTCATCAAAGCTGCCCATATCATGCCATTATTTATGTGCCTATTCCGTGTGAGGAGGTATGTCCGGTCAAGGCTATTTCCAAAGACGAGAACGGTGTGGAGCATATTGATGAGACGAAATGTATTTATTGTGGAAAATGTGTAAATGCATGTCCGTTTGGGGCTATATTTGAAATTTCACAGGTATTCGATATTTTGAATGGAATTAAAGACAAGAATCAGAGAATGGTTGCTTTGGTAGCTCCAGCTGTACTTTCCCAGTTTGAAACGACCTTGGAAAATGTTTATGGAGCGCTGAAGGAAATCGGTTTTGATGCTGTGGTTGAAGTGGCTTTGGGGGCCGATGAGACAACCCGTAGGGAGTCTGCTGAGTTGGTGGAAAAGCTGGAAGAAGGTCAGCCTTTTATGACAACCTCCTGCTGTCCTTCCTATATTCAGTTGGCTGAAAAACATATTCCAGAACTTAAACCTTACATTTCGACAACGCGTTCTCCTATGTATTATGCTGCACAGATTGCAAAGGAACGTTATCCGGATGCCAAAACGGTATTTATTGGCCCTTGTATAGCCAAAAGAAGGGAGGCGCAATATACAGAAACCGTTGATTATGTGATGACTTTTGAGGAGTTGGGTTCCATTTTCGATGGCATGGAGATTGATGTGAAGAACGTATCTCCCTTGCGTTTGGATAAGGAGGCCTATTTGGAAAGTCATGGATATGGACAGACTGGAGGTGTTTCTGGTGCTGTAAAGACATACCTCGGAAAGCCGGTTTCCACAACTTTGTTGAGCAATCTCAATAAAAAGAATATAGGACTTTTGCGGGCATATGCGCGTACAGGAAAATGTCCTAATCAGTTTATTGAGGTAATGGCTTGTGAAGGTGGCTGTGTTACTGGCCCGTGTTCATGCATCAATAAGGATATTGCTCAAAAGAACTATGTGAAAGAGTTGGCAAAAATGGCTCAAGAACGAAGTCCAAAGTAATTTGTACACTCACTATTGCAAGGAAGTTGTCCAAATGGATGACTTCTTTTTTTGCCTAGTTGTCTTTGGGAATCAATTGTTTGATATCTTTGATTAGGCCCGGGTAAACTTTATGGAGTAGCAGGCAATAGCATGCAATACCAATAGAAAGTTGGATGAGCAATTCAATGTATATGTGTGTGTTCAATATCCATCCGATGTTCCATATCAGACAGCTGACAATGATACCTATTCCCAAGGCAGGAATGACGGACTTCCATAGGACGTTCCATGAAAGGGACAATTCTTTTTTTGCCAAGTAAAGCCATGTAAAACCGATACCCCAATTTAAGATACCATAGGCAATGATGCCTTGATAGATTCCGTATGAGGCAAAAACGAATAGTGTGGCTAGCATGCCTGTCTTTTTGATGAGTTCTATTCTGAATGTTATTCTACTCTTGCCGCGAGCATTTAACAGGTTGATACATAATAAATCACAAACGCATAATAGTTGAGCCCCGCATAATAATTGGAAATAGGGGACGGAAGAAATCCATTTTTCTCCTAATAATACACTAAAAAAGGGCTCTGACAATGTAATCAGGACACAGAAAACGGGAAGCGTCAGTAAGGCTGATTTATGTAATAGTTGGGTATAGAAGTTTTTAAGTCGTGTCGTGTTTTCATGCAATAAGGCAAAAATGTTATAGCTCACCCCATTCAATATGGAAATGAAGGTAAATTGTATTGTATCATTTTGTTTCTGTGCTTGGGAATAATATCCCGTATAGCTGATGGGGTAGAATTTTCCGATAAATGTAACGAATAAATTACTGAACAGTGCATTGAGTAGGCTGGTACCCATAAGGTTGATGCTGAAACGGCCTAATTGCCTGATAGGTTGAAGTGAGATATGACGGCTGGGTAGCCACTTAGTTACGAGAGAAAAACAACATAGGCGGAAGAAGTGATAGGTAACCTGTTGAGCAACCAATGCCCATACATTTTTATATACGTACGCAATGGTTATTCCGCATATACCGCTGATGAAGGTGGCAGTAATGTTGCAAAAAGCAATGGAACGATAGTCCAGCTGTATTCCGAGTTGTGTGTGTTGTATCAGGTAGCCGGCATTGAAAAATAAGGCAAGGAAAAGGATGCGGATAATTGCCTTTAACTGTGGTTGTCCGAAGAAAATGCTTATATACGGTGCACTTAAATAGAGAATAATGTAAAGCAGGCTGGCAATGGCAAGGTTCATTATCCATATGGATGTGAAATATCGGTTGTCTGCACCTTTTATACGGGCAACAGCCTGCCCGAATCCTCCTTCTACAAATACGTATGAAATACCGGCAAAAAGCATGATAATACCCATCAGGCCGAAATCTGAAGGGGATAGAATGCGTGCCAGCCAAATTCCAATGATAAGTTGCAGAGCTTGTTGCACTGTTCTGTCGGCAGCACTCCATGCCAGTGCATTCATGGCTTTGCGGCCGATATTCTCGTATATGTTGTTTGAGCTTGACGTGATGTTATTTTCCTTTTATCGCATCGAATCCTTCGCCATAAACACCGGCGGCAGCACTTTGTGATACAAAGGCGTGGGGGTCTATTTCTTTTACCAGTTTGAAGATGCGGGCAGATTCGCTTTTACGTACCAGAACTGTGATTACTTTGATGGGCCTTTTGGAATACCATCCCATTCCATCCAACAGGGTGACACCGCGATGGGCTTCCTGGTTGATGCGGTCAGCAATTTCTTCGTATTTTTGTGAGAAAATAAAGAATTGTACAGACTGGCGCACGCCATTCATATACATGTCGACACTGAAGGTAAGGACGGCCATATTAACCAAACCATATATAATAGGTGTTACGCCATTGCCTATAAAATAGGATGTACTTATGATGACTACATCGCAATATAAAAGGATTCTTCCGAGAGTGATGCTCCTGTATTTGTTGACAACAATGGCGATGATGTCTGTTCCTCCTGTACTGCCATTGTTTGTATATATAATGCCCAGACCGGTACCTGCCATAACACCACCTAGTATACAGGCCAGTAAAGAATCGGTCTTGCTGAGAAACTGTCCCATTTCCGCTTCGGGCATGAATTTGAAGAGCAGTGTCATGAGTGTGACTCCATAAATGGTTCTAATACAGAATTTCATGCCCAATAGTTTGATGGCCACTATTAGCAATGAGGAGTTTAAAATCAGAAAGGATACCCATATGGGGATACCGTTTCCTTGGCCAAGTATATTTTCACTGATAAAGTAGATGATGGCACAGATACCCGTAGCGCCACCTCCGACAATTGTATAGGGGAGGAGTAAAGCTTTCCATGCAGACACATATAAGGTTACGCCGACGGCTATAAGTATGTATTCTTTAATCGATTTTTTTGTATCTGTTTTTTTGTTATTCGTGACAGATGCTGTTGTTTTTTTCATCGTATTCTGGATGTTAGAAAGGTTATTCATTTGATAATGTTTATATATGTGTTTGTGAATACGGCAATTATCTTATAACAACATGTTATTTCCCCTTTATTTTGTCGAATCCTTGACCATAAACCCCTGCTGCGGCACTTTGTGAAACGAATGCATCCGGGTCTATCTCCTTGACGAGTTTGAATATCCGTGATGATTCTCCTTTGCGGACCAATACGGTTATAACCTTTATCGGCTGTTTGGAGTACCAGCCTATTCCGTCCAAAAGTGTGACTCCACGATGTGCTTCCTGGTTGATGCGGTCAGCAATTTCTTCATGTTTATGCGAAAATATGAAGAATTGTACGGATTGTCGTACACCATTCATATACATGTCAACACTGAAACTTAAAACGGCCATATTGACTAGACCATAAATGATGGGTGTTACTCCGTTACCAATAAAATAGGATGTACTGATGATGACTACGTCGCAATAGAGTAAAATGCGTCCCAAAGGGATGGTTCTATATTTGTTGACTATCCAAGCAATGATGTCGGTTCCTCCTGTACTGCCCTGATTGGTGTAAGTAATGCCCAATCCGACACCGCACATGACGCCACCCAGGATACAGGCTAGCAGCGTGTCTGTTTCACTGACAAACTGTCCTATCTCTGCTTGTGGCATAAAACGGAAGAGCAAGGTCATGAGGACTACTCCGTAGATGGTACGTATGCAAAACTTCAGACCTAACGTCTTGATTGCTATGACCAGCAGGACTGTATTGATGGTAAGAAAAGTGAGCCAAATGGGAATACCATTTCCTTTACCAAATAGGTTTTCTGTAATAAAATATACGATAGCGCTGATACCGGTGGCTGCACCACCTACTATGGTATATGGTAATAGCAACGCTTTCCAGGCAGTGACATATAAAGCAACTCCAAAAGTAATGAGAATATACTCTTTGATAGATATTAGAATCTTCTCAATCTTTTTTTTGCCTTCTGCTGGTGAACTTGTCGCTTCTTCCATGTTCGTATTTGTGGGTTTAGACTCGGTCATAATACAATGTTGATGATTTTTCCCATTACCACGATAATTTTCTTAGGTGTAGCACCTTGAATGTACTTGGCGGATTGTTCATTGCTGAGTGCAGCCTGCTCAATATCGGCTTTTGACGCATCAGCAGGCAATTCCAATGTAAACCGAACTTTGCCATTGAACGATACCGGATATTTAACAGTGCTTTCTACCAAGTATTTTTCTTCGCACAATGGGAATGTAGCATCACAAATGGAAGTCTCATGCCCCATGCGATGCCATAATTCCTCGGTTATGTGAGGAGCAAAAGATGCCAGCAAAATGATTAATGGTTCCAAAATTTCGCGCTTTCTGCATTTTAGTTGTATAAGTTCGTTTACGCAAATCATGAATGCGGAAATGGATGTATTGTATGAGAAATTCTCAATGTCAAATGTGATTTTCTTTATGGTTTTATGAAGCGTTTTCAATTCATCAGGTGTTGCTTTTTCTTCTGTAACCGCAAAATTGTCGCCTTCAAAATACAGACCCCAAAGTTTTTTGAGGAAACGGTGTACGCCGTCAATTCCGTTTGTGTCCCAAGGCTTGGATTGTTCCAGCGGACCGAGGAACATTTCATAGAGACGCAAGGTGTCTGCTCCATAACGTTCTACGATATCGTCAGGATTAACAACGTTGAACATGGATTTACTCATTTTTTCTATCGCCCATCCGCAAATGTATTTTCCTCCTTCCAAAATGAATTCAGCATCTTTGAAATCGGGCATCCATTGGCGAAAACGTTCCAAATCAAGCACATCATTTGAAACAATGTTTACGTCGACATGTATCGGTTGGGTTTCGTATTGGTCTTTCAGATTGTAGGATACAAATGTGTTGGTACCGACAATCCTATATACGAAATTGGAGCGTCCTTGAATCATTCCTTGGTTGATGAGTTTTTCAAATGGCTCATCCTTGGTTATGATACCTAAATCAAACAGAAATTTGTTCCAGAAGCGGCTGTAAATCAGGTGACCTGTGGCATGTTCGGTTCCTCCAATGTATAAATCGACATTTTGCCAATATTCATTTGCAGCCTTGCTTACCAGTTCATGGTCATTTTTGGGGTCCATGTAACGAAGATAGTAGGCAGAAGAACCGGCAAAACCTGGCATAGTACATAATTCTAATGGAAAGATGGTTTTGTTGTCAATGGCGTCTGTGTCTACTACGCATGCATGTTGTTCGTCCCAAGCCCATTTTTTTGCATTACCAAGGGGAGGCTCACCGGTTTCTGTTGGCAAGAACTTGTCTACAGCAGGCAGTACCAATGGTAATTTTTCAGTTGGAATAGTGTAGGGCATACCGTTTTTGTAATAAATAGGGAACGGTTCTCCCCAATATCTCTGGCGACTGAAAATGGCGTCACGAAGTCGGTAGTTTACTTTTACTCTTCCTAATTCCTTTTCTTCTACATATTTCTTGGCGGCTGCAATGGCTTCTTTGACTGTCATGCCATTGAGGAAACCGGAGTTTGTCATGATACCTTCTTTGGCGTCAAAGCTGCTTTCACTCACATCGCAGCCTTCAATAAGCGGAATAATCGGTAAGTTGAAATGTTTGGCAAATGCATAGTCGCGGCTGTCGTGGGCAGGTACTGCCATGATGGCGCCTGTACCATATCCAGCCAACACGTAATCGGAAATCCAGATGGGAATCTCCTGCTGTGTCAGTGGGTTAATAGCGTATGAACCGCTGAATACGCCTGTTACTTTCTTTTCGGCAATTCTTTCGCGTTCAGTACGGTGTTTGACTTGTTCAAGATATGCGTCTACAGCTTCTTTTTGTTCAGCTGTCGTAACTCGTTCCACCCATTCGCTCTCAGGTGCCAACACCATGAAAGTGACTCCAAAAACGGTATCTGCACGGGTGGTAAAGATGGTGAATTGCTCATCAGTTCCCGCAAGGCGGAATTGCATTTCAGCACCTTCGCTACGTCCAATCCAGTTTCGCTGTGTCTCTTTCAGTGATTCGGTCCATGCCAGTTTGTCCAAACCATCGAGCAGGCGTTGTGCATAAGCTGATACACGCAAGCACCATTGGCTCATTTTCTTTTGTTCCACGGGATGTCCGCCTCTGACAGATAAACCTTCGCTTACTTCGTCATTGGCGAGGACAGTTCCCAAAGCCGGACACCAATTGACCACCGTATCCGCTTTGTAGGCTATACGGTAGTTCATCAGTATTTCCTGCTGCTCTGTTTCAGTTTTAGCATTCCATTCCTCTGCTGTGAAATGAATAGGTTCACTACAAGCAATGTCTAGGTTGTCAGTACCCTGTTCAGCAAAATGTTGTACGAGTTCGCTGATAGGACGGGCCTGTTGTGCCTTGTTGCAATAGTAGCTGTTGAACATTTGAATAAATGCCCATTGTGTCCATTTGTAATAACTGGGGTCGCAAGTTTTGATTTCTCTGTCCCAGTCGTAGGAAAAACCAATTTTGTTCAATTGTTCGCAATAGCGGGCAATGTTCTTTTCTGTTGTTATTGCTGGATGCTGTCCTGTTTGGATGGCATATTGCTCAGCCGGAAGTCCGTATGCATCAAATCCCATTGGATGCAATACATTGAATCCTTTCAAGCGTTTGTAACGGCTGAAGATATCTGAAGCGATGTAACCTAGAGGGTGTCCCACATGTAATCCTGCTCCGGATGGGTAGGGAAACATGTCAAGTACGTAGTATTTGGATTTTTTACTTTGGTTGCTGACTTTATAGATGTGGTTTTTCCTCCAATCAGCTTGCCATTTTTGTTCTATTTCTTTGAAATTGTATTCCATGTTGTTTTAAATCTTTTTCGACCTGCAAAGATAAGGCAAAGCTAGTTTAGAACAAAATGTTATAAGGTTGATATAAGTATTTTTATGTGCTCGCTATTGTGTGTTCGGAGTGTGAAGTTTTGTTCTATATTGAGGCTATTGAACGAGTAGGATTTTCCGTGTTGGATGACTGTTAAAAATGAAGTCGGTTTCAATCCATCTCTTGGGGTTCTCGTTATTATTTATATGGTAAAAATCACATTTTACCGTATTATTAGCGGCTACCTCTTTTCTCGCTTTTCTGATTAGCGAAAATGTTTCAACGAAAGTTTTGGACTGCCCCTTGCTTTTTTCTACCCTTTGACTACCCATGGAAATAAAAAAGCCTCAAAATCAATAGATTAAGAGGCAATATGAGTACCCGAAGCGGGACTTGAACCCGCACAGCCGTGAGGCCAAAGGATTTTAAGTCCTTCGTGTCTACCGATTCCACCATCCGGGCAGACCATGAGCGGAAAACGGGACTCGAACCCGCGACCCCGACCTTGGCAAGGTCGTGCTCTACCAACTGAGCTATTTCCGCAAGTAGCTTTTGAAAGCGGGTGCAAATATACGAATATATTTTAAACTGGCAAGGATGATTATAATAAAAATGGGGACGATTCATCCCCATTTTTATTATACGTTGAATAATAGTATTATACCAATGAAACTATTATTTCACCTTCCACCTCGCTAAAAGCGATTTTGTTTTCGCGTGCTAACCAGCCATAAGCCATGTTTAGGTCAGCTTCTTTGAGTTTGGTTGCTTTTTTTACTGCTTTGGTTGAAAGCGGGCCATTCTGTAAAGCATTCCAAACGAGTCCGGCATTTGCGCCAATTTTACTTGTCAACATAATCTTTCTCCTTAATGGTAATAAAACATATTAGTTTAATGCCGCAAAGGTACGAAAAAAATACTATATAGCATAATTTTGTGTTGACTTCAAAGTTAAATTGTTATTTTACAACAAAACCATGCGTACTGGGTTCGTACATGGCATCGATAGCTTTAGCATAACGCTGTTGAATAATGGCTCTTCTGAGTTTGAGGGTGTTGGTCAGTTCGCCGGTTTCGATAGCAAATCCTTTTTTGATAAGGGTGAATTTCTTGATTTGTTCGAAATGTGCCATATTGGCTTGCAGCTTCTTTATACGCTTTTCAATGTATTCGTAAATCTTCGGATTGTCCAGTAGCTCTTCGTCCGTTTGATAGGTAATGCTGTTCTTTTGTGCATATTCCTTGAGAGCCGGAATATTGGGAACAATGATGGCGGTTACATAATTCCTCTGGTCACCAATAACAGCTACTTGTTCAATGTACTTGTCGGTGGTAAGTAGGGTTTCAATCTGTTGTGGTGCAATGTATTTGCCATTGGATGTCTTGAACAGGTCCTTTATTCTTTCTGTCAGGTATAGTGTATTGCCTTTTATATAGCCGGCATCGCCGGTTCTGAAGAATCCATCCTCGGTAAACGCCACTGCGTTAACGTCTGGGCGGTTGTAGTAGCCCTTGCAAACTGTTTCGCCTTTTAAAAGAATTTCGTTGTCTTCGCCTATTTTGACTTCCAAGCCTGGCATGATGGTGCCCAATGACCCAATTTCGTAATGTGTATAGTCAAAACAGCACACGGTGGCATATGATTCCGTGAGCCCGTATCCGTAGCAAATGGGTATTCCTATGCTTCTGAAAAACAGCGTAATGTGGTCGGACAAGGCAGCGCCAGCGGTAGGGAATATATTCCCGTTTTCAATTCCTAATGTTAGTTTTACTTTTGAGAAGATAAACTTGTCGGCAATGTGATATTTTGTGCGCAACCACCAATGAGGTTTTTTCCCATTTCTGAGATAATCAACATTGTATTTCTTACCGATGGCGATGGCCCATGTTACCACGCCTAGCATAAAGGCGGAATAATGTGAGAGATTGTCTTTAATCCCAATGTAAACCTTTTCCCAAAAGCGTGGTACTGCACACATGCAAGTGGGTCTGATTTCCTTAATTGTGGCTTGAATGTCGGTAGGGCGCAGATTGATAGCAATTTCAATGCCCAGGTATAGGCACAGATAGCACCACAATCTCTCAAAGACATGCGTCAATGGCAGGAATGCAATGGATAGGTCCTTGTCGGACAGGCTGGTCAGCCTTTGTTGATGATTGACCATGGCATGGTGGAAGCCAGAATGCATGAGCATGACACCTTTAGGAGTTCCTGTCGTTCCTGAAGTGTATAAGATAGCTCCGAGGTCGTTGTCATTGGCTTCGGAACGTCTTTTTTCCACTAATTCATGTTTGGGCTTGCTGGCTCCGAGTGCCAGAAGGTCGGAGTAGTAGATGGATATGTCTTTGTCGGATTCCGAGAACTGTATGTGTTGGTCAAAGGCGATGATATGTTTGAGTGTTGGTGCTTTTTTTCTGGCTTCGCAAGCGACATCATATTGTTGTTGTTCGCCAACAAATAGGAATTCCAATTGCGAATCGTTGAGTATATAACTCACTTGATCAACGGATGAAGTGGCATAGATAGGTATAACTACAGCTCTGTTTGAATAGAGTGCAAAATCAACAACAAGGTTTTCGGCCATGTTCTGAGAGAATTGTCCGGCTTTATCGGACTCTTTAAGTCCCATCTGTGCCAATGCATGCGCAACAATATCGATTTCTTCTGCAAAGGCATCCCATGATTTTTTTTGCCATATATTGCTGTCAATGTTTCGATAGCGTATAGCACTTTTTGCTCCATACTTGTTGGCTTGTGTGAACATGTAGCGTGCGAAATGGAAATCAGCCATAATCTTATCTCCTATGTTATTTGTTTTGAGTGTTTGTTCAGAAATCTGAGCGCTTTTCCCGCTGCTGTTTGTTCGGCTTCTTTTTTTGTGGAGCCGGCTGCTTGTGTAATTTCTTTACCGTTAATTCGGATGGCAACTACAAAGTTGTGTCTGTTGTCTGGTGTAATGTCATCTTTTAATGTGACAAACTCATATGTGCATTTGTGTGAATTGCACCATTGGTCCAAATGTTGTTTGTCGTTTTTGCTGCTGTTTGTGTTTGCAGTTTTTTTATATATAATCTGTTTCTGGACAAATTTCTCGCACACATTCAATCCTTTGTCCAGGTAGATAGCACCAATCAAGGCTTCCAGTGCATTGCCTGGAATATCGTTTCCGTTTAAATTGGTGTTTGATTTTATATATTTGTCCAATCCGATTGCATGTGCAATGGCATTGAGGTTTTTCCTGTTTTCAATACACGTTCTCAGTTGTGTCAGCTCCCCTTCCTCAGCATGTTCATGTGTCCTGTATAAATAGTCGCTTACTATCGTATGCAGAATCGCATCTCCCAGAAATTCCAGTCTTTCGTTGTTGTCATTCGTTTGGGGATACATGGAACGATGTTTTAACGCTTTTTCGTACAAAGATACATCATTTGGTTTAAATCCCAAGAATTTGTACCAAAAAAATGAAGGCTCTTTTCGATTACTCGATAAGAGCCTTTTAAATATGCTAGAGGTATTCACCTTTATTCTGTGTATTTTTTGAATACTATGCTTGCGTTGTGTCCTCCAAATCCGAATGTATTGGACAAAGCGGCACGTACGGTGCGTTTTTGTGCTTTCCCGAATGTGAAGTTCAATTTGTAATCAATTTCCGGGTCTTCATCTCCTTCTGTGAAGTTGATGGTAGGGGGTACAATGTCGTTCTTGACAGAAAGAACGCATGCAACCGCCTCTGCTGCACCGGTTGCTCCAAGCATGTGTCCCGTCATTGATTTTGTGGAACTGATGTTAAGCTTGTATGCATGTTCACCGAAGAGACGCTGGATTGCTTTGCATTCGGCAATGTCGCCGAGTGGAGTGGAAGTACCGTGTACATTGATATAATCGATGTCTTCCGGTGTTAGTCCGCCATCTTCTACTGCCAGCTTCATTACATTGAATGCACCAATACCTTCTGGATGTGGAGCTGTCATGTGATGTGCGTCAGCAGTCATTCCTGCTCCTACCATTTCTGCATAAATTTTTGCGCCACGGGCTTTTGCATGTTCGTATTCTTCAAGGATAAGACAAGCTGCACCTTCTGCGATTACGAATCCGTCCCGGCTTTTGCTGAATGGTCTTGAGGCTGTTTTCGGGTCGTCGTTTCTGGTTGACAATGCGTGCATTGAGGTGAAACCGCCGACTCCAGATGCCGTAATGGATGCTTCCGAACCTCCAGTAACAATTACGTTGGCTTTGCCCATACGGATGTAGTTGAAAGCGTCTGCTATGGCATGTGTTGATGATGCGCATGCTGACACAGTGCTGTAGTTAATGCCACGCAAACCGAAAATCATTGATATGTGTCCCGGTGCCAGGTCGATAATCATTTTGGGAATGAAGAACGGATTAAATCTTGGGGTACCGTCTCCAGTGGCATAGCTGGTCATTTCTTCCTCAAAGGTTTTCAGACCACCGATTCCTGTTCCCCAAATAACGCCCATTCTGTCTAGGTCTTCCTTCTCCAGGTCAAATGCTGCATCTGCCATAGCTTCTTTGGCAACAGCTACAGCAAATTGACTGAATCTGTCATATTTACGGGCTTCTTTTCTATCTAATATACTGTTGACATCGAAGTTTTTTACTTCGCATGCAATTTGGCTCTTAAATTTAGAGGCATCAAATTGTGTGATAGGACCTCCACCACTAATACCCGAAAGCAATCCGTTCCAATACTCTGGAACGGAATTGCCTATGGGTGTAAGTGCTCCAAGACCCGTCACTACTACTCTTTTTAATTCCATGAGTTAGTGATTACCGTTAGAAACAATTAAGCTTTGTGTGCTTCAATGTAGCTGATAGCGTCACCTACAGTTGTAATTTTTTCAGCGTCTTCGTCAGGAATAGACAATCCGAATTCTTTTTCGAATTCCATGATTAATTCTACTGTGTCCAATGAATCAGCTCCCAAGTCGTTAGCAAAGCTAGCTTGAGGAGTTACTTCGCTTTCTTCAACACCTAATTTTTCTACGATAATTGATGTTACTTTTGATGCAATTTCTGACATAATTTTCTTGCTTTAGAGTAAATAAAAAATTTGTTCTTATTTTTGCGGTGCAAAGTAAAGCATTTTTTTTCACTTAGCCATGCGTTTGCTTAAAAATTACGTCAAAACTGCACATATTAGTGTTTAATGTGCATAATATAGACTGCGTCTTATGAAAAGAAAGTTGGTTATATTTGCTTCTGGTTCAGGGAGTAATGCGGAAAAAATCATTGAGTACCTCTCTAATCATCCTACCTTGGAGATTTCATGTGTTCTCTCTAACAAATCTGATGCTTATGTATTGGAAAGGGTGAGGGAATTGGGTGTAGAGTCGTATTATTTTCCAAAATCGGACTTTGATTTGGGAATCCCCATTGTGGATTTTCTGCAAAATCGTGGAATTGAGGGAATAATTTTGGCTGGATTTCTATTGAAGGTGTCACAGCCTATATTGCAGGCATTCCCTCAAAAGATTATTAATATACATCCAGCTCTCTTGCCAAAATACGGAGGTAAGGGAATGTATGGTCATTTTGTACATGAAGCGGTCAAGGCAGCCGGAGAACGTGAGAGTGGAATAACTATACATTATGTAAATGAACATTACGATGAGGGGAATATAATTTTTCAGGCCAAATGTTCTTTGGATGCAGATGATGGTCCTGAAGAGATTGCGCGCAAGGTTCAGAAACTGGAACATACCTATTTCCCTCGAGTGGTGGAAAAGGTATTCGGAAAATAAAATGAGAAAAGATTGTGCAGCAAAGCGTCTGTTTTGCTGTGTTCTTTTTTCTGTTTATGACAAATTACTAGGGAAAATTTTAGCCAGGGCCAGATTTTCTTTGATTGTCATCTGTGAACGCGTTTCCGGGGTCTTGTCATTTTGTCCGCATAGATGAAGTAGTCCATGTACGAGAATCCGGTGCAACTCTTCATCGAAACTGCATCTGGCTTGTGCTGCATTTGTCCTTACCGTATCCAGACTGATAAAAATGTCGCCGTTGAGCGTATTGCCAGTGGTGTAGTCGAACGTGATTACATCGGTGTAATAGTCGTGATGAAGAAATTTTTTGTTGACTTCCAATATTTTCTGGTCGCCACAAAAGATATAATTAATGTTGCCCGTCTTTTTTCCATAATCGGCAGCTACTGATTTGAGCCATGTACGGACTTCGTTTGGCCTGATCTCGGGCATTGGAATAGTGTCGTTATAAAACTGAATCATATTTCTTGGATTTTGGTTTTAGTGAAAAAATATGTATGCAATGATGATTGCGGCGACAATGCCTACCAAGTCGGCAATTAATCCACAGGTAAGGGCATAACGTGTTTTTTTTATTCCCACTGAGCCGAAATAGACAGCCAGGATGTAGAAGGTTGTGTCGGTTGAGCCTTGTATGGTGGAGGCCAATCTTCCTACAAAGGAGTCTGCTCCATATTGCTGCATAGCATCGACCATGAGTCCTCGGGCACCACTTCCGCTTAAGGGTTTCATAATGGCAGTGGGTAATGCACCGACAAAATCTGTGTTGATTCCTATCCAGGCAAAGAAATGTGCCATTCCATCAATAAGGAAATCCATTGCTCCAGAAGCTCGAAAAACGCCGACTGCAACTAATATGGCTATCAGATAGGGAATGACATCTACAGCTACTTTAAATCCATCTTTTGCACCGTCAATAAATGCTTCATAGACATTTATTTTTTTGAATGCCGCTGTGAGGACGAAAGCAACAATAATTCCCAACAGGATGAACGAGGAAATCAATGTGGAGTAAGTGGTGAGCTGTTCTTGTGATAAGTGGCGTATTCCGACAAATAATCCTGCGATAAGAATGCACATGGTACCTAATACGCCAATGATGACCTTATTAAATAGGTTGATGCGTTGGTATATTGACACGGCAATCAATCCGGCCAACGAAGAAAGAAATGTGGCAATAAGAATTGGCAGGAAAATGTCGGCAGGATTGGCGGCTCCCATTTGTGCACGATAGACCATTACTCCTATGGGTATGATGGTAAGTCCGGACGTGTTGAGTACGAGAAACATAATCATGGGATTGGAAGCCTCGTCTTTCTTTGGGTTGATAGCCTGTAGCTCCTTCATGGCTTTTAGCCCAAGGGGAGTAGCGGCATTGTCAAGGCCAAGCATGTTGGCGGCAATGTTCATGAAAATGCTGCCAGCTGCCGGATGGTTTTTAGGAATATCCGGGAAGATCTTGGAAAAGAATGGAGCTACAATTTTTGAGAATGCCTGTATGGCTCCTCCTTTTTCTCCAATTTTCATAATTCCTAGCCATAGGGCGAGCACGCCGGTCAGGCCAAGTGATATGGTAAAACCGCTTTTGGCAGAATCGAATGTGGCGTTCATCATGTCGGGCAATACGGATGTGTCCCCGAAGGCTACAAGGCGTATGCATCCAACAAGGAATGCAATGACAAGAAATCCAATCCAGATATAGTTTAAAACCATGTGCTAGTGGTGTTAGAGTGATTGTTAGTTTCGTGTGCAAATGTACAAAAAAAGGATGTTTTTTTCTTGTATATATGATGTGGAAGACAAATATATTATGTAGATATGGCGGATACATTGTTGGAAAGGCTATAATCGGTTTGCCTTTTGGATTTGTTGTAATTCTTTGCGAATATATTATGTATGGTTGGTAGAGTAATATAATCTGAATTGCGAGCGTTTTCAGTCTTGTATCAATTTGTTTGTTGGTGAAAAACTGAATATTATGGTATTGTTAGTAGCGCGGGATGATGAAAAAACTTGATTTTGGGAGTATTTTTTCATTGTTTTTTTTGTGTAAATAAGGATTGTTTGTTTACTTTGCGAACGAATTAATCATGAAAGTCTATTATGGGAAATTTACGTAAAGCCTGGATGTGTGCGCGTTATTTTATGAGCGCGCGTAATATGCGTGGTTTTGGAATACATTCTCCCTACCTATATGAATTTGTTCAGCAAGTAATTTGCAATAGACATCCTTACTATTGTTTCGCTCGTTTGGAAGCTATGCGACGAATGCTTTTGCATGATGATAGTGTGGTTTATGTGAAAGATTATGGGACGGGTGTGTCGGGTGAGCGTAAGGTTTCATCGATAGCCCGTCGTTCGTTGGCAAGTCCTCGTTATGCACAGATGTTATTTAGAATGGCCGTATATACGAAGTCGAAGCGGATATTGGAGCTAGGGACTTCTTTAGGCCTAACAGCTTGTTATTTGGCCTCGAGCGGCAATGTGCATTGTACGACGGTAGAGGGTAGCGAGAAACTGGTAGAGATAGCTAAAAAAATAGCCCGAAAATTCCATCTCAATAATATCCGCTTTTTGTGTGGAAATTTGGATGAGCTGTTGGATAGCGCTTTGCGGACTTATGGACCGTTTGATATGGTATATTTTGACGCAAACCATACGGAAGAGGCTACTTTGCGTTATTTTGAGATGGCTTTGCAGGCCAGGACAGAAGAGAGTATATTTGTGTTTGATGATATCCGTGCTTCTGAGGGAATGAGTAGGGCTTGGAATGTGATCAGGCATCATAAGGATGTTACTGCCAGTGTGGATGTTTATCGTTTGGGAGTAGTGTTTTTCAGTTCTCGCTTTAAGCAGAAAACATATTATGTGAAACGTTAAAGGATTGTTGGCTATGAAAATATATACCAAAACGGGTGACGATGGAACCACCGGCTTGATTGGAAATGTACGGGTGATGAAGAATAATCCTCGGATTGAAGCATACGGGACTAGTGATGAGCTTAATTCGTGGGTGGGATTGCTAAGTTGCCGTGTGACATCAGACAAGGATAGGGAAGTGTTACAGAATATACAGCGCCAACTGTTTGCTTTAGGGGCTGATTTGGCAACGGCTCCTCAAAAGAATATGGGTAAAACAAGAATTACGCAGGATATGACTTTGTGGCTTGAGATGCAGATTGATACTTATGAAGCGGAGTTGCCGTCCATGAAAGGTTTTATATTGCCTGGAGGAAATGAAGTGGCAGCAATATGTCATTTATGTCGGACAACGGCCCGTCGTATGGAGCGGAGAATATATGATTTGCATGAACAAGAATCGGTGTCTAATGATATTCTTCAATATGTTAATAGATTGTCGGATTTCTTTTTCGTTTTGGCGAGAAAAGCGGCAAATAGAGACGGGCAAGAAATTTTTTTGTGATAAAGTCGACAAAATCATTGTATGAATAAAATATTTTTCTACTTTTGCGAAAATATTTTGGGAATGAACTTTGAAGTGTAATTAAACCGTAGATTAACTATGTATTGGACCTTAGAATTGGCCTCTAAAATAGAGGATGCTCCGTGGCCGGCAACGAAAGATGAATTGATTGATTATGCAATGCGCTCTGGTGCACCAATGGAAGTGATTGAGAACCTTCAAGAGATAGAAGATGAAGGCGAAACGTATGAGTCGATAGAGGATATATGGCCGGATTATCCAAGTAAAGAAGATTTCTTCTTTAATGAGGAGGAATATTAGTACAGCGGATGACGTTGTCAGTTCAAGTTAATGATAAATGAAGAATAGATGTGTTGGGCTATTGTTGTTAAGTTTGCTGAGCTTTGTGGCTTATGCTCAATTTGATGTACAGCCTGCACATTATATGTTTTTTCAGTCGAGCTACAATCCTGCGGCGGCAGGAGCGGAGGGTTTGTTTAAGGTGGCCGGTTTGCATAGGATGCAGTATGCCGGAATGCCAAAAATGCCTCAGACAACCTTGTTTCATGTTGAATCTCCTTTCCCAATTAAGAAGACCCAGCATGGTGCAGCGATACATTTTATGAATGAATCGATAGGTTTGTTAAACAACAAAACAGTTGATTTTCAGTATGCCTATCGACATAAATTAGGTAAGGGATACTTGAGTGCAGGCATTGGTTTAGGCTTTGTGAGTTTAGGATTCCAAGGCGACAGCGTGATAACAGAGATTGAATCGGATTATCACGATATAACTGGAGATACTCATATTCCGACCACCGAGGAAGAAGCGATGAATTTTGATATGGGATTGGGTGTGTATTATAATGCGGAAGATTGGTATGCCGGCGTGTCATTCAAACATCTTAATTATCCTGTAATTCGTTGGACGGATTATTCAATTTTTACGGTGCGGGGTACGATGTATATGGTGGGTGGCTACGATTGGAAGCTGAAGAACAATAAGTTCCGTGTTAAGCCCAGTGCCTTGATTCAAACAGACTTTTCTTCTTGGAGCGTAGCATTGACGGGCATAGTGGAGTATAATCAGCGTTTCCGAGGTGGTTTGACATGGCGTTTGCAAGATGCAGTTGGCATATTGCTGGGGATGGATATAATAAGTGGTTTGACGTGTGGATACACTTATGAGTTGCCTACAACACGTTTATTGTCGTATGGCGTTTGGGGTTCTCATGAGATTTTTCTGTCGTACAGTTTTGATATTTTGCGCCAGAAAAAAACGAGCAAATATAAAAGTATTCGCATATTATAACACAATAAGTAGTGCAGGAGATGCGTTGTTTATGTAGGGCTACTTTTGAAAGTAAGTTAAGAGAAAAACGAAAAACGAAAATAAACCATTAAAATATATGAGCATGAAGAAGTTTCTGCCGATAGTTCTGGTTGCAGTTTTGTTTGCAGCTTGTAATAAGCCCGCAGGAGAATTGGTTGGAATAGGGTCGCACGCTAATTTCAGTGAGGCGAATCCTTATGGTATGGTATATGTGAAGCAAGGTGCCTTTATGATGGGTGCAGATGCTCAACCGACAATTTTTTCTGTGAGTGACCGTTCCATAACCGTAAGTGTAGATGCTTTTTGGATGGACGAGACAGAGATCACCAATGATGAGTATAAGCAGTTTGTCTTTTGGGTGCGTGACTCCATTGCCCGTACTTTGCTAATCGAGGCTGGTTATGACGAGTATGGTATTTTTACCGATGATTATTATTATGAGGAAGAAGGCGAAGAAACGCAAATTCCGTTGAACTGGAAGCGCCCGGTACCATGGAATTCGAAGGATTATGATATAATGGATGTTCTCAGCCAGATGAATTATGAAGGTGAGAATATCATTAATCCAGCTTTGTTGCGTTATCGTTATGAATGGATTAACTATGACCAGGCTGCTATGTTAGCCAATAAGTTGGATATTACTACCGGTAAATATCCTCCCAATGCGCGTGTTCGTGTTGATAGCTGTTGGATAGACGAGGATGGAACCATCTGTGATACTACTATTGTGCGTAAATTGACGCGCAGACGTGACTTTATATCCAATCGTATAGTAGGTATTTATCCGGATACGATGATGTGGGTTCGTGACTTCCAATATGCCTACAATGAACCTATGTTAAAGATGTATTTTGCACACCCAGGTTATGCGCAGTATCCGGTTGTTGGTGTGACATGGGAACAAGCTTATGCATTTTGTCATTGGCGTACACATTTCTATAACAATGCACATAAGGTCGCTGCACAAGATTATCGCTTGCCGACAGAGGCAGAATGGGAATATGCAGCTCGTGGTGGTAGAAAAATGGCTTTATATCCTTGGGGTGGTAATTACGTACGTGATAATGAGGGTTGTTTCTTGGCCAATTTCAAACCGCTTCGCGGACGTTATACGGATGATACTGGCGCCACAACAATGAAGGTCGGTTCATTCAGCCCGAATGATTTCGGCCTCTTTGATATGGCAGGAAATGTGTCCGAATGGACCTCTTCAGCCTATGACGCTTCTTCCAATTCATGGATAAATGATATGAACCCATCTTCACAGTTTGATGCGAAGAAACGTGACCCGTCCATTTTGAAAAGAAAAGTTATCAAGGGCGGCTCGTGGAAGGATGTTGCTTATTATTTGCAATGCGGAACACGTACGTATGAATATCAGTATGAAAGCCGTCCATACATAGGTTTCCGTTGTGTGCGTTCGTATATAGGAGAAAGAACAAAATAAGCTACCGAATCTAATACATAAAAAAACATTTTGTTTTAAACTAAAATCGTTAATTGTTTATTGTTATGGCTGAAAAGAAAAGTTTTAAATTTGACGAATGGTGGGAAAGTCCCAAAACCAAACGCGTTGTAGGTGCTATTTATAGTTTGGGCGCTTCTGTGGTTATCATTGGTGCTATGTTTAAAATCTTACACTTACCCGGTGCTGGTATTACATTGGGTATAGGTATGGTTACGGAGGCATTTTTGTTTGCGATAGGTGTTTTTGATAAGCCTCATACAGAATATCATTGGCAAAATATATTTCCTGCTTTGCTCGAGAAAGAAGCTCAGCCATTAAATATAAGTGGTGGTGTGATAACTGGTGGCGCATCAGGAAGTACTGGTGGTGCATCAGGAAGTAATGGCGGTGTTTCTGGTGGTGTTGTTCCTAGTGGAATTCCGGGATTAAGTAATGATGAGATGCAACGGTTGACTGATGGAATCAAAAATTTATCGGAAACTGCTACACAATTGGCTTCCTTGTCAAGTGTAGTTGGTTCTACCGAAAAATTGGCTTCTACATTGGATGCCGCTTCTGAAGCAGCTTCAAGTTTTGTTGAATCTCAGTCTACGTTGAATGTAGCAACGAAAGGTTTGGAAGCTTCTTACCAATCAATCACATCAGATATGGATAGTGTAGTGAAGCAAACGAAGAATTATGGTGAGAAAATGGAATCAATCAATTCACATTTGGCTTCTATTAATTCTGTATATGAACTTCAATTGAGAAATATTCAGGCACAATCTGAAAGTTTCGGTGAACAAAGTGAAAAGGTTGGCTTGATTTCCAATCATTTGGCTAACATTTGTGGTGAAGTAGGAAAGATTCAATCAGCAGTTACTGTTGCAGCTGATGAATCTGAAAAATATAAGGCAGGTGCCGTAAAACTTTCTCAACAGGTTGCTGAGTTGAATAAGGTTTATGGTAATATGTTGAATGCTCTTGGTTAATTAATTAGGAATTAGACAATGAGTGGAGCAAAGAATTGTCCGGAAACCCCGAGACAAAGAATGATAGGTATGATGTATCTGGTACTAACTGCCATGTTGGCATTGAACGTATCAGCTGACATCTTGAACGGCTTTTCGATGGTTGATAAGAGTCTTAGGACGACTATCAAGGCATCTGATGTCCGTAGTAGTGCGTTATATGATGACTTTCAGTATCTGTATAGTCAGAATCCTGTTAAAGTTAAGGAATGGTTGGATAAGGCCAATATGGTTAAGGTAAAATCAGATAGTTTGTATAATTACATTCAGAACTTTAAATATGAGATGGTTAGATTGTCTGATGGAGACAAGACTGATCCCAATTTAGAGGTAATACAAGGTGCATCTGATACAAACGCTCCTGGACTTTATGGCTTGCAAAGAGGAAATGCAGGAAAGTTAAAGGCGGCCATTTCTGAATATCGTGAGTTTATGATGGATGTTGTTTCCGCAGATACGGCAAAGAAGGAAATGTATAATCTTATTTTTGCTACAGACGAGGGAAAAACAACATCTGGAGAGACTATTTCCTGGGAGAACAGTATATTTGAGTCAATGCCATTGTCGGCTGTTGTTGCCATTTTGACAAAGTTTCAGAGTGACATACGTTCAGCCGAAGCTGAGACTGTAATGTATTTGAAAGCACAGACGGACGCAATGGACTTCCGTGTTAATAAGATTGAGGCTTTGGTACTTCCAACTTCGAATTACGTAATTAGAGGTGATAAGTATTCTGCTCAAATTGTTTTGTCGGCCGTAGACTCTACCAAGATACCTGAGGTATTTGTGAATGGTAATAAATTGGATTCAACCGTATATTCACTTACATGTAATTCAGTGGGAACTTTTACCTATTCAGGAGCTTTGAGAATGATGGGAAATGATGGTATACCACGTGAGTATCCGTTTGAGAGCGAATATATCGTGGGTGAACCTTCTGTGACGATTTCCAACGTTGATATGAATGTTGTTTACCGTGGAATTGATAATAATTTCAGTATTTCAGTTCCAGGTGTGGCTTCTGAAAACGTTACAGTTCGTGCCGATGGTGCAGACGTTGTTAAAAAAGGTGCTGGTTACATTATCCGTCCGAAACGTGATGGTTCTATTAAGATTCATGTATTTGCAAAGATGAATGGAAAGGATGTGGCGATGGGATCTACCGAATATCGTGTGAAGTATTTGCCTGATCCGAAAGCATTCTTGCAGTATGTTGATCAAAACGGTATGCCGAGAACTATCCAGGACGGCCGTTTAGGAAGACGTTTCCTGAAAGACGGTAAAACAACTCTTATTGCCAGCTATGGTGAGGATGAGTTATTGAAAGCCAACTTCAAGATTACTTCATTCTCTATGGTGACTGTAATGGGTTCTGCAGACTCAAATGGTCCAAAACTCTCCCCGGCTCAGCTTGCTCAGTTAGACCGTCTGGAAGGTGGTGATTTTGTAACCTTCAAAAACATTAGAGCTGTAGGGCCTGATGGTAAGACAAGAAATTTAGGTTTGATTCAGGTTCAGCTTTAATAGGAAAAGGGTTTTAAATTTGAATATAATACATGCATATGAAAAGGTATAGTATCTTTATTTTCATGGTTCTTGGATTGGCTTTTTCAACAGTGAAAGCTCAAGATCAGTTTCCACGTGCTTTTTTCAATGATAAGGGAGGTGTGAGATTGGAGACCCAAGAATTGGATCAATTGTCTGATACAATCGTTAGATTGTTTCACCGTTCTGATGATGTGGTTTGGTCCAGAATCGTATATCGCGTGATAGACATGCGTTATAAACAAAACTTCCAGTTGTATTTTCCCGTTCGTCCGAATGAGGAATATAGAAGTTTATTCCGTGTAATTTTAGATGCTATATGTGACGGTCTGCCTGTATATAGAAAAAATGCCAGAGAGATTAAGCCTTCATTCTCTGAAACAATCTGCTGTCAGGAATTGGCAAGGGTTTTTGCCTATGACCCTCAGGACCCGACGGGCTATGTTAACCCTGAGGAGGATTATCTGATTACATATGATACATTGGCGGGGACTTATAGTGTCAATGATTATAGGTATAATGCCTATGTAAAGAATCAGATTAAATTCCTGATTCAGGAAATTGTCTTCTTTGATAAGCATATGTCTCGCTTGTTCACAAAGATAATAGCTATTGCACCAATGTATGCGCTGCATCCTGATAATATGGCAACGACCAATTCAATGGATTATTTCCGTAATTCTGTTTTGTGTTGGATTTCATTCGATGAATTGCGTCCTTATTTGGTAAGGCAATATATGATGCCTTTGAATAATGATACACATCGCGTTACCTTTGATGAATTCTTTATAAAGAAGAATTATACGTCTTATCTCTTGGGTGACAGCAACGTATTTGGTCGTATGTTGTTGGATGAAAACGCAACGGTTTCGGAAGAAGATATTAAGCGAGAGCAAGAACGAATTGAAAGAGAATTGTTGGACTTCGAGCAAGATTTGTGGGAGTATTAGTATCCCGCATTCCAAATAACGAAAAGAGGACACCTTTTGGGGTTTGTCCTTTTTTCGTGTTTCCTTACCCCAGATGATTCCTGTTGTTTTTTGAATAATGAAGTGCAGATGAAAAAGAAGCGTGGTTTTTTAAATATGTATCTTACCAGTACAGTCAGCATATCGTTGGTGTTGTATTTGGTGGGTTTGTTAGTGTCAATGATGTTGGCGAGCCAACGTATAACGACTCAGGTGAAGGAGAATATGGGTTTCTCTATTGTCTTGCTTGATTCTGCAGACCAGGATGAGGTCAAGCGTTTGGAAGAAGTGTTGCGTATAGCACCTTTTACCCGTTCTGTAAGCTATGTTTCCAAGGAAGAAGCGTTGAAAGAGCACATCACCTCTTTAGGGGAAGATCCGACCTCATTTTTAGGTTATAACCCATTATTGGCTTCTTTCGAGGTAAAGTTAAAAGCAAACTATGCTGATGCTGACAGTATTGCTTCCATAGAGTCGAAGATTAAGGCCTTCCCTTCGGTAAAACGTGTCATTTACCATAAAGACGTATTGGATCTGGTCGATGAGAATATTGCAACAGTTTCATGGTTTTTTGTTGCCGTAGCACTCATTCTGCTGGTAATCTCTCTGGTTTTGATAAACAATACCATACGTTTAAGTGTTTATTCAAAAAGGTTTCTGATCAATACGATGAAGCTGGTGGGTGCCACCGGTTGGATGATAAAGGGACCGTTTGTACGTAAGCATGTGGTTGTTGGAATTTTTGCATCGCTGATAGCGATATTGCTCTTGGGAGCAACGTTCTATTATTTCTGGTACTCAACCAGCATTTTGTTGTTGGGTAATGATTGGATGCCTTATGCTATACTGTCGGGCATTGTCCTGATTGTAGGTTTGCTGATATCTTTCATTGCTTCTTATTTTGCTGTTGGACGCTATATTAGAATGAGAACAGATGATTTGTATTACATATAATCTATAATGAGTATGTCAGATAATAAAAGATTTGGATTGGATAAGATTAACCTGCTGTTGATAGCAGTTGCCTTTGTCGTTATTGTCATTGGTTTTGCCTTGATGACGGGTGTGTCGAGTGGTGAAACCTATAATCCAGAGATATTTGCGTCCCGTTATGTGACTGTCGGGCCAATGATATCATTCTTTGGATTTATTTTTATGATATTTGCTATTTTGTATAAGGGAAAGGGCAGTAAGAAATGAGTTGGTTGGAGGCGCTGCTATTGGGCCTTGTACAGGGGCTTACGGAGTTTCTTCCTGTAAGCAGTAGTGGACATTTGCAA
>JADIMG010000107.1 GCA_017694875.1 Candidatus Gallipaludibacter merdavium
TCTTGGGGAACGGTGTCCAAAGTGCCGTTGACCAATGCGGCAAACCAGTAAAGTTCAGCCATGTTGCTGATTTGGTAAACTCCTTCTGCAGTCCGGTCCGGTTCGGCAAGAATTACCATGCCGCAATAATCACATTTATGGTCATTGTCAAGGTCTGCATGAAGTTCCGGTGATACTATCTGTCCGCAAATTGAACAAGTCTTGCCATGGTATTGATCATCTTTTACAACCCATTCATCGGATGGAGTACAAGGTTCCGGTTCTATTTGATAGCCACAATGAATGCAGATTCCCTTATGTTGTTCAGCTCCTTCTACCGGTTCATAACGGTAAGAACAATCCTCCGTAACCGAGTTTCCCGCCAATGTTTTTTGATGTGTGCCATCGTTGTTGGAAGTGTATAAGAAATTCGATTTTAATGTCACACTGCCCTGCTCACTGTTCGTGAAGCTCGATGCTCCGTCTATCGTTAATGTATTGACGAGGTTAAAAGTGGTATTGTAATCGGAGCTCCATGCAAAACCGCCACCGGCTTCATGCTGGGTCTCTAGGGTCAAAGTACCATCCAGCACAGAAAGATTGATAATTCGGGGGGCTTCGGTATTACCACGGGATGCAAGGGCCGTATGGTTGCCGGAACGGACAAGACATGTACCTGAAGAATAGAGGTTCAGAACAATGGTATCCGCTGACGTTTGACTCGAAATAGCTACGGCACCTTCCCATTGTCCAGACTCTATGGTCAGGTCGCGGAAGGTAATGTCAAAGGTCTGTTTCACATCACTTTCATTGTTAATTATCAATGCATCTCCACCTGAAGAACCAGAAATAACATAGGCACCGGTATAGGGAACCAATGGAGCATCACTTCCCAACTTGTAACCATCGGGATAGATTTCGATACGGGAAACACCGTTGCCGTAAGAGAGCGTCAAAGGTTCGGCCGACTGTGCCCACAGCGTCGCACCAGTCATCAAACACATGACGCATGCCATTAAAAACATTCGTTTCATAATCCAGTTGAATTTATAGTTAGAAAAATACCTAATTTCAAATCGAATTATATTACTTTTTCATTTTGTTGGAGCAGAATACTATTCCACCACTGCTTTCCAATTCCGTCCTTCGGCGTGAACAATATAGACGCCTGCAGGCAGATGGAGCGTGCGCTCCGTGCCGCAGTAAACCAACACGCCGCGAACATCGTAGACTTCAGCTTCAGCTTCCGTGCCCATGATATGCAACATACCTTTTGTGCTGAATACGTACAACGTACTGTCGGCAACAATATCATTGATTCCGTCACCTCCCTCATTAATCTTTAGGCTGAACTCACGGTTGTCACTGCCACTGTCATTGCTGGCGGTCAGGGTAAAGTCATAGCAGCCCGACATAGTCGGTGTGCCGAAGATTTCTCCCGTGGTTTCATTTAAGTTCAACCCGTCAGGAAGAGAGCCGCTGGTGATGCTCCAGGTAATAGAGGCGTCACCTTCAGCTGTAAAAGTCTGGCAGTATTCAGTGCCCACCGTGCCATCGGGCAGGCTATCGGTAGTGATGGTGGGAGCATATTTAACCGTACCGCTGCCGGTCAATTCACCCACCAAGCAGCCGCCGCTCTGCACGGTGATGGTCTTGCCATTCATGTCCAGAGAGGCCTCGTCTGAGATGGTCAGGGTTTCACCCTGGTTGATGGTCAGGTCTTCCTGCAAGGTCACATCACCGTACACGGTGCCTTCCTTGCCGTTAAAGATGATGCCGGGACCTGCTCCGAACTGAATCGGAGTAGAAGAATTACTCGTAATTCCACCGGCACTGCCGTTGGCCCGCACGATGGCGTTGCCGCTGACGGTGACAGTGGGCGTGCCGGCGCCGGAGGTACCGAAGCCAAACTGCATTTGAATCCCTGCAAATGTCGCACCGCTGCCAGTCGCGGTCAGACTGCCGCCGTCCACAGTTAGGGAGGCTGACGAGTTTTCTGCGGACTGTACAATAACACCATTGCCGCCATAGCTGTCAACTAGGGTTGCAGTGACTTTGGCATTCTCGATTTTCAGTGCGGCATCGCAGCTGTTGCCCTGAACCCAAATGCCGGCCTGACTCGCGCTGGCATCCAGACTGCCGTCGCCCTCAATGGTCAGGGTAGCATTGCTGGCAGAACTACTGGTCGTCAACACATAAATCCCATTGCTAACCTCTGCGATTGTATTGGTACCCTCCAATTTGATGGTCAATTCTGCATTGCCGCGCTCATTGAACACGCCAATGGCCGAACCAAAGATGTATGTGCCACCTTCAATACTTTCACTGTAATCCAATCCTTTTTTAATGGTGGCGTTGTGTAGGGTCAGGACATTGTTCTCTGCGTCATAATGGATAAATTTGTCCGCCGGTGTGCCTTCGCCTGTGAATGCGGTGACAGTTCCAGCGCTGTCCGTCGTCCAGTAGCCGCCGCTTGTCACATTTTCGTTGCCTACATAGATCACCTGTCTGTTCGGCGCAGCCGCTAACACAGTTCCTACCATTAGGAACAGAGCGCATGTCATCAGGAATTTGTGTTTCATGGTCGATTGAATTTATAGTTAGTACAAATGTAAATAGTTATCTTTTTGAGCACTACCAGTCGGACTTTTCTATACATTACAAGGCAGAAAAGGCCAATCCTATTTTACAACAAGAAAGAATTTCTCCAGCCTATAGGATGTGTTTTTATGGTATTCCTATTGGAATTCGGGATATAAAGTAAGCGAAAAGAACCGCAAGAACTTCTCTTTGAATTTATAAAAAATGTAATTTTTGTTGGAATCGCCGATTTTTGATGAAGCGGCTATAATGCTTTTGTTGAACAGACTATTTTTTGTTGAATATACAATTTCTGCGAAAAACAGAAAGAGCTTTATTCCAGCTTGTTTTTTCTCCACTTGGCAGGAGAACATCCGGTATCTTCCTTGAACAAGCGTATAAAATGACTTGCTGATTGGAAACCCGATTTTTCGGCTATGACGGCAATTGTCAACTCCGGCTGAGCAACCAGCAAACGCTTGGCATAGCCGAGACGCAGCCCTGCTATCCAATCACGAAAATTGGCATGATAGGTGGAATTGATATAGGCGGAAAGATAGGTTCGATTGGTATGCAGCATGTCTGCCAATTCATTGATAGTAAGACCAGGATGCAGATAGCCGTCTGCCTTCATCCACTCTCCTACCCTTGCAACGATGTCAGCATAGTAAGCCGGATTGTCATTATCTTCCACATACACATATTTGTGTTGCAACTCTTCAACATGGATATTTTCTTCTGAAACAATTGCACTGTCTTCTTCCATTGCCTGCTCCACCTGTTCATAGAACAACAGATAACTCTGATAGCAATGGAAAAGATAGATATAGAAAGGAATGGACGAAAGGACCCAAACAAAAACATAATCGTCAGGCAGGAAAGTCAGCAATCCACAGCCCACGCCGAATACGATAGCCCAATAGGTGAAAATGGAAAGCCATTTGATATATGCTCCAATGTCATCAGAGTGGGTATCCTTGAAAAGCCGGACCCTTTGCTTATACAACAAAAGGAGTCTGCGGGACAACATCAGACCATAACCCACCAGAAAAGCCGCCATAACCCACAACATGCTTTTCTGGAAATGCCCTTCCGGCAACCACAACAACACAACGGCAGAAAGAGCGGAAAACAGAATCCATAAGGCAATATGTGTCCTCATCCGCCGTACCGTAATGTATTGACGGTCGAGCAATACGGTGAGTGCCGACCCGAAAAGCCAATAACAAATGAAATAAGTGGAAAGGTTCATGAGAATAGCGGCATTGGCATTCTTAAACCTGATGCCGAAAAAGAAATGCACCGAATAATTAAGTGCCAGCAATAATATGGCTACTCCCATAATGCGGCGTGAGCGGAGATATATGTCATAAATGGGCTTATTTGGTGCTTTGGCAAACAGGAAATTAAAGCCAAACCATAACATCAAGGTTAGCGCGATGCAAAGCGAATAGTTGTAGATAGATGCTTCCATGTGTTATGCCCATCTGTTTTCATGGGCAAAGTTATAAAATTCATCCGTTTGAGTCAAAAAGTAATACAGAAAAAATTTTGCATCTAACCTTTTGGAATGCTGTTCAGATACGGCGAGGTCATACCGCAGAAATGCGGTATTCAGAAACACGGTTGTATGCGTTTGTGAATTGCGTTTTTCCGTCGCCGTCGGCCTGTGCTTCTGGATTCCGCGTCAAACGCGGAATGACGGGTAAAAGGAAGGGCGTGATAGAAAATGGGAGGCAGTGAAAGTAATGAAGATATGTAAGCGGAATAGTCATACCGCAGAAATGCGGTATCCAGTAGCTGGGTTGTATGCGTTTGTGAATTGCGTTTTTCCGTCGCTGTTGGCCTGTGCTTCTGGA
>JADIMG010000108.1 GCA_017694875.1 Candidatus Gallipaludibacter merdavium
TCAGAAAGAGGATTGTCAACTGTCCATATTTTGACGGGGCTTGGATCGACAAAATAAAACTCGACCACTGGATACACAATGCTCGAGCTGTACTGTTTTTATATTTAATCGAGTTTATCGGACAGCAATAATCTGGAATAGATGACACCTAAGAGGCATCTTACATATTCTGAGATACTTTAAAGGGGCTGTATCAAAATCTTGACACAACCCCTTTGTTTTTTGTGCATTAACAAGACTATCCTTTGCTGATTGCTCCAGAAGGACAAACATCAGCACAAGTTCCGCACTCAGTGCAAGCTTCCGGATCAATAGAATAGATGTCGCCTTCAGAGATTGCTCCTACTGGGCATTCGTCGATGCAAGAACCGCAAGCAACGCAGTCGTTAGAAATTACGTAAGCCATTTTCTTTTCGTTTAATGTTAATAATTAATTAGTGACTGCAAATGTAAGGTCTTTTTCCGTATTGGCAAAATGTAGGCACAACATTTTTCAGTCAGCAGTCAGCTTAGATTATTGCCTTTTTAATTTCAGCCACAATAAAACGTACATCATCCTCAGTAACACATGGTCCACTCGGAAGACACAGTCCCACTTTAAACAAGCTTTCACTTACACCGTTCACATAGGATGGATTGTTTTTATACACAGGTTGCTTGTGCATCGGTTTCCACAACGGCCGTGATTCTATGCCAGCCGAATCCAGTTGCATACGCATCGCCTCCACATTGCGGTTGGGTTCACAATCGGTATGAACATTTTTTGCCTCATGTGTCACGCCTGCCGCACCTCCAACAGCGCCCTTAATTACAGCCCCGTATGCCAATTCCTCACCTTTCACCTTAACAGAAGGGTCGATGGTAATCGTATTCAACCAATAGTTGCTGTCGTAGCGTGGTGATGGATTTTCATGCAAATGTATTCCTTCCACATCAGCCAACAATTCCTTATACAAGGCAGTGAGACGTTTGTGGTGGTCAATGTGCTCTTGCAGCACTGTCATCTGTCCTCGACCAATACCCGCACAGATATTAGACATGCGGTAATTGTATCCGATTTCCTCGTGCTGGTAATACGGATATGATTCGCGAGCCTGTGTAGCATAGAACATCACTTTCTGTTTGGCTTCCACATCAGGACAAACCAACGCCCCTCCACCAGAAGTCGTAATCATTTTATTGCCATTGAACGACAACACCCCATATTTGCCGAACGTGCCGCACACCTTACCATCAAATCGGCTTCCGAGTCCTTCAGCAGCATCTTCAATCACGGGGATATCGTATTTATTGGCCACCGCCATTATTTCATCAATTTTTGCCGGCATGCCATAGAGATAGACCGGCACAATAGCTTTCGGCTTTTTGCCCGTTTTTTCCATACGGTCGAGTATGGCTTTTTCCAGCAATTGCGGATCCATATTCCATGTATCCGGTTCCGAATCGACAAATACCGGTGTTGCCCCCAAATAGGTAACAGGATGTGAAGAAGCGCAGAATGTAAAGCTTTGCACCAGCACCTCATCACCCGGCCCAACTCCACAGGCCAGCAAAGCCAAATGTACAGCAGCCGTTCCTGCCGAGAGAGCTACGATTTCTTTCTCGCCCCCAGCAAATTGCTTCAAATCCTCTTCAAATCCGTTCACATTCGGTCCGAGAGGCACCACCCAGTTCGTGTCAAAAGCCTCTTGGATAAACTTCATTTCATTGCCGCTCATGTGAGCCAAGCAAAGATAAATTCGTTTCTGACTCATAGTATATTTCTATTTATTCAAAATTTACATATCCTCTATTGAAAGCCCTTTATATAAAATCTCATAGCCATCATAAGTGCCTACCGATTTCATAAAAGAAGCAGCTTTGGACTTTAGTATATCTTCATCAAAATTCTTTGATTGTCTTTTTACCTCAATAAATTCAAGCCTCTTTTCCACCTCATCTTCAGCAATGATATCAATCTCATTCTCTCCTTTTCTATCGTGCCAATAACCAAGGCGTGTATAAGAGCCTTGCTCTTTCAACACTTCCATAAAATAATGTTCAAGAGATTTTCCGCTCACTGTTGCAAAGTCTCTTTCCGCTATAGACTTCAATTTCTCATTTCCCCCAGCCTCAATTATATGTGAATATTTATACACAAAGCGAAACCAGAAGCTAAGAAATTGATCATCGATTGTATAATGCACATTCTTATTTGCCGATTTCTCATATAATGGCTGTTGTTTGCTTATCAGGCCATATTCCTCATTGAGATTCTTCAAATATCCCGACAATTCTTTGATGTTAAGAGCATTCTCCAGTTCCGTTCTCGTATTCTTTCCTTGAGCAATAAGTGTCAGAATAGAAAAATAGATTCCATAATCCTTACCAAACTCATCCACAAGCATATTTTTCCCTTCCGGCAAGAAATAGGAGTCACGTTCAAAAAACATGTTCAACATTGTTTTCTCCGTGAATTTCTTATGGTCAATCAACAGTTCAACATATTTAGCGACTCCTCCTGTCAAGGTATAAAGCGCCAACAAATCCGACTTCTTATATCCGGGACAATATTGTGCCATTATCTCCTTCATGACCGATGGTCTGAAAGGACGAACATGCATAGTTGCTGTTTGTCGGCCAAACAGGGGTTCCTTCTTATTCTTGAATATTTTATTCATCAAGGTGTTCACCGACCCAGCAACAATAAGATTGATACGTGCCTTGTTTTTGCAACTGTCCCAAATATTCTGCATATCAGAATAGATAGAAGGATTTATTCTGTAGAAATCCTGAAACTCATCGATAAATAGAGTGATATGCTGCGTCTGTGCCAAATCCATGACGAACCTAAACACTGTAGCAAAGGAAGTTCCTTTAGCATCCATCATGGGAATATTGAGTTTCGTTCGGATCTCTTCTATGAAAATTTCACACAGACAGGCTTCCGCTTTTCTGGCAACAAAAAAATAGAGAAGAGGTTTACCTTCATAAAATCTCCTCACCAACTCAGTTTTACCGATACGCCGTCTACCGGTAACAATGGTAAATTGTGCCGTCTCCTGAGATAATTCTTCAATTTCCCTGAGCTTCTCAAATTCTATTTCTCTGTCAAAAAATTTCATCGTCACAAGCCTTTAATCGTAATGCACATTACCGTAACAGGCATTACGGGAGCACGCAAATGTAGCTATATTATCTCATTCGTGCAAAACTCGTTCGTATAATCTGTGGAGCCAATCAAAGCCATATCACCTTTTAGCACATTAAACTGCAGATTCTATTTATTCCATTTTATTTTATCACTTCCCAATAGCCGCTCCTGTCTGACCCAACCCTTTTTATACGTTCTTTCTTTTTCAGTTTAGTCATATATTCTTTTACTGTATAGAAGCCTATCTGTAACCTTTCCGCTAATTGTTTTTGCGTCACATATCTATCCCTCCTGATTTCATCCAGGATTTTCTCTTCCAGGGTATTCTGGGGGGTGTTCTGGGGGGTGTTCTGGGGGGTGTTCTGGGGGGTGTTCTGGGGGGT
>JADIMG010000109.1 GCA_017694875.1 Candidatus Gallipaludibacter merdavium
AGAAAGAGGATTGTCAACTGTCCATATTTTGACGGGGCTTGGATCGACAAAATAAAACTCGACCACTGGATACACAATGCTCGAGCTGTACTGTTTTTATATTTAATCGAGTTTATCGGACAGCAATAATAAAGAATACGTCTGATTTCCAAACGTACCAGCTTATAATCTACCTTGATGAAAACGGAATCTTTGACAACATCGCCCCCCATCTCTTCTGCCTTATGCTTCAGTTCATACCACTGCAAGGCTTTTGTAGCAGCCCTCAAAAAATCAGCATAGGAAAATGGTTTGAGCAAATAGTCCAACGCATTGAGCCGGTAACTCTCCAAAGCATACTGCTCAAAAGCAGTAGTAAAAATAATACGCGTATCAGAAGGAATCGATTTGGCAAACTCCAAACCATTTAAATCCGCCATTTGAATATCCAGGAAAACCAGATTCGGACGTTCCTGGCAAATCGCCTCTACGGCAGCCAGTGCTGACGAATATTTCCCTGTTAAAACCAGGAAGTCCGTCCGATTCACATAAGTTTCCAGCAAACCAAGAGCCAACGGCTCATCATCTATGATAAAACAGCTAAGCTTCATAATTATAATGCTATTCTTAATTCGGTAGTATATATATTTTCTGGAGTAATAGTTGCTGTAAGCTCATGTTTTTTCGGATACAATATGGCCAATCTGCGCTTCAGATTCTCCAAGCCGATTCCCGAACCGCTGTGATCATCACTTGTTTTTGGGAAGTAACTATTGGAAATCTTCACATCAACCATATGTCCACTTTGAATAATATCAATATGTACAAAAGAAGGCTGATTCGAACTTACACCATGTTTAAAAGCATTCTCAACCAAAGAAATAAACAATAAGGGCGCTATCTGAATGTGCTCATCCTCCAACCGGACATTCAAACGCACATCAACGTCTGCCGCCAAGCGCAAACGCATAAGCTCTACATAATTGCGCACAAAACCTATTTCCTTGCTTAAATCCACATATTCATATTCATTATCATACAACACATAGCGGAGCAGTTTACTCAACTCGAGAATCGCTTCCTGCGCACGTTCCGGACTCACCGCTACCAATGCATATATGTTATTTAATGTATTGAACAAAAAATGGGGATTCAACTGCTGACGCAGATTATACAATTCCGCCTCACGCTGACGATGCTCTGCTTCCTGCCGTTCCATTTCAATGACATGCCAATGCCCCGTAACACGAATGGCGACAGACAAACCGACCGCCATGCCCAAAGAAAGGAAATCACGTACAAAAAAATGAACATAGCGCCACACGGTATCCATCTCCTCTGGGCGGGGAGGTCGAGGGTCTTCTATCAAGGATTTCAAAACAACAGAAAGAACTGCGACAACAACCAACATCAACAAATTGCAGGAATAGAAAAGCATGTTCTTCTTTTGAAAGAAAAAATACTTTATCAATCCAAAATAGTTGACATAAAAAACCAACAACAAACCTAACCAGGAAATAAGATTATGATAGAAAAAATGATACATCCCATCTGACCACGACTTTGGCAACATCAATAAGGGCAAGCCAAAAACCATAAGCCATACAGCCACATGGACAAATACTCTTGTTACACTCTTCTTATTCATATTCTCCAGCAATAGATTAATATCACATTTTACCAGGCAACCACCTGGCGACCTTCCTATCAGTCCGCAATAGAAACACGCATACTACTCATAGCGCAAAGCCTCAATCGGGTCAAGATTGGCCGCTTTTTTGGCTGGATACCAACCAAAGAAAATGCCCGTGAAAGTACAAACCAAAAATGAAAGTATCACACTCCATACTTGAATGTAAACAGGCCAATGTGCTATCCATTTTACGGCAAAAGTTGCGCCACATCCCATCAAGACACCAATTAGACCTCCCGTTACGCTAATCAAAACGGCTTCGATAAGGAATTGAGCCAGAATATCCATGCCTCTTGCTCCAACCGACATACGCAAACCAATCTCCTTGGTACGCTCCGTTACAGAAACATACATTATATTCATAATGCCTATACCACCTACCACCAAAGAGATTCCGGCAATACAAGCCAATAGCGTAGTCATCAGATTTGTTGTCGTACTCAACATGGAACTCAGTTCCTGCTGGCTACGTATCTGAAAATCATCATCTTCATCTGCCTTAATTCCATGTTGCCTGCGTAATATTTCAGAAATTTCCTCCGTTGCATAATCGGTCATATCCTCTGACAATGCAGAAGCAAATATCCCTTGCAGATATGTAACGGCAAGCAAACGTTTCATTACGGTCGTATAAGGAGCCAATACAATGTCATCCTGGTCCATACCCATGGAATTGTAACCCTTCTCCTCCAGCACACCAATTACACGAAAAGGAACCTGATTGAAACGGATTACTTTTCCCAAGGGGTCATCTCCTGAAGGGAACAAATTATCTACGATTGTTTTCCCTATGATGCAGACCTTGGCAGCACTCTGCACATCCATATTAGTGAACATGCTTCCTTCCGCAATCGTTAACTGACGGATATCCAAATAATCCAAACCGACACCCGTTACTGACGAAGGATAGTTGTTGTTGCCGCTAACCAACTGGCCGGAAGAACTGACATTCGGACTGATGCCTGAAAGATAAATACACTCATTACGCAAAACCTCATAATCTTCAAGCTTCAAAGTCTGCATTTCCGACGGATCCATCCTGACGCCTCCTCTTCGGTCAGCACCGGGATGAATCATAATAATATTCGAACCCATCTCGGCTATCTGCGCCTGAATGCTTTTTTTAGATCCTTGACCTATAGCCAGCATCGTAATGACAGACGCCACACCAATAATAATACCCAACATGGTCAAAAATGCGCGCATTTTGTTGTTAAACAAAGCCCGCCATGCTATCTTGAATAAATTACCTGCATTCATCGTTTTATGTTTTATTCGTCACTCACCGGCAACTGAGCCAAAGCGTCTGCTGCCGACAATATATTGTTATTTTGCTTGTCCTCTACAATACGGCCGTCACGCAAAACAATATTTCTGCTGCTATACAAGGCTATATCCGGATTGTGCGTTACAAATATTATCGTCTTTCCTTCTTTGTGCAACTGCTGAAACAACACCAGAATTTCAAATGACGTACGTGTATCCAGATTACCTGTCGCCTCATCGGCCAATATGACAGCCGGATTGTTTACCAAGGCACGCGCTATAGCAACACGCTGCATCTGACCTCCGGACATCTGATTGGATTTATGTTCCAAACGATCTGCCAATCCTACTGAAGTCAATGCGTCGATAGCCCTTTTGCGCCGCTCCGCTGCTGAAACAGCACTATTATACATCAATGGTAATTCCACATTTTCTATGGCTGTCGTCTTGGCCAGCAGATTATAGTTTTGAAAAACAAAACCAATCTTACGGTTACGCAATATGGCACGTTGCGCGCGTCGCATATTCCTTACCGGAACTCCATCAAGGAGATACTCGCCACTGGTAGGTGTATCCAGACAGCCCAAGATGTTCAACAAAGTAGATTTTCCTGAACCAGAGGTACCCATTATAGTAACAAACTCGCCTTCCTTTATCACAAAAGACACTCCACGCAATGCATGAACGGTCTCATCTCCTACCTGAAAATTCCGCCGAATGTCATGAAGCTCTATTACATTCTCTGCCATAAGATTTACCCCCTTTCCTACTTCTTGCTCTTCGACTCAGGAGGACCAGGCATAAACGGACTCCGTTCTGAACTTTCCTGTGTAGATGCTGCCGAAGATTTGGCAGAAACAAAATTCGCACCCAAAATCACTTCATCACCTTCCTTCAAACCACTGACAATCTCCGTCATAATTCCATTGGACATACCTATTTCAACCGGGTAGGCAATCAGCTGGTTGCCGGATTGTATCCATAACTTATGGGCTGCATCGCAATCTTTGACCGTCAGACCTTTTTCAAGCAGCGGCCCTTCTGGATCAAAACGAAGCGCTTTAGATGGCACACACAACACATCGTTCTTCTCCAATGTATAAATAAAGATATTGGCTGTCAAACGAGGTTTTAATTTCAATTCCGGATTATCTGCCGTAATCACAACTTCATAGGTCACAACACTTTCTGACGTGGTAGTAGTACTGCTACTGGACGTGCTGCTACCCAATCTGATTTGCTTCACAACACCTTCAAATTCGTCATTGGGATAGGCATCCACTGTAAATACAACACGCTGTCCTTCACGAACCCCACCTATATCTGCTTCATCAACATCGGCAACAACCTGCATCTGGGTCAAGTCTGCGGCTATGGTAAACAGGGTCGGCGTTTCAAACCCCGCTGCCACCGTCTGGCCTTCTTCTACAGCACGGTCAATCACCACACCATCTATAGGCGAAGTAATAGTTGCGTATGAAAGGTTGCGCTGTGCCTTGGACAAAGTTGCCTGACTGTTATGCAAAGAGCTCTCCGCCATCTTATAATCATACAAGGCTTGTTCATATTCCAAATCGCTTATCAATGCCTGGTCATACAGACTCTTGCTGCGCTCATAATTCTTCTTGCGATACACATATTCCGCCTGACAGCCTTCATAGGATGCCTGAGCAGATGCCAACTCACTCTCCAGCGTCACCTTATCCATCTCGGCTATCAACTGCCCTTCACGCACCTCTGAATTATAGTCCACATAAATCTTGTCTATGATTCCTGATACCTGCGTACCTACCTCAACTTCCGTAACAGGTTCAATCGTTCCTGTTGCTGTCACTGAATTTGACAAAGATGTACGCGACAACTGAATGGTCTCATAGGAAACAGTTGGCTTTTTCGTTTTACTGATGATTACAAACAGGCCTGCAGCTATAACCACCACCAGCACAACAAGCCCGATTATCCACATTACTTTCTTTTTCATATTCTTCTGAATTTACTTGATTTCCAAATCCTTTCCTTGATATAAATTTAATAGCTCCACATTAATGACACCGTCATATTTTGCCTCCAACAGATTCTGCTGTGCCTGCAAATAATTGTTCTTCTCCGTCAGTAACTCCAGGGTATTTTTCAGCCCCAGTTCATATTGTTGCTCTATCAATTCCAAACTAATCTCCAATGATTTCAACTGTTCCTTTGCAGCAATATATTGACTTTGGGCTGCTACTGCGTTGTTATAGAGCGTTTCCAATTCCGTTCGCAACGTCTTTTCCGTATCAGCAATTGTCAAAACAGCATTTCTCTGTTCTATCTTTGCCTGCTCCACAGCATTCTTGTTTTCGCGATTGGTTAATATCGGTATGCTGATAGTCAAGCCGACACCCTCATTCAAACCATATTTCAACTGATCACCAAAACTATAATCGGAAGCAGTATTATGACCCGTAGCAACATCTGCATTCAGCGTAATGGTTGGGAAATATCCGCCACGCGCTTTTTTCAATTCATATGCGGTTGCCATACTATCGGCACGGCATGCCTTGATATCAGGCAACGAATTAAGTGCAACATAGTAAATACTCTGAAAATCGTCAAGAGGCCGCAACACCAATACCTCATCCACTTCCGGGGTTGCCACATTAAAATCATCAAAACCGGTTATCTCCAACAACTGCCGAAGCTCCATTTTCATTGTACGCAAACTGTTGTTCGCCATCACCAACTGATATTTATCTGACGCCAACTGTGATTCCAACTGCGCATAGTCGGCCTTCGATATGCTTCCAGCCTCCAGCATCCGCTCACCTCTGTCACATTGATATTCCGACATGGCAACCATGCTTTCATACAAATCAACCGCCTCAGCCGAATACAACAGCTGCATATAAACCTGAAAGAGTGACATCTTCAAATCCAACTCGGCAGCCTCCAGATTATAGGCTCCAGACTGCTCATAAAGCTGCTGCTGACGAATATTATTCCAATTGATTCCTCCCCTATACAAATTCATGGAAGCGCTTAAACCATAACTACCCGTATATGCAGAACTCCCTTTCACAAAGGCGTTATTGGTAAATCCCTGGCTGATGTTGGCCGATAGATTAGGATAAAGCTGTGCACGGGCATACTGGGTGGACAATTCCGCCGATTCAAGATTCAGCCGGCTTTTTCTAATGTCTATATTATTCTCTAAAGCATATTCAATACACGAGGTCAATGTCCATGCTTTGGAAGAATCCTCTGCCTGCATCTGTAGTGACAACAAAAGCAGACCAAGTAGAAAAAACAGTTTTTTCATAGAAAATACAACTTTCATATTCACACATTTTTTTACGACACAATCCATACAAAGACAGTTCCACAAACAGGCTTCCCCATAAAAAATTCGACCAACTCCGATTTTTCATCGACATAAAAGAACGAGAAATATGCAAGTCCTCATTTCTGTCACATATTCCCTCATTTTTGGACAGGCAAAAAACGATGTGAATGCATGGGTCATCTGCCGCTTTTTTAGTAATTTTGCGTTCCCAAAATGATTTGAGCTAGCTATTATGATCGTCTGTATTGCAGAAAAACCGTCCGTAGCGAGAGACATTGCCGATGTGTTGGGTGCCCGTACCCGTAAAGATGGATATATTGAAGGAAACGGGTACCAAGTTACGTGGGTATTCGGACATTTGTGCGGACTCTATGAGCCACACGAATACACATCTGCATGGAAACAATGGACACTGAGCTCTTTGCCTATGATTCCAGAACGATTCAGTATCAAAGTGATGGACGATGCAGGCGTACAGAAACAGTTCAATATCATCAAGGAACTGGTATCAAAGGCGGATGAGGTCATCAACTGCGGTGATGCAGGCCAGGAAGGTGAACTCATCCAACGTTGGGTATTACAGAAAGCGCAATGCAAATGCCCAGTCAAGCGCCTATGGATTTCCTCCCTTACAACGGAAGCCATCAAAGAAGGATTTGCAAAGCTAAAAGGGCAGGATGAATACAAACTGCTCTACGAAGCCGGCCTGATGCGTGCCATTGGCGACTGGCTCCTGGGTATGAATGCAACACGTGCCTACACGCTACGCTATGCCCAACGGCAACAAATCTTATCTATTGGACGCGTACAAACCCCGACACTGGCCCTTATTGTCAAACGGCAACAAGAAATCGAACACTTCAAACCAGAACCTTATTGGGAAATCAAGACTTTATATCGCGATACCACCTTTTCCGCCTCACAAGGACGTTTCTCTAATGAAGAGGAAGCCAAATCGTATGCTGCCAAAATACAGGAAGCACCATTTTACATCACCTCTGTAGAAGAAAAGAAGGGTACGGAAAATGCGCCACGCCTGTTTGACCTTACTTCACTTCAGGTGGAATGTAACAAGAAATTTGCCTATTCAGCAGATGATACACTTAAAATCATACAAAGTTTGTATGAAAAACGGGTCACTACCTATCCACGCGTCGACACGACCTATCTGAGTGATGATATATACCCGAAGGTTCCAACCATCCTCAAGGGTATCCAATCATTGTATCCTCATTTAATAGAACCGCTCAACAAGGTAAAACTTCCCAAAAGCAAAAAGGTATTTGACAACAAAAAAGTAACGGACCACCATGCTATCATACCTACCGGTGAGTTGCCCAAAGCCTTGAGCGAACAGGAACGCAAAGTGTTTGACCTGGTTGCACGCCGATTTATTGCCAACTTTTATCCTGAGGCAAAAATAGCAACCACCACTGTTTTGGGAACAGCGGCAGACGTGCCATTCAAGACGAGCGGTAAACAGATTCTGTCACCAGGATGGAAAACCGTGTTCATGACCGACCCAACCGATAATGATGACAAAGAAGAAGAGGAAAAAACCTTGCCACTATTTGTCGTGAGCGAAAGCGGGCCACACGAACCCAGTTTATTGGCCAAACAGACTACCCCTCCTAAGCCCTATACTGAAGCCACACTGCTCCGGGCAATGGAAACAGCCGGCAAATTTGCGGAAAATGAAGATTTACGTGATGCCTTGAAAGAAAACGGGATTGGCCGACCCAGTACACGAGCTGCCATTATTGAAACGCTTTTCAAACGCAACTACATCAGAAAAGAAAAGAAAAACCTGTATGCCACAGATACCGGCATCGACCTGATTGCCACTATTACTTCCGATTTGCTCAAATCGGTAGAACTAACGGGTATCTGGGAACGTAAACTGCGTGAAATTGAAAAAGGCAAATACACAGCCATTGACTTTCTCGGCGAACTCAAGCAGATGGTCCGCGATTTGGTTCTACAGGTAAAATCAGACAAGTCTGGTGCTCAATGTCCCATATGTCGCAAAGGGAAAGTTATCAGAGGCAAAACGGCTTATGGGTGCAGCCGCTGGAAAGAAGGATGCAATTACCGGGAACCATTCTAACATCCCTTCTGTTTTTCCATAAAACAATGCTCCCCACTTCGTCGAAGTGGGGAGCATTGTTTTATTTATAACGTTCTGTCCGATTAATAGAAATTAAAACGATTGTCTTCTATTTCTGCATCCTCACGCAAATCCTGCATAACCATATATGGGAATGAATAGGACATACGCATATTCATCTGCATAATTTCCGATGCTTCATCATAAGTAGTGGCCAAAGCAGAAACACTATCAACTCTTACAACATATACACCCGTGTTTCCTTTAAGCGGAGCTGAAGTTTCGCCTGCCTTAAGAACAGTAGTAGCACCTATTACATAGGGTTCCATTCCCGCACTGCCAAAGCGGTAGCTAGCCATATTGACTGCTTCAGCCGTCTTGATGTCAGAATTTATGGTTTGTGCCACTTGTTCCAGGCTTTGTCCTGCTAACTGTGTTTTCAACTGTTCAGCTTTCTTGTCATTTCTAAGTTCCATTCTCAATTCAGCAGCAACATCTTCTATTGGTCTGAAATCGCTATCACTGGCCTTAACAAGGGTAGCCACTACAAAATAGTCACCACATTCAACTACATCTGAAACAGCACCTTCTTTTGCTTCAAATGCCCAACGAACGATTGGTCTGGATTGTTCCAACTGTCCAACCTTTTCATCATTCTTGTGCAAATTGTAACCGGATTGAAGAGCCATCGCCTTTTCCTTGGCAGCTGCTTCAAATTTCTCGCGAGTATCGTTTTCTACAATAAATTGTTTTGCTTCGTTATATAGATTGCTCTGAGTACGGCTGCTTGGAACTACCTCATGCTGATAAATAGCCAGTCTTACTTTCGGCGTAGCCGGGCTCTTTTCCATAATCTGGAAAATCTGGAATTCAGAACCACTTCCCAAAACAAATATGTCATTCGCATTTTTCGTGAATGCAGGTGTAAACACTTCTTCTGGAACGGTTGTCTGCGAAACCCAACCAATCTCTCCTCCATTTTTGGCGGTTTGAGCTACAGCGGAATACTTGGCAGCCAATTCAGCAAAATCAGCACCGGATTTCAATACATTTTCCAAACTGTCGGCAAAAGCCTGCGTACTGTTCTGCAAGTAAATATGACGCAATTTCACTGAATCCGACATTTGAATACCCGTTTCAAGAACACGTGCCATCGTATATTTCTTTCCATCAAACATCACTGGAGTCACTGCATTGACTGCGTTGCTGAAAGCAAAATCCTTCAATTCAGCAGGAACAGTAGCTTCTGAATAATAATATCCGGTATAAGGAACATCTGAATTCCTATTCACCAAACCGATTACATCATCTGAAGTGCAGAATTCTTCATACAAATCATCACAATCTGCCTTTGCCTGATCAAAATCCTCCTGAGACGGAACGATTTCAAAAGTAGCATATAAAATATTTCTGTAAGGCTCTTGCTTATATTGTTCCTTACGTTCATGATAAAGTTTCTTCACTTCATTGTCGCTCACAGCAAACAAAGAATCGCTCAATGCATAATAAGGCTGCATCACATAAGAAGCTGCAATATTTTCCTTGCGTCCTTCAAAATTCAACTTGGCATCAACAGCATTGGCACTAATGGCTCCATTCAGCAAAGCAAGATATTTTTCCTGCAGAATGCTGGTGCGAACAGCGTTTTCCCAAAACAGCCAATATTGTCTCAATTGGTTGATTTGTTCATTGCTTTCTGCATCATCTGAATTGACAACCGAAACAAAGTTTAACAAGACATTACGACTGAACGTTCCATTTTCATCAACAAATGCACGTCGTTGCATAATCAATGGATGGATATTGTTGCCTATCAAACGGTCTGACAACTCTTCTGTTGTAACAGTAAGACCCAATTTTTCTGCTTCTGCATTCAACAGTTTCTCGTTTACCAATGACTCCCAAACAGATCTTCTTATTTGGTTGGTGAGATTCTCATCCAAAGACTGCACACCAGACTCAATCTTATATACTTCAGTCATTTGATTGATAGCTGCTTGATATTCTGTGTAATGGATACCTTCACCATTGATTTCGGCCACATTTTCACGTGATTTATTGAAATAAGTCGCTCCGGAATTAAGGAAATCACCAATCAGGAATGCCAACAAAGCCAAACCTACAACCACTAAAAGCAATATGCTTTGGTTTCTAATCTTTTGTAATATTGCCATTTTTCTCTATTGTTTTTAATTTATTATTCTTTGAAACAAATATTTGAGCGCACGAAGATACGGCTTTTTGTTCGAGTATCAAAGAAATAGACACATTATTTTCCGCATATCAAGGTATTACTTTTACCCTGACCCTATCCGTTTTTTACTTGAACATCCTCCATCTCATATCAGGAAATGAGGTACATAAACCTGAGTCCGTACAAAAGACAAATGAAATCCAACCGACAAGCACGACAAACAGTTGCCTCAACGGGAAAAGCCAACAGCAGTATCCCATTCATGCAAAGGACATTAATAGTCATCATCTCCATGACAAACACCATCAGGATGCCGATGCGGCCAACTGCAATGGAGCAGTCTTACAGATTAATTTGACCAAATCGATTCTATTGCCAGCCATTTTCAAACATTTAAACGTAAAATCCTCCACTTCAATGCTTTCGTTCACTTTCGGGAAATGCCCGTAATGCTCCAAAATCAAACCGGCAATTGTATCATATTTTTCAGATAGTGGCAAATCCAATCCAAAACGTTCATTGACCGCCTTCACCTCCAGACGCCCGGAAAGCAAAAATTCTTTTGGACCAACTTGTTCTTGCGTGTATTCACACTTGTCATGTTCATCATTAATCTCTCCGAAAATCTGTTCAATAATATCTTCCAAAGTGACAATGCCAGCTGTTCCCCCAAATTCGTCCACAACAACAGCTATACTTTTTTTCTGCTGCATAAAAAGTTTCATCAGCCGTTGCGCCGCCATATTCTCTGGTACAATAGGCACAGGATTGATATGCTGTTGCCATTCTGATTTATGGGAAAACATTTCCGATTGATGGATATACCCCACAATATTATCAATGTCATTCTTATAAATCAATATCTTGGACAAACCGGTTTCAATGAATGTTTCTTTCAGTTTATCCGTATCCACATCATAGGGTAGAGCAACTACCTCCGTACGGGGCACATAACAATCACGCAATTTTACCGAAGAAAAATCAAGTGCATTCTGCAACATCTTGACCTCCTGTCCCATGTCCTCATCCTTTTCTTCCGCATCATAGCTTTCCTGCAAAAGATACATCAAGTCAACCCTCGAAAAGGTGATATCCTGCGCCTGTTTCGTCACTTTGGCTCCCATCAATCGCAATAAGCCTATTGACATCCACGTACTCATCAAAGAAACAGGATAAAGCACCACATAAATTACATAGAGCAACGGAGCAAAAATACGCAACCACAAATTCGGATTGATACGGAACAGCGTTTTCGGGAAAAACTCCCCGACAAACAATACAATAACCGTCGCTACTACTGATTGTACAAACGACATGAGCAAATCATTGCTGATAAACAAACTGAAATAGGGCTCCAGAATTTCGGCCATCAGCATACTGAAAACAACCAGACAAATATTGTTTCCTACCAACATGGTAGTAATATATTGCTGCGGATGTCTATAAAACATTGTTATAATCTTTGCCGTCAGTCTGCTTTCGCGCTTTTCCAACTCAAAACGTAATTTATTGGAAGAAACAAAAGCTATTTCCATGCCTGAAAAGAAGGCAGAAAAAAGCAACGAAACAAGTATTACAACATAACTGCTCATGTTCTACATAAAAAGTTAAATGGAATTATTCTCTGTTATACACATAAGTGTTTGCCTGACGCGATGGAGTAACCAATACATCGTTAATCATCACATGCTCGGGACGGGTCACCATAAATTCCACTATATCAGCTATATCCTCAGCATTAAGCGGAATCATACCTTTATAAACAGCTTTGGCCTTATCGGCATCACCCTTAAAGCGCACCAACGAGAATTCCGTTTCTGCCGCTCCTGGAGAAATAGAACCGACTCTGATGCCATAAGGCAACAAATCAATACGCATAGCCTTGGTCAAAGCAGACACAGCATGCTTAGTAGCGCAATATACGTTACCATTTGGATAGACCTCCACACCGGCAATGGAACTCAGATTGATAATCATGCCTTTCTTTCTGGCCATCATCACCGGAATCACCTGTTGCGAAAAATACAGCAAACCTTTTACATTGGTATCAATCATACGGTCAAAGTCATCCAAAGACGCTACTCCTATCGGCTCGGAACAGGCTGCCAATCCGGCATTGTTCATCAACACATCCACTTCACGCCATTCCTCCGGCAGGCTTTCCCATGCTTTTTCACACGCTTCACGGCTTCTTATATCAAAGCACAAAGGATAAACCTTCCTGCCCAATTGGTTTTCTATTTCGGTTGTCAGTTCGGCCAGACGTTCCGAACGTCTGCCTGTAATAATCACATCATAACCCAAACGTGCCAAACGGATAGCACTTGCACGGCCAAAGCCGGAGGTTGCTCCTGTAATAATTGCAATCATTGTTTTTTATTTTTAGTATTAGACTTTATCAGGTTTACAAATGCAACAAATGTCCCATACGGTTTTTCTTTGTTTCCAAATAATGGGCATTGTACTCGTTGGGAGTTATCTCAATAGGTACAATCTCATCAATCTCCAGACCATATCCTTCGAGTCCAACACGTTTCACCGGATTGTTGGTCATCAGACGCATCTTGTTCACATTCAGTTCACGCAATATGCTGGCTCCTACACCATAGTCGCGCTCATCTGCCTTGAATCCGAGGTGCAGATTGGCATCCACCGTATCATAGCCCTGTTCCTGCAATTTGTAGGCAGCCACCTTTGCCATCAACCCAATTCCTCTTCCTTCCTGATTCAAATAGACAAGCACCCCTTTGCCTTCCCGTTCAATCATCTCCAGTGCCTTGTGCAACTGGTCGCCGCAATCACAACGCTTGCTACCCAAAATATCCCCTGTAACACAGGATGAATGTACACGGACAAGGATAGGTTCGTCCTTTTTCCACTCTCCTTTTATCAATGCAAAATGTTCCAACCCGTTGGATTTCTGTCTGAACGGAATCAATCGGAAATTGCCATACGTGCATGGAAGAGACACCTCTTCTCCTTTCTCGACAATGGATTCCTTTTGTAATCTATAAGCAATCAAATCCTTGATAGCAATAATTTTCAATCCGAATTTTTCAGCCTTTTCCATCAATTGAGGCATACGTGCCATAGTGCCATCCTCATTCATAATCTCAATAAGGGCAGCTGCGGGCTGAAGTCCAGCCAAACGGGCCAAATCTATTGCAGCTTCTGTATGCCCTGCACGCCGTAGAACCCCTTTATCCTGGGCATATAGGGGGTTAATGTGTCCCGGACGTCCAAAGGTTTGAGGCGTCGATTTCGGATCGGCCAATGCCAAGATAGTAGCAGCACGGTCGGCAGCTGACACACCAGTGGAACAACCCTCAAGTTTGTCAACGGTTACTGTGAACGGAGTGCCCAATATGGAAGTGTTGTCTGAGACCTGCTTTTCCAGTCCCAGCTCCTTACAGCGGCTGATGGATATGGGAGCACACAATACCCCACGTCCTTCCTTCAACATAAAGTTTACTTTTTCGGGTGTGATTTTCTCTGCTGCGATAATAAAATCGCCTTCATTTTCACGGTCTTCATCGTCAACTACGATAAGGAACTTGCCTGCGCGAAAATCTTCGATAGCCTCTTCAATAGTGTTTAGTTTCATATTTACGGTTATTTTGTAGCGTTTCGTTTCAAATGTATCTGTTCTTTCAGGCGTTGCAAGCGCTTCTGTTGCAGTGCCAGCCATTTCAACCAGGCATCGGGATTAAACAAAGCGGAGTCGGTTGCCGCTTTATATGTCAGGAATATACCGATGGGTAGCAACACGGCAGAACTGAGCCACATGCCTTCAAAAGCGGTCCACAACCCTTCACGTGCCATTTTATAGCCCGTATTGTCTATCATATAATAGAAAATGAACATGACAACGGATATTACAACGGGTGCCCCCAATCCTCCCTTGCGTACAATAGCCCCGAGCGGAGCCCCAATAAAGAAGAAAATCAGACAGGCAAACGATAGTGTAAATTTTCGGTGCCACTCTATCTGATGACGGTGTACATACATCACCGGATCACTCAGCAATATCTTGTTATAGTTGATTTTATCCGCCTTACGTTGTGCTTCATCCCGAGCCTGCACCAAAGCCCTACGCTTGTCAACAGGAGAAAAAGAAGCATAAACAGAATCAGCCTCAAACTGTACAGCCTCTTCTGCTCCTATCGGTCGCATTACTTTTCCCTGCTCTCGTTCACGTCCGAAATAGTTATGTGAAATCAGTTCCTTGCTCTGTTCAGCAGCACGCTCCACAACAATTTTGGAAACGGAATCAATGGAATGTTGCAATTCCACAATATTTTTGCTCACATGCTGGTCGGCCAACAAACTTTCGTCATAACGGTTGAATTCCGAATCAAAATCAATCAACAGCTTTTTGGTCTTGAATGTCTCCCTGCGATAAGGAATATTGGCCGGATTGGCTCCTGTCTCCTTTTTCAGATTTTCAAAACTCTCGCCATCGTAAAGCATCAGCAACAGATATTTATTGTCAGCCGTAAAATAGACCCTTCCCGAATCGGCCACCATGACCGTTGCATTGGCAAAACCCTCCGAAAAGTCATAAATCATCATGTTTTTCAGTAACTTCCTTTTGTTGTCTTTTTCCCTCACATACAACTGATAACCATCAATGCCGCTATAAAATTCCCCTGTGGGGATATCAAATTCGGGCGATTTCTGACGCAGTGAGAAAATGAGTGTCCACAATTTTGTCTGTCCCATCGGCAGTACATAGTTAGAAAAGAAGAAAGCCGCCACGCAGACAAAGGAAATGGCAATGGTTAGCGGACGCATGATGCGGAACAGAGAAATGCCAGCAGCCTTCATGGCTGTCAACTCAAAATGCTCACCCAAGTTGCCAAACGTCATCAGGGAAGCCAGCAGAATGGCCAAAGGCAATCCCAAAGGTACCACAGAAATAATGGCATATATAAAAAACTCTGCCAGCACTTTTATTTCCACCCCTTTACCTACCAGGTCATTCACATGCATCCACAAAAACTGCATCAGCAGTATGAACATACAAATGATAAAGGTAAAGAAAAAAAGTCCTGCAAAAGTTTTCAGTATGTAGGCATCCAGTTTTTTCATCGTTTACATCTCCTTTGCGGTTATCCCGCAAATGAATTGGGCAAAAGTACGAAAAAGTTTATGAATTAGCGAATCGGTTTTCCCTACTTTCCAGGCGTGTTTTCTTATTCTTCCCACGCCTCCTTCACAGTACGGAAAGCTTTTTCCATTTTCAACATTTCTTCTGCCATAAAACGATAAAACTCGTTCCAATGTTCAGTACGGTGTATGTCGATGCCCGGTTTTTGTGTATAGATGCGGCAAATGTATTTCCCCACCTCATTTACGTAAAAAGGATTCCACACCAATCCGTCGGGGAAATCCTGTTCCATAATGACTTTGTAGCGTTCAAAATGTTCATACAGCCGAAACCTGCGGTCTTCGTCCTTCGCATCTATTTCAAGCATGACAAAGGCTCCCTCGCGGTTGGCGTCAAATTTGAGTGCTGTTCCTTTCAGGCGGGTATTGTAAAGCATGAATTTGGTCTTTCGGTGCTGCAACTGCGGCAAGGTCTCTGTGTAGGCTCCGAATCCTTCCCAAAATTTCTTTTTCAGCTGTTTAAGTTCGTCTTTTGAATACATAACGCAAAAGTAATGATTTTCAGGCACTCAATCCACTTTTGCCTAACGTTTCCACACAATATAATTTTCGTTAGAATAGATTCTGGGCTTGATACTATCGCAAAAGTAATGTCTATGATGGTCTTGGTCTTCCCACCATCCATAAGAACTATGGCTACCCACCAGATAAATGGCATTGTTCACTCCCAAGTCCACCAAAGCCTGTGCAAACGAATGGAAGGACTCATTGGTTTGTGACTCTACCACAAACACCTGTCCCTGCCGCTCACACAAGGCCTTCCTTTTGGTTATGTTTTTGGGGTTGTTCTCAATCAGCTTGCCTTCGTACACCAATGGATATTGCCGGAAGAAATAGCCTCCTTTTTCGATTGCCTCGTCATAGAGGGACGAATTTTTCGCCATTCCTATCATAACAACATCATCCAAAATTGCGCAATAGCCGGTTTTCGATATTCCTTCCGATATTTTCTGTCCGCCCAATACAAATGAACCGACAATTTCCTTATTGTCTCGGCGGATATCTGCCGCCTGTGCTGCCAAAATAATTGTGCCGTCCTTCCTATCAAGCTGTCCGATGCTCAATTGAGGGTGTGCATTGTAGGGAATATAAATGGACAAGGCCACTTGTCCCAACAGGGTATCGATACGTTGTGTATAGCCTACTGCCGTCGTATCCGGATAGTCGCCCAACCATGTCGGTAAGGGTAGATTTTCAGATACGTCAACCGGGTCAAAAACGGTTTCTATCTCTTCTGTCATGTCCTGTTCCACCAATTGCGTGGCAGTGTCAGCTTTGGGGTCAAGGGACAAGAGGATAAGAACGCCACACAGCAGCAACAATATCACGACCGTCAATACCACAATCAGCCATTGAGGAAAACGTTTCTTTTCCTCGGATTGGGGATGTTCCCGTTTGATGATTCTTATTTCATCATCATAAATATCATTTGTCTCATTCATCTTTCCATTATTTTTGCATGACATAAGCCTTCAATTTCACCAAAGCCTCTCGCGAAGCCGTCAGTTCATATTTACATCGAAAGCAATCGGATAATACCAGCTTTTGTTTGGAGATATCAATCTGATGGACAAAGTCGATATTGACAATCAGGCTTTTGCCTATACGTACAAATTCGCAGTCATCGCCCATCAAGTCAGCCAGTCTGTCTTCAATCTGTCCCAATTGCAACGATACCATCTGTTTGGAGCAGTCTTGCATCCAGACATAGGAATAATTGCCTTCCGACGAAACATACATCAGACGATGCGTAGGAATGCGCAAATATTCTGTATTTCTATCTATGACCAAATACTTCTCCATACAATCGATTATGGGTACAAAGGTAGCCAGAAATTCATCAATAACAATCCTATTCTCTCCTTTTCGGCCAAATTTGTATGAAATGAACAAATAGTGTATGAAATCAAACCCGCCCCTCCACTTCATACAACAGAAGTTCAGTTGGTACAGATATGGTAAAATTTCTTGTATAGATGTAAATTATATGTGAATTTTGCAGCGTAATCAACAAACATTTTAAATAAAAACAAATATGAAAAAGACTTTCCGTATTATTGCAGGGACCTCCGCGTGGTCCGTTTTCCTGTTCATTACATTGTTCATCACTGTGCCTGGATGCTCTAAACGCAGTCTTCAAACTGAAGAGCGTGCAAGCGACAGTGGATTACTCCGCAATGACTCTTTGGTCATCTTCAAAGATGCCGATGGAAACATTTCCATCAAGAATACCGCCACCGGCAAAGTGACCATTGAAAAAATCAAAGTAGATTGGATGCAGACAGCCACCAATGATTCCCTGGCTGTTTTTTGTGCTGAAGACAAACGCGGTTTCTATAATGTTTATACCGGACGCATTGCTATCCCGGCACAATACCGCCGCGCATGGATATTCTCGGAAGGATTGGCCGCCGTACAGCGCAATGGCTTTATTGGCTTTATCGACCATAGCGGAAAAGTGGTCATCGACTTCAACTACCCCTACCACGGCAACCCGCTCAGCGAGTTTGTGTTCAAGTACGACCATTGTATTGTGGCAGATACTACTGGAAAATGTGGCGTGATTGACAAATTGGGCAACTGGGTCATCGAACCTATATATGACTATGTCCGCACCTATGAGAACTACGCCATTGTCTCCAAGGAAGGCATACGCCGCCAATTGTCCTATGACGGCACCGTGTTGAATGCCTTTGTGCTCGACCATGTGGAAGAGCTTACTTATGAGGTGCAGGAACGCTACGAAAACCGTGACGGAGATATACACTACCTTACCAAGGAGATGCCGACCGGACTTTTCAAATACCAGGTAGGTGGGAAATGGGGTTTGATGAACGAAGACTGCACACGGCTCACCGAACCTATATACAGTCATATCTATGCCATCAACAACAAAATGTTCAAGGCTGGACTTGACTATTACTCAGAAATTATTCTCAACGCCCAAGGCGAGGTTATGCAATAAATCCTTATGTGGAAACGTGTGTTGGAAATAACATTATTGGGGTTCTCGACTGCCTTTCTGCTCTTGAGCATCGGCGTGGTGGTGTGGTACAAATACCGTCCCGTCAATACCACGCCGCTCATGCTCAAACGCAGTTGGGAATATGGATACACTCTCCCTATATCCCATAAGGAAACATGGATAACGCTGTCCGACTTCTCACCGGAACTGGTTCATGCCGTCATACAAAGCGAAGACGCACGCTTTTGGCAACACAATGGATTTGACTATGAGGAGATAAGCAAGATGTTGGAACAACACAAAAACAATGGAACCATCTGGCGCGGATGCAGCACACTCTCTCAACAGACAGCCAAGAATGTATTTACATTGGGTAGCAACACCTATTTCAGGAAGGCAATAGAAGCCTATTTCACTGTGCTGATAGAAGTCATTTGGGGAAAAGAACGTATTCTGGAAGTATATCTCAACATTGCCGAAACCGGCGCTGGTCTATATGGTCTGCCCGCAGCCTGCCGCACCTATTACCACAAGGATGTCGGCAAAGTCAACCTGAAGGAGGCCTGCGCCCTGGCCATCTGTCTGCCCAATCCCCTCCATCGAGACCCGCAATGGGCCTATACACAGGATGCCTACCATATAGAGCAGCTTTACGAACGATGCCTATGCAATTATAACCTCAAATACACCTTACCTTAACTACCCAGGGGAGGACTGCCAAACAACGAAGGGAGGAAGGTTGTTTAGTCCCTCCTTCCTCCCCTGATATTTTTGACTACCTTTACATCCGAATATATTCGGATTGTTTCCATACAGCGTCGTTCGCTGGCATGTCCACCCACATTCTGCATTTTCAGGAAACGGGACCGCACTAAACATGCAGTCCCGTCACCACTAGATTAACAGCTATCAGTACAGCGCCACTTTTTGGTTGCCTACAATATAGAACCCATTCGGCAATCCGCTAATGATATTTTCGCCCACTTCCACTTCAATTTGTCTTACCAGACGTCCATCAGCGGCATAGACAGCAATGCTTTGAACAGTAGGGCTCACAATATGAATATTGCCGGTCGCTGCATAAACTTTCAACCCGCTATCATCCATTTCAATGGTATTTGTCGGAGTTTCCGGAAGGTCTTCACAAAGCAGACTCACAACTTCTGTTACACTGATATTATCTTTATTGGCGCCACTGTACAATCCATGATTGGTATAGGTCAGGTCTTTTGTCTGCACACCACTGCCATTGTTCCAGATAATCATCCAGGAGCTCATGTCGCCCGTAGCCGTCTCCGGTACGACAAATTTATACATACCTCCTCCCAACGCAGTAGCACGGGTTCCCGGCCAATCGCCAACCAATCTGTTTTCCGTACCATTGATCCACATGTATACATATATGGTACTACCAAATTCTTGAGGAGCATGGAAGAACACAGCCTTTTCGTCTGCTGTTTCCAAACATGGTGTAGCAGGTGCTTCCGGTTCTTCCGTACCACCCTGTCCACCTTGACCATTATCATCGGTCAATTCCTCCTGAGTGCCGTCCCATGCCGGGTCTGCAATAGAAGCAGGAGAGGATGTGTAAATATATTTTCCATCCACACCGATTTTGCCGGGAGCGGGTGTCAAGGAAGTGCTCAATACATATACACGCAAGTTACCTTTACCTGAACATGTTGCTGTCAACGTTCCGTTGGTAACCGTTTTCACATCACCCGTAACTACATCCGTATACGTTCCGTTCAAGATACCGGTAAATGTAGCACCACCCGAAATACATACCAAAGCATAGCTATCGGTAGTAGCATCTGTATAGCGGCGTTTGAAAGCAAACGAACCGCTGCAACCTGTAGTGCTGTATTGTCCTTTACGAAGAGCCGGCACAGCCATACGGATTTTGCTCAATCGCTGAATATGTTGTGCCAACGGATGGCTCAAGGTTTGTGCCATGTTTCCCGTTGCGTTACTATATTCGGCAAAATCTGTTACATTGGCACTACCTTTAATATAACCGCCAAAGTAGGCACGTCCACTCTCTTTCAAGGCAATGTTCGGACCCTTGTCAATCGGGCAACCTTTCTTGAATTCGATTTCCGAACCATAATACACACAAGGAATACCACGGAAAGTGTACATCAAGCTGAGGTTTTCAGCCCAGGTATCTTGTGGTTGCGCAAAACGTTGGCTCTCAGGTGCACCGTCAGGGGCATAGTCATGTGAATCCACATATACCACATTATAAGAGGCATCATTATAGTACTGATCACCTGATTTCACACCCCATGCCTCATTGGCACTGCGGAAATTCCAGTGCATAGGGAAGTCGATTACGCTAAAACCAGACCATTGTGAATAATCCGGCGTATGGTATTCATTCCCTTCCAGAAACACATTATCGGAGTTAGGCAAATTGCTGTCGCCTGAATCATCCACCGCAGAAGCATCTACAGAGGTAACATTGGTATGGTTACCTTTCTCACCTTCCATTACCACAATATTGTCCCACGATGTTTCGCTGGTATCCCAAGCATAATCTCTCGTTTCTTTCCACGTATAGTAGTAAGGCGACAAATTCTTTTGGTTACGATAGGTTACGTCACGTGCACGTGCACACACCTCACCATACATAAAGAACGGGCCATTGTTACGTGCAGCCTTGTATTGTTCGGCCAAGGCATGGAATTGCGGAATGAAAGCCTTGTTGAAAGTCAGACGTGAAATATGTCCGGATGTATCGATACGGAATCCATCCACACCCATACGGATAAATTCGCCGTAGCATTGTACCAAATAGTTGGTTACATAAGGGTTTTCCGTGTTCAAGTCCACACAGTCACCGGCAATCTGCCCCCACCAGCGTGTCGGGTCATCCCAATTGAAATGGGCAAAATGATGCCAATAATTGTGCGTATCATAATTCACACCTCCTGTATTTTTCATCTTCGATAAGCGGGCATCATATTGCTGTCCAGACGGAAGAGAGGCATAATTGTCCGGCAATTTACCGCCTTCGCTTTCCGTATAGGGAATCATGCAGGCATTGATATCGCTTTGGTCAGCATCCCAATCACGTGTAAAGAGTTTGCACAGATTTTCCTCGCCAAAATTACCCGTGTGGTTCAGCACTATGTCGAGCACGATTTTCATGCCACGGTCGTGTACTGCATCAATCAAATCCTGAAAATCAACATCTTCCGATTCGTAGCGGTGGTCCACCTTTGAGAAGTTGCTGGCATGATAGCCATGGTAGTCATAGCCGGAAGCGTTTTCCACCACCGGCGTAATCCATACTGTGGTGAAGCCCAATGCCTTGATATAGTCCAATTTTTCCATCAATCCCTTGAAATCGCCACGCCACGCAGGGTCGCCCACATTGTAGCTTTGTCCGTCCCAACATTGGGTATTATTGTCAGGGTCACCGTCATAGAAACGTGTGGTCATTACAAAATAAATAGTCTCATCCCTGAAATCCGTACGACTAGGGAACAGGGTCTCCGCCGCAATGCTCTGCGCAAAGAGCAGCATAACGCAAAATGCGCCCAATAATTTCTTGATTGTTTTTTTCATTGTGATTAAATTAAAAATGAGAGTATTGTTATTTGATAATTATTTTTTGTCCGTTCAATATATAAACACCAGCAGGTAGACCATATACCTCAGTTGTTCCTTCACACAGTTCAACTGCATGTATCAATTGTCCGCTTATGTTGAATATGTGGCACATTTGGACTTTATCGCTAGCAATATACAATGTGTTGCCGATAGCAAATGCCTTCACGCTGAAACCGTCGGTCGCGGCATGCAATCCAGTTGCCGTTGTGCTGACCGCATACCATTGATTCCAGTCCCACAATTTTACTTCTCCCGCATTCAGCAACAATCCATTACCCGAAGGATATTGTTCCTTGCCCATTCCTTCTTCACGATTATTGTTGAAAATCACATTAGCTGATGTCCAGCCGGACGGCATATTGCAATAATAGAAATTATCACGTATAAGGGTCATCTCCACACCCGGCCATACCGCATTCTGTCTATCGCCCCCACTATACATGTAGCAATAGACTTCTTCCCAATTATCGGGTTTTACTACAATAGCTGTTCCTGGTGTCAAACTGAATCCATCACCTTTAGTATAGGTATAAACTTCCGTATGGCTACCTTCAGAGTTAGTCGCGGTTACGCTCAAACTAACCGTTTCTCCCACTGCGGCATCAGCACCCAATGAAATTGTAGTCATATTATCGATAGCCTGAGCAGCACCTCCATTCACGCTGTAAGAACCGGATGTTGCATTTTTCAAACGGATAGACACACTTAGTGAAGCAGCATGGAACACATAGCCATCAGGTACAGAGACAATGGCTTCCGCTTGCGGCGCAGCCGCACTTCCTACACGTATCTTTCCGATATTGGCCAATTGGTAGCGGATAGTATCGCTGTCTGACTTCTCTGCCGAAGTGGAAGCATCGTGAATATAATCACCATAAACATTGTCGAGCATACTAGGGTCGTGTGGCACACAGTCAATACCCGATTCGCCACGAGTGGCAATCATCATAGCTCCGATACCATTGGTCAGCAGAAAGTTTTTGTCAATGCCCAAAGTGGCAAAAGGAATTTTCATCTCATAGAAAGAATCATATTTTGTATCGTGCCCTTTTTGCACCACTCCCGTCCAGGAAGCCGGGTCACATAAATTAATCCATGTAGAAGCCGCACTATAAACATCAGCCGGTGCTTGCGGTCCATTCAGATAGAGTAATTGGTCACCCAAGAAGGTTTCACCCATGGCATAGGAAATACCATTGGTGCTGAAGTTTTTGCAATAGGCTGCATCATAGCTGGTATTACCGGCCTCATCTGCTGCCAAAAACATGGCAGGTGTTCCCTGCCCTGCCTTACCGCTCATCATAAATATGCGGTCAACCGGCGTTTCATAGACCACATCCACTTTATCCCACAACATACCACCATTGGTCAATCGTCCTGTCATGGTGGCAGAAGGGTCAATGCTAAGCACAACAATGAGGGGCACATCACCAATACGTCCGCCATCGCTGAGCGGCCCGTCACCCTCGCGCGACCAGGTATCGTTGGTATTCACCATCTGCCAGGCCAGATAGAGGTTGGCATCGTCCCATGCCGCATAAAGTGCATAGCAGTCGAGCACACAGTTTTCATGCGAGCCTTTAAAGGCAGTACACATGTCATTGGCAGAGCCTTGTGCAATCAACATGGAGGTATTCCAATCCGAAGGGTCACCATCAATGGTGATGGTTGCTTCCTGTCCCACTGCATTTTGGGGATTAGTGGCATAGACGCCACGATTTTCAACTGGCCCCGCAAAGGCCGTAACAAGCGCAACAGCCATGTATAAGGCCGTAAAAAACAATCTTTTCATACCACATTAAGTATTTAAATTTTGGATAATTGAATTTGCCCATAGTTAAGGGACAGCAGCTCATAACTATGCTGCCATCCCACACCAACCTATTTAATAACCATTTTATGTTTCTTTCCTTGAATATCTAATACATATACACCTGATACGGGAATTTCAAAGCTGAAATCCGCAGTCAGCTGTGTACGCAGCAAGCAACGCCCCGCCATATCATATACGGCCACATTGTCACCATCGTTTCCACCCACAATACGAAGAATACGTCCGTCCATACGGATAAAAGCCGCATTGGCTTCCTCCACATCGGTCGGTACAGTTGGCTCTGCTGAGAACTGAATTTCAAAACGGCCTTCACACCGTCCTTCCATCTGCGTAAACTCATAGCTGTCGCGACTCAAATCCGTATAGACATTCTCCCATTTGTCATAGAGAATAGCCGTAACGCTTTGGCCGTTTTCATCCAATGACAAAGTATAAGTACCATTGGCTGGAATGTTCAAACCGACAGACACTGCCTGCGTTTCACGCGGCAATGTATTGGCAGCCAAGCGTGTGCTCGCTCCCAAAGTATAGATTTGTGCCAACTGACTGTTGTTGATTTTTTCCAAATCCTGATTGGTTACATATCCATCCGTTCCATCCGTAGACAAGCGGATATAGGTACGGTCTTCCGCATCTTCACCTGCCAAATTTATACGATAGGTATCTTGTCTATAGGCTTGCGGGGAACGCTGTGCACGCACAGCAGCTGGTGTTGTTTCCGAAGTTCCTTGTGTAAATTGTCCCCAATCAATCGTACCGGCAAACTGCACCATATAGGAATAGAAATGCTGATATGTAATGGATGTTCCACTCACAACCTCGTAGGCATCATGCGTGCCTTTCCATTCATATAAGAAGTTAGGGGCTTCATTCCCTGCAAAAGCATCAAATCCGCTTTGATCAGAATATGATTTCATATTAACAGGCTGGAAGCCTGGGATACCAATCACATTCCAATGGCTGTCAACAGAATCACGACCATTTACATTACACTTGTGCTCAGGTACAGTAACTTCAGTATTAGAGCTGCTTTGTGAAAGCTTAAAGCTATCTTCTACAGACGGGAAATACAAACGCAAAATAGACTTGGATATTTCAGAACCATCAGGTAATTTAATTTTTACATCCTGGAAATCATCTCTTGAGAGATTCAATGCCAATACATAACCCCGATAAGGTTCCAATGTAGCCGTTGATGTCATATTGGCCCAAAATGTTTCAATATTGGTTGTCCAGCTCAATTCTGCACGTTTATCACCACGATAACGTTGTATTACCCATTTCTTGTTATATCCCTCTATACCGAATATCTCACTGATCTTACAGGAATAAGGCAATGAGAACCAGAAAAGATGAGAGAATTTTTTGCTTCCGTCACCATTAAACAAAGTGTCTCTTTCCAACTCCATTACAAAATAGATGTGCTGTATCTGATCTATATAACTATCGGCATCAGTTATATTAAAGCTATTCACCTTATTATTATGATTGCGCACCAACATCATATTGGCATCAACATGTATTTCCTGTTCTCCCGTTATTGTCATATTTGACAAATTGGGCAACCACGATGCGATCCAACGATTCTTTTTAAAATCATAAATTACACGCAAGTCATACTTATCCGAACCACTAGTACTTCCACCACCCAATATTATTTCATTGTCCACCAATACCTCCTCCTTTGCCTTGATGGTTATGGTAGCACCAGGGTCTGCCTGTAAATCATATTCATACACCCAATTGGAAATATCGTTAAAGGTTTTATAAGCGCTTTCCGTTATCACATTATTTCCATCATAAATATTAGAACCATAGAAATACAGATAATTATTTACAGATGAACCCTGCAAGAAAGTACGCTCAAAAAGATTGGTCGTATTATCATATGAGTAACGTACACTAACGCCATGGTCTAAATTATCAATACTATTGTCCTGTTTGGGGATTTCCATTGCTAAAGATGAATTATAGTCATTGGCTATAAATGCATCATTCTCATTACTCTTTGTATGAGTTACCCAATAATGGTTGTATGTTTCATTATCAAATGTACGATTGGCTTCAAAATAAGTAAACTTATTACCATCTTGTTTGTAATTGTCTTTTCCGCCTGGCGCAAGTGGTGTACGGATATAATAGTTTCCCGTATAATTGCTGACAGTGCCGATGTTTACTGTTCCATCATCAGCTAATACCAAAGGAGCTACAATTACATTGTTTTCCGTGTGGGAAACCGCAGGTACTGTTACATTCTGCCACACACCATTTACCATTTTCTGCAATTGCAGACTGCCTGCACTTTGGGTATAGACAGACATAATGTCACCATTGTGTGAAGCTTCATTGGAGACATAAGTTGTAATACCATCTGCCAAAGTGGACAACAATCGATAACGTTCTACCTGTTCTGCTGTCACACATATATTTGTACCATCAAATGTAATGGTTACATCAGAAGGAGCGGAAAGCATGAGTCCAATATTCTTATAATCTCCTCCTTCTGAAGTGATAGTTACATTTTCACAACAATTCTGATTCACGGCATCAAAGCTCCAATCCTTTCCGCCATTTGAGGCCCATGCTCCATTGGTTATCTTGAAAAGATACTTCACATTGGCAGCAAGACCTTCAAATGTATAACTACCATTTATCATTTTCGTAGTTGCCGGTTGTAAATCACCAGTACCTAGCGTATTGTCATCTCCATTGTGTGCTATATAATAAGGGGTAACATTGACGTTACATTCACTTGTATAAAGCACTCCATTGACAGTCATCTCCGCCTGGAAAACATGCGTTCCATCAGTTTGAGGCACAAATGAATACGTTCCATCAGTTGCTTCAAGCGTTTCCCACACTTCATCTGGCAATTGATGTTTAACGAGTACTTCTGTTCCTTCTTCAACATTTTCTGTAGTATAGGAAAGTGTGATAGGGTTAAACAACAGAACCTCATTTGGTGTAGCTGTAAGAGTAATTGTAGGAGCAACAACATTCACCGTAGCAGTTGTTGAATAAGCCTGACCATTTACCTCAAAAGAAGCACGGAAAGTACATGTACCAGCCTCTGTCGGTGTATAAGAATATGAGCCATCTGCATCAGCTGTTATTGTCTCCCACGTATCAGCACTGGTTTGTCGTTCCACTGTTATCGGGAAAATGGCAGGAGCATCTATGATAGTCGGCTCTAAAGCAATGGTTGAACCCGCACTAACTGAAGCGGGAATATTTGTAAATTCAATAGAAGGGGTTAATTGAGTAACGGTACGATTTGCATTATAGCCTCCATCACCTAAACGGAAACAGAATCTATCTAAAGATAAATTTTCAATATTGGCTGTCCTATAGGATAAATGACTATCATCTGGGAAAGCCGTTCCATTTACCACGATAATACCAAAATCATATAAGTTATCAAATGTATAACTATACCAATTATCACCCAATGCTGTAGCCCCAACAAATGAACCAGACGTATTTGTATCCCAATTATAATAAGAAACTGTTGTTGGATTGGCCCATATTTCCGTTGGAATATGTACATATACCGTCACTTCCGGACATACGGTTACTTGCACCTCATTGGAGGTAAATCCATCGGCTTCTGCCTTGAAGGTGTAAATACCTGCCTTTTTTGGAGTATAAGGGAGTGCGCAATCGTCCCAATTTGTATCATCTGGTGTTTTTACAGAATAACTTACAGCACTAATATCAACATCGCCTATGGCAGATGGAGTAAGGGTAATCGGAGTATTGAGTGCTACCTGCTTAGCATCCGCTTCCAGTTGTATCGTTGTTATATTAACGCTGATTTTATAGTTCTCATCCATACTAATCGTAACGTCAGAGACTGAATTTAAGGCAAACATAATATTGCCATCAACATTAGAAAGTTCAATATTACTGCCATTCTCTTTCAAATCATCATAACCCCAATCTGCTCCACCGGTTTCCGTATGCCAAGCACCATTGGTAACAACAAAACGATAGTCATTGCCTGCAGGTACTTTTTCAAACGTAATGCTACCATTGGTCATTGGAGAAGCTGTCGTACTCCAATTTGCCCCATTGCACCATTTTCCTTCAGAACCTTCAACAGTTCCATTTCCTGCTACAAACAAACCTTTGGTAGTGAAAGAAAGTTCATCATCACTTAAAGTAGTACCTTGAGCGTTTGTTGCGTAAGCCTTATAATAATAGGTGGTTGCTTCCTGCAAACCTGTCAAATCAAATGAATAGTCATGGGGGAAACTTGTAGGATTAGTTGTAGCAACCTGAATCTTTGTAGACGTTTCTGATACCCCTGTTGCAGTAGCATAATAAAAACCATATTCCGTAATATCATCACTACCTTTACTTGTAATGGCTGCATGCAATTTTGCAGAGGTATTGGTAATATCTGAAGCTGCATTGGCTGTTACTGAGGGAGCAGATGCTATAGGGGTTACAACAACGGAAATCTTAGAGCCATCGAATGAGATTGTAACATCAGATGGACTAGTAACATTCACCTTAATACGATTATCACCACCGTCTGAAATATTTTCCTCATTAGCACGTTCTGTCCAACCTTTTTGATAATCCCATGCACCATCTGTTATCTTAAACTGATAATCGTTTCCTACAGCTACGTTTGTGAAGGTATATGTACCACTTTCCATTTTAGTAGCGGTTGATGACCAATTCTCACTTCCTATACCCAGATTATTTCCTGAACCAGCATGCGCTACATAATAGGGCTTTACATTTACTGTAATTTCATCAGATTCATACAATATCTCATCTACTAATATAGTCGCATGGAAAACATGCTCTCCATCTGTTTGAGGAGTATATGCATTGCTTTCGTCAAGAGTAATATTCTCCCATGAACCAGACTCAGTTTTATGCTGAATTATAGGGGTAACTCCAGAAGCATTTGCCACAGAAGCCGTTAAAGTGATAGGATTAAACAAAAGAACTTCTGTTGGATTGGCTGATAATGTTACTGAGGGATCAGTTATTGGAGGGGTATAGGTTGACCAAGTACCTGATGCGTTATTCCATTCACCATCATTCACAGTGAAAAGATTGTTGGTACCATCATAGGTCTGATTTGCAGATTGATTCCATTTATTGTTCCAATTGTTTTCTGTTGCGGAAGGATTCATGCGGCAGAAAATAACATTAGGCCATGTTCCTTCTGGAGCAGTAACTTCATAAATATTTGTTTCATTCGGTACAAGCGTACAATCTTCCCAAGCATTCGTCTGGTCATTTACAAAGAAATAGGCTGCAAAACGAGCATTATCAGCCATCCAATGTGGCGCTTTCAAATACAACTTTGTACCACCATTAATATCGGCTGCCATTACCTGCGACAAACCCACAATAGATATTATCGCTGCTATCAGCGCTTTATAAATCGTTTTCATAATCCTTATTTTTCTGTAGTTGATTGTTTGGGGTGAAAATATTTTAATACTGCATAGAGCAGTGCGAGTAGGCATAAGAAGAGAATGGCATCGGCCAAGGGTGCTTGTCCGACATCGCCAGGGTTATCGAAAGGACCAGTTCCACCCGTATTCCAGTCATCATCGCCATTATTATCAGTCAGGGCATATAGAACTGGGGTTGTTGTGTTGGAGAACGGAGCTACTATTTTAGTTTCTGTTGCAATCGGCATTACGGCTGCCGTTGTTGAAAAATTAAACGATTGAGATGGGAAGTCCACTTTCTGCACCGTGTACGCATTATTTGAAAATGGAGAACACGTTTTTCGGGTATAGTATTGGTTAGTGGAGTATGTTGCATTATAAGGATGTGTTGTTTTTATAGGCTTTGCCTGATAGGAGGAAGAAGAATAAACTTTTGACACTTTTTTTGTTACAATCTTCCCTTCATTCACAGCTACCTGACAGTTGGTACGCCCGCTTACGCTTGCATTGTTAGTACGATAGAGTTTTTCCACCGACGTTTCTCCTAATGGAAGAACAACTTCCTGAGAATAAGATGATTGAAAAGGAACAAAATCAGCCCGTGCTTTCCCCACAAAGAACGGAAGAAAACAGAATGCCGATATAAGAATTGCAATAGAGATGGCTGTGAATTTCATTGTCAAAAGATATAAGGGAGAATTATTCAAGGAATTGTAGAAGTGTAAGAAACACCCCTACAATTCCTATTGTTATTTTACGAAACAAAAACTAGAAAATCACTAATTTCTGTGATTGGTTTCCAATGCGAACAACATAAACACCTTGCTGCATTTCACGAGTGAGATTGCTAGCAACTGTGTGTTCTATCATTTGTCCGCTGATAGTGTATATACTGATTTCTGCTTCATTATCCATAGCTACGTTTAATGTGCGACCGTTAACTGTAAACAATGGAGCATTTGAGGTTTCTTCAATAGCGGTTGCTTCACCACTTTCACTTGGACAATCAGTTGGATTCAGTACTTTGTTCCAGTTGTTTTGTCCTTCTGTTTCACCACCATTTGCCATTACATAGCAAGCTGATTCAACAATATTTTCCATATTCACTGTTTGACGACGAGCATCGTTAGCCAATGCATCCCAGCTACTACCATTTAATACAATGAAGTTAAGCGGGAAAACTGTTTCTGTAGAAATCGTGTAAGAATACCAATTATCTTCTTCTGCAGTTGCCGGAGTAAATGTCCCTTCCATTCCATTACCCCATGCATAGAAATAAACACCACCTTCGGCAGTCCAAGAAGAAAGTCCTTCGGCAGGAACCTGTACCTTAATCGTGATTTCTTCCGGTTTTACCACTACAGTAGTTGTTGCTTCTTTTGAAACAAGCACTTCAGCAGCTGCACCGTTTTTCACTTCCACTTTAATGGTGTATTCGCCAGCTGCAACAGGAGTCCAAGTATTGCCAGACAAAACGGTATATTCACCTGCACCTTGTTTTACGCTATATACATAAACCGGATCAGCAACATTTGCTGCAGTTGCAGACAAGGTTACAGCCTCATTGACTACCAATATGGTAGAAACGCCAAACTCAACAGAAGGCTGACCAATTACATATTGGCTCCAAGTACCTGATGCATTATTCCATTGTCCATCATTCACAGTGAAAAGATTGTTGAAGCCATCATAGGTCTGATTTACTGACTGATCCCATTTATTGCCCCAATTATTTTCTGTTGTAGAAGGATTCATGCGGCAGAAAATAACATTAGCCCATGTTCCTTCTGGCGCTGTTACTTCATAAATATTTGTTTCATTCGCAGCAAGCGTACAACCAGCCCAAGCATACGTCTGGTCATCCACAAAGAAATAGGCTGCAAAACGGGCACCAGCATCCATCCAATTTGAATTTGGTTTCAAATACAACTTTGTACCACCGGTAATATCGGCTGCCATAGCAGTGATGGCCATTAATAAAGAAACTGCCAACAAAGTAATTTTTTTCATGATGATAATTGTTTGATTGAGTTATTATATTGGCTGTCCCTTTATTCTGGGACAGCCCGTTATTTATTTTCCAATTAGAAAATCACCATTTTTTCGGTTGTATTCCCAATACGGATAATATATACGCCTTGTTGCATAAAACGGGAATAATCGTTAGTGAAAGTATGTTCAATCAACTGTCCGTTTACATTGTAAATAGCAACTTCTGCCTCCTGATCCAAAGAAATCAGCAATGTGCGCCCATTTATTGTGAACAGATGTTCAGTCTCTGCCTCCATTATGGCTGATTCTTCCGGGCAATCAGTTACGGTCAACACCTTATTCCAGTCAGAAACACCTTCCGTTTCTGTGCCGTTGGCCATCACATAACAAGTGGACTCAGCCACATTTTCCATATTCACGCTCTGACGGCGGGCATCACCTGCCAAAGCATCCCAACTGCTACCATTTACAACAATAAAATTGATAGGCGAGCCTTCTGAGGTATAGGAATACCAGTTATTGCCTTCATCGGTAGCTTGCGTAAATGAACCTTCTCCGGTTGTCCATACATAGAAATAAACACCGGCAGTTGCATCCCAGGAAGAAAGGCCTTCAGAAGGAACCTGCACTTTTACCGTAATACTTTCGCCTGGTTCAACGGGTTCTTCTGGTTCTTCTGTACTTGGGCAATCAGTAGCAGCAAAACTGGCATCCAGGCATACATCTTCCTTTGCATTAAGTTCCGGTGATTCCTGACCATCAATAACAATCTTATAGCTAACACCAATAGCAACATTGACATTTTCAAACGTCCATTCATACCAGCCTGCTGCATCAGCCATTGCATTCATTGCCGGCTTGGTTTCCCACGTATAAGACTGATCGGCTCCAGCAATACCGCCTCCCCACCACCAAATAGTGGGAATAGAAGCTGCTTGAATACGTACTGTTACATCAGCACGTTGTTCGCCAACTCCAGGATCATATACAGCTGCCCAATTAGCCACTACATCACTCGTGCTGTAAGAACGATTATCTACATCTTTATTCTCGGCTGTCTTTTCCACATACGACCAATCCGGACCACTGCAGTATTTGTATTTCTGCACTTCTGTGGCATCCACGATGTCAACAGTATAATGTGTATCGTCCACTTTGGTCATTTCCGTAAATGACCAATCATTCATCTCCCCGGCAATATAACAGGTTTTTGTTTCAGCAGGTACAGCCACATTATAAACCAATGCATTAGCTGCAAATACAGAGCTCAACAATGCAACCAACAAAAAAGTAGTTTTTTTCATGATAATAAATTTAATATGTTAATAATACGATTTTCTTGTAATTAGTGACTCCGTGGGGAAGGGTAAGGCCCCACAGTGTCACGTAACAAATCAACCTAAAACGACAACACTTACTGCTTAAACAACAAACACAATCTTTTTTCCCTAAAAAACGATTACCCTAATTCCTTCCAACGTTTATTGCTTTATGAATCTACTGTTTCCCAAACTGTTTCCCATTTGGGCCTGTATGAAATAAATGCCTTTCTGAAGATGCTCTACATCAATCGTAGCTTGCGTAGCATGAATGGTCTGCTGTCCAACCAATTGCCCTGTGGCCGAATAAATGCGAATGCCATCCATGTTGTCTTCTGCCATTATATGCAACTCATTGCTCACTGGATTCGGATAAAGTGTAAAGGTCTTTTCTGCCTGCACTTGCGGGAGGGCTGTTCCATCACAATCAATCTCCGAAGCCATACCTGTTTCCAAATTGATGCCATAACATCCGGATTCTTCGGTATAAAGGTCATCGGTTTGTGCAGCACCGGATGTCTTTCCATCGTTAAAAATGAAATTGATACCTTCTATTGACATGTCAAAAGTATAGCTCCACCATCCGTTGCCTTCATCGTTAATGACTGCTCCTGGCCATTTGGCATCTTCTCCACCGGGATAAACATTACCATTGTCGTCCCAAGCCCACAAATAGACCGTGGTCCAGTTTGCCGGTTTCCAAAAACGTACTGTAATTGGTTCTGTACGAGGCGCAGTTTCATATACATGTGTTTGTACATCAGTCTGACCACCTTCACCCACAGCAAAAGCCTTGAGGGTGGTATTGGTTGTTCCGATCTCAATCGGAGCCGTATATCTGGTAGAAGCCGTTGTCGGTTCTGTACCGTCCAAAGTATAATAAATATCTATTGCATTGAGTGCATCGAGGGTCACAGTCACTCCACCCACGTATTTTCCTCCGGCAGGATTGACAATCAATTTGGGCGCTGGTGCTGCATTGGTTTTAGTGTACATCGCCCAATTATTACCGCTTGCAGCTTTTTCATAGCCGGCTGGAGTAACATCCGACCCGCTACCACTACCGATTTTCACCATTAACGTACCGTTTTTGCCTGTAACAGTTGCCACATATTTGTCGGTGCCATAATCATTGACCACAACTGTACTTTCATTGTGAACACCCACCGCCTTACGGGCCAAAACCATTTTCTTAATATCTTCTTTGTAGCGTGCCCAATGCGGATAGAACACACAAGGAATACCTGGGCTACTCAAGATAAATGCATTGGCTTGAAGGATAAGGTCTTTGCTTCCAATAGGGGCAAAATCATTATTATTATCATCTCTCTCAAAGGTGTCATGGTTGTCCACCAAAGTAACTGCATATTTTTTGAGTCCACTATGAATCATTCCCGCCGGTTGGGGAGTTGTTCCGTTCATCCACACCAATTTAGACAAGTCTCCTTTAGCCAAGCCATTATTCAAACCGTTAAACTTCAGCGAGAAATCGAAAGCGGTGGAGCGGTTTCCCGTACCATTGACCCAACTGTTAAGCAAATCATAATTTCCGTCCAAATATTCACCTACGGAGAAATAACTTTGTGCAGCTTCGATGTATTGTCCGAAATATTGGGCACTGAAGCCTTTAGCCACATCAAAACGCCAACCGTCATACTTCATTTCATCCTTCATCCATTTCAGATAGGCTTCCACAGCTTCCTGTACATAAGGATTGGTATGGTCGAGGTCGCGGGCTGACGCATATTTTTCGCCTGTATCATTTGCACCAGTAGCTGCACCCTTGCAACTTCCTGTTCCAGAGGTGTTCACCTCGTCGTCACGACAGATATGGGCAGCTGTGAGCTGGAATTGTCCGTATTCTCCGAAATCTTCCGCCCAGAAATCGCACCACGAACTCTTGTTGTCTCTGTGATTAACCACAATATCGGCAATCACTTTCGCACCACCTGCATGCAAGTTGGCAATCAACTGTTCCAGTTTGGCACGCGAGCCATGTGCACTGTTCTGGTTGCACCATTGGCTGGGGTGATAGCCCGTTCCACCGCTACTCTTGGCAGAAGGTGCAATCCACACCATATCGAAATAGGCAGCCATTTCACTGGCCTGTTCGTTAAGCGCACTCCACTGGGTAGTGCCATATTTGGCATCTGTTTCATCGGTTGAATAAGAATCCCAATAGAACGCCTGCAACATCACATCAGTGCTTTGACTGGGAACTGAAGAAGTATAGTCGCCCGGTTGGTAATCAGAAGGTTGGTCTGGCTCCGGATCAGGGTCTAGCTCTGGTTCGGGATCAGGGTCTGGTTCGGGTTCTGGTTCTTGGTCTGGATTCTCACCTACTTCATCACATCCGGTGGCTGCTTCTATATAGATGATATCATCCTGATATTTCATTTTTACATAAATACTATAACAGCCAGCCGTATTGCATGTTATACCCGCAGAAGAAGCGGTAAATCCTTCAAAAGCGCCATAAGGATCCAAATTACTTATTGCCCATGCAGCATCACTTCCTTCATCATATACAGTAATTACATCACCATTGTTTAAGGAAACAGGAGAAGCCTTGTATTGTGTACGTCCTTGGGCATCTGCCTCACCGACAGCCACTGCCGGATAATCAGTCGTCCCATTAACACGGACAAAATAGGGTTCTGCATAAAGAGCTGTCCAACAAAGCAGACAGAATAAGAGGAGTGTAGTAAATTGTTTTTTCATGTTTACATCAGATTGAGGTTTTCAACTTTTAACACGTTGCAAAAATATCCAAACATATCATAGCAAACAAATAAAATCAACTGAACTGACAGATTAAGTAGATGAACAAACAAATTAGTATGACCAACTGACAAAAGGATTACAAAAAGTAATAAAAGAATCATGTGTTCATTTAAAGAAATCAATAGAAAGAGATATCCGATAACAGAACGTTTGTTTATTTGAAAAAATAATTGAAAAGCATAATGTGGTCCAAAATATAAGATCGGCGGCTCGGCACTCGCCTTGCACAACTTTGAATAAGATAGGCGGTGGCTCGGCAGAAGCAAATCTGAAAACTCGTTTTCATTTGCCTCTGCACTCGCCTTGCACTATCTTTGCTCCCGTAAAAAGAAACACCATGAACAAATTTAAACGCATAGTAGCCGTTGACGAAACACGCCTCCACCAACAAGCTATCGTTGCACTACAAGAATGGAGCGATGAGGTTGTGATTTATCATGATTTTCCAACAGAGGAAGAGGAAGTTATACGCAGAATAGGCAATGCCGATGCAGTATTAGTATCCTTTCGCACGCCCATCAGCGCCAATGTATTGAATGCCTGCCCCAACATCCGATATATCGGCATGTGTTGTACCCTTTATTCACCCGAAAGCTGCAATGTGGCAGTGATTGAAGCGCAGAAACGTGGCATTCATGTTGTTGGGGTGAAAGATTATGGAGACGAAGGAGTGGTGGAATATGTCATCAGCGAGCTGGTGAGACTGTTGCATGGCTTTGGTGAGCACAAATGGTTGGACGCACCCACCGAACTGACCGACAGAAAAATTGGTATCATCGGTTTAGGCAAAACGGGAAGCATGATAGCCGATGCACTCTTATTGTTTGGAGCACAGGTCTATTATTACAGCCGCCACCAAAAGCCAGAAGCCGAAGCCAAAGGCATCCACTATCTGCCATTGGCACAACTGCTCAAGGAGACGGAAATTGTCTGCACCTGCCTGCCACGTGATATTCATTTGTTGCAAGAAAAAGAATTTGAACTTTTGGGCGATGGAAAAATATTGGTCAACACATCGGTCGGACCAACTTTCAACAAGGAGGCTTTGAAAAAATGGCTGCACACGTGCCCGAACAGCTATTATTTGTGCGATGGCACCGGTATGGGCCATCTTGCTCCTGAACTAGAAGGACTTCAACAGGTATTGTATACTCCCTCCATTTCGGGAATGACCATGCAGGCCGTGGAACGGCTATGCCAAAAAGCATTGGACAATATACGTAATTATCTGTCATAAACCATTCCTATCAGCTTTGCATTCAGACACAACAAAAACGGTGTGTCATACTATGCAATCTGCATCGTTGCTATCAGGATTCAGGCTCGGTCATTTACGCCAGTAAACTCCCTGCGCCCTCACCTTCAGCGCCTTGCATCTTACATATTCTGACATACCTTAAAGGGGTTGTGCCAAAATGATTCAATTTGACACAACCCCTTTACATATATCAGGAAAAATTATTGCTTGTCCTGTTCCGTTTCCGCTGAAGGTTGCTCTGGCGTCTCTGGCGCATCGGGTACAACTGTTGAACCTAAAGGCAATTCCTTCTCTTCTTCATCTTCCTCCTCTGCCTTCTTCTCATTGGCCTCAATCAACTCATCCTGACGGGACTTCCATTTGCGCTCACCGAAAA
>JADIMG010000013.1 GCA_017694875.1 Candidatus Gallipaludibacter merdavium
ATATTTCCTTGTCTTTGGCTTCAAGTTCCTGATTGTGTACTCCTTGCAGGTTGCGTATCTGCTTGCCGTGCTGTTCCTGCATACGTTGCATTTGGGCTTTCAAGTCATCAATGCCCTTGTCCCGTTTGGCAATTTCCTGACGCAATTCGTCATTGGATTGCACCAGTTTCTTCATTTTCCCGCTGCCGAAAAGAGAACCCACTCCGCTTGCTATGACAGTGGCAGCATCGGTAGCCGCGCTTTTGAGCTTGTCCGTGCGTATCTCCGATTTCACCTGTCTGAGTTCTTGTTCGGCAAGGTTTACCTGCTGTTCCTTACGCCGCTTTATGGTTTCTATGCGTTGCAGTTCGGCTTTCTGTTTCTCAATGATGAAGTCGTTCCGTTCCAGATGTTCTTTGCCTGTTACGGCTTTTGACTTACCACGCTCCATCAGAAGGATGTCGGATGCCAAGGTCTGCATCTGCATCATGTCATCGTCATTGAGTTTGCGGCTCTTGCCTGTATCGTGGTTCATCCAGTCGAATACGATATGCGCATGGTAATTCGGCTTGAACCACCTTTCGCCTACCTTGAAACTCTCCCTGTCCTCCGGGTCAGGCTGTCCGTTCAGCCAATGTCCTTCGTCTTTGTGCAGGAAGATTTGGAGCGGTGTAATGCCCCAGCGTCTTTGGCACTCCTCGCCAAATTTATGCACATCTGCCGGTGTGGTGTCAGGTCTGATGAGCAATACTCCCTCACGTATGGGTGAACATCCTGCCACTTTGATAATCTTGCCGTTCTTGCCTTTGCGCTCACGTTCTTTTTCCTGCATGGCACGACCTGTCTTTTCCTTGACCATCCGTTTGATGTCCTCATAGTGCGCCTGCAATTCGGGACTACCGAAGTCCGGGTTTATCCACTGCTCGTTATTTGCAGAGAGTTCGGATACCGTCCGCACCGCAATAAACATTGAAAATCAATGTTTTACAAAATAGACACCCGATTTTACACCCAATAATGTAAAGTCGGGTGTTTTTATTAATGGCAGTTTTAGAAATAATTGCTAAAACCATATCTATACGGATATACGGTATACATACAAGTAAAGAGCAAAAAGTGTTTATTCCCCTTTGCTCTTTACTATTCTTTTCTATGATACACGTTATTCGCTTTCTCTTGTTACGTTAAATGTCTGCCTTTTCCCGTTGCGTTCTATTTCTAAAGTAAGACTGTTAGTCTGCTGAACATATTTCTCTAATTTCCCGTTTGATACGGACATTGCATTTACACTTACCGTTCCGTTATTAACAGCAATTACCTTATCTCCTAACATTAACCCTGATTTTTCTGCCGGTCCGTTTATTTCCAATGCAGTGATACAGATACTACCGTTACGAATATTAATACCTAACCCAAGTGCAGGAAATCCGTTGCAATCATTTAAAAGTGTATTAGTCCGTTGTTTGATATACAGATTTTCACCGGCAAGTATAAAATTCATCTTGCCTGCAAAAAGATTTCCTGCGACATTTTTATTTATCGAAGGGATATAATCCAACACACAATTCGGAACAGCCACGCCATTGCAATACATTGTAATTCCGCTGAACTCGGCAATCGTGTCTGTCAATCCCTCCCGGCGGAAATTAACATATTTTCTCGGGACATGATGCTGCCGTAATTTCTCATAAACATCTTTATCTATTATAACATCATAATTCGAGCCTAAGTCCAACATCAAGTTCAAGCTATCTGTCTGCTCGCTGCAAAGCGGTAAATTGTTTACACCATCTTCAACTAAAGTAAATCCAGTTGTTTCTTGTTTTAGTTTTTCTTTGTTTTTAAGCGAGAATATGGTCATTTCATTATTATCCATATCGAACTTCCAAACCATATTTTCCATTATGGTACGTCCCAATACTGGACGGTAAAGCGCATTGTACATACCATTATCTTTGGGGACTGACGTGAAAATAACCTTTTCCAGTGTACAATCTCCAAGAGTGATATTATTCACTCTGTATAGTTTTGAAAAATAGACTTGTTTGTAAAAATTAAATGTCGGCATCGGTTTCCTTCTCCAATATTCCGCTCCATACAGGTCAAGTGTTTCTTGTTTGGCAAGAGATGTAGAAGCTTGCGTGTCGAATAAAAGCGTATCAGTATATAGACCGTTTACGGTAGCGGCTACTCCAAAATAACCGTTCGGGTCACGAATTATTTGAGAGGTTTGATAGAAAACAGAATCAACGTTTTCAACAATTTTATCTTGGTTAGCATGAAATTGGTAAGTCCAAACGACTAAATAAACAAAGTATGCAAGAACTATAATGAGTAGGATAAGCAATACTTTAAGTGAATTACTAATAATCTTTTTAAGTTCCATATAATGACAATTTATAATAAATGTATGCAAAGGTATAAACTTATTGCTTTGCATTATGAATTTTAACCAATTAATAACCATTTATAATTTAATGCCTCTATTTTTCGGTTCACTTAGTGTTCTTTGGATGCTATGCCGCAGCTTACCAAACTGTTCCTTGAACCAGTCTCCAATTGGCTGTTTGTTTATGGTTAGCACGAGTTTGCTACTATCGGTTGGACTTTGTTCTACCTTGAAGATATCATTCTTGATGTCAAACTTCCGTCTGTGTTCTTCGGAATAAATCCTGCCGTTGCATCTGATAGCCTCTTTCTTCGTCAGGAGGCTTTCTATCATTTCTTTGGTGAAGCCGATGGTAGCGCACAACTTTTCCATTCTCAGCATCTCCCTGAGCATCGGAAACCACTTGAAAGCCTTTTCAAGCAGGATATTCAGCCGTGATATTTCCTTGTCTCTGGCTTCAAGTTCCTGATTGTGTATTCCTTGCAGATTGCGTATCTGCTTGCCGTGCTGTTCTTGCATGAGTTGCATTTGGGCTTTCAAGAATAGTTGCTTTGACCGTAATTTGAAATAATACACAATGAAATTGTTGTCTATTTCCATTTCCCGCTTATGCCTTGATTATTTTTTCTTTTGTTTATAAACAGTCAAGAGAATTGCCAATGCACTAAAAATAACACCGAAAATCAGTCCAAGAGCTACTCCGATTTTAATATTTCCAATACTTGCACCTATTGCTGTACCAAGCATAAGTCCTAATGCAATAATCGGCCCGCTAATCAAATAGTATTTGTGTTTATTATTCATACTGATTCTATTAAATTATTCTTTGGGGTGCAAAGTTAAGTAAAAAAGAGCAAATCCGCATGGGTAAATTGCTCTTTTTACTATTAAAATGAATTAGCAATTACAGCTTGAATCCTCTATTCTTTTTGGGTTCTTCAATGGCCTCTTTCCTGCCATGCCGCAATTTGCCAAGCTGTTCTTTGAACCATTCGCCAATTGGCTGCATGTTAATGGTCAGTACCAGTTTGGTGTCATCGGTCGGATTCTTTTCCACCTTGAAAATATCATTCTTGATGTCAAACTTCCGCCTGTGCTCTTCGGAATAAATCCTGCCATTGCATCTGATAGCTTCTTTCTTTGTCAGGAGGCTCTCTATCATTTCTTTGGTAAAGCCGATGGCTGCGCACAACTTTTCCATTCTCAACATCTCCCTGAGCATCGGAAACCACTTGAAAGCCTTTTCAAGCAGGGTATTCAGTCGTGATATTTCCTTGTCTTTGGCTTCAAGTTCCTGCTTGTGTATTCCTTGCAGGTTGCGTCTCTGCTTGCCGTGTTGTTCCTGCATACGCTGCATTTGGGCTTTCAAGTCATCAATGCCCTTGTCCCGTTTGGCAATTTCCTGACGCAATTCTTCAT
>JADIMG010000110.1 GCA_017694875.1 Candidatus Gallipaludibacter merdavium
TGTTTCAACGGTATGGAGTATATCCACACGGACGATTGCGCCAGCCCGACCTCGTTTCGCAGGTACAGGCAGTAGTCACGGATGAAGTCCTCCGTCAGTTCGTTCATCGCCATGTCCGTCCGCTTGTAGTGCCTCTTGATAAACTCCGCCACGTATTTGCGGACAGTAAGGTACTTTTGGTATGTGCGCTTGGAGCGGTCTTTGCCCACCCGTTTGGCAAACGCCTCGTTCTCCTTGTCAAAGGCACGCAACAATGTTTCATACTCCGTGCCCACACCTTGATAGGCATTACGTACCATTTCAGCCGTTACGAACGCCTCACGGTCGGAAAGCCGCTGGTAATGCTTCGTTATCTGCGCCTTGATGTTGTCAAGGGCATAATTGACCGCCACCGCCTCACGGCTCTTGCCTTTGGCACGGTTGCCTTTGGCATCCCAAAGTTCCTTTGAAATGCTCTGTTTGCAACTGAACTGTGCGATAGTCCCGTTGATTGTAACCCGTCCCATAATGGGAACAATTCCGTTCTTCTCTTTGCTTCCGTTTACATAAAAAACGGTCTTGAATGTACTCCTCATAATCCTTGCTTTTTGTTTGGTGCAAAATTAGTTTACGGGAGTTGTAAAGGCAGAATGTAAACCTACGCAGAACGCAGAAATAGAGACTGTTAGTGTTAAATGTGCATCAGGTGTCGGGTAATGATTTGGAAGTGCATCTATTTCTGCAATCTGCCTAAATCCGTTTTCCCGACCTTATGCCAATTTGTTCCATCCGAAGCCAAACTCTCTGACTGTCAGCGAGAATGCTCAAATTTGCCTTATTCTGCGTTTTATCCTATTATTTTGTCGAAAAAATGCCATTTATGGAAAAGTGGAAGGATAAGCTGTTTGAACGTTTCTCCATCAGTCACGAGGAGTTGGACTGGCTTCTGTTTAATGCAACGGAGGTCAGCTTCGGTCCCAATACGACTATTGTTGATGAACAGGAAATAGACACGCATCTTTACATTTTGGTGGAAGGTGTGTGGAGGGCATACACTTATCGTGAGGGTAAGGAAGCCACAATATGGTTTGCCTCGTCAGGTGATTTTGTCTTTTCTGTATGGGGATATATAATGGGGCAACCCTCATTGCTGCGTATTGAGTCCATCACCGAGAGTCGTTGTTATTCCATTCGTAAAGATGTGTTGGAACGTTTGTTTGCAACATCATTGGCTTTTGCCAATTTAGGACGGAAATTGGTGGAGGGTTTAGTGGTCTATTATGAGATGTGGGGTTTGGACATGTGGCGCCAACGGGCTGCGGAGCGTTACTTGGCTTTAATGAATGACATGCCTGAAGCTGTACGGATGATTCCGCTGAAATATATAGCGTCTTACTTAGGTATTACAGTCCAGTCATTGAGTCGTATACGTAGTGAAATCGTTAAAAGATAGCTTTGTGCGTGGCATATTCTGTTTGGTTTGCCATTTCTGTTTTTTTTGGCTACTTTTGCACATTAGATTTGATTTGTACGACAATCAGATAACCCTTTTTTCCGGAAGATAACCATGCAAAAAGAAATTCGTGTATATTCCTTGCCTTTTACTGCAATGAAAACCTATTTGGTGGCATTGCTGTTTGTGGTGGGCAATGTTCTTTTGCCCCAGTTGTGCCATTTATTGCCCAAAGGAGGTATGATATTTCTGCCCATTTATTTCTTTACCTTGATAGGGGCATATAAGTTTGGATGGCGTGTTGGTGTGTTGACCGCCTTGTTTTCGCCTTTGGTAAATTCAGCATTATTTGGAATGCCGGCAGTCGCTTTGTTGCCTGTTATTTTGGTAAAGTCGGTTCTTCTTGCCTTATTTGCTGCTTGGGTGGCATCAAGATTGCATGCTAGGAACTTGTTGCTGCAATTGTTGTTGGTTGTGATTTCGTATCAGTTGTTGGGTGGTTTGTTTGAATGGGCATGGACAGGAAGTATTGCCAGTGCGTTGCAAGACTGGCGTTTAGGCATTCCCGGTATGTGTTTGCAGGTCATAGGAGGATATTTGTTTGTAAAATATACGTTTACCAAATAATTATGGATAGACTTTTGTTTTTAGGCGGTATCGGTTTTCAGGAAATACTGGTCATTGCGTTGATTATTCTTTTGCTTTTTGGAGGAAAGAAGATTCCCGAATTGATGAAAGGTTTGGGCAAAGGAGTAAAGAGCTTCAAGGACGGAATGTCAGGTGTTGATGAGGCTAATGCTAAAAAAGAGGAAGAAAAGAAGGATGAGTCGGACAAATGACACACCTCTTACCTTCTGGGACCATTTGGATGTGTTGCGCGGATGCTTGTGGCGCATTCTGCTGGTATGTGTAATGTGTGGTGTCGTAGCCTTTATTGCTAAGGATACTCTTTTTGGGATTGTGCTGGCTCCACAACATCCTGATTTTTTCACATATCGTATGTTGGATTTTCTGTCAACATGGATAGGAGGGAGTGGAGGTGCGACACAGTTTCATGTGGAACTTATTAATACGGGACTTTCGCAACAGTTTGTCATTCATATGCGCACAGCTTTTTATGCTGGTTTCCTGTGTGCCTCTCCTTACGTGTTGTATTCACTTTTTCGTTTTGTCTCTCCTGCTTTGTATGAGAATGAACGGCATTATGCGGTTTGGGCTGTTGTGTGGGGATATGTGATGTTTGTGCTCGGTGTTTTGTTGAGTTATTTCCTTATTTTTCCATTAACCTTTCGTTTTTTGGCAACCTATCAGGTAAGCACAGAGGTAGTTAATACTATCACCTTGCAGTCTTATATGGACACTTTGTTTATGTTGACCCTAATGATGGGTATTTTGTTTGAAATTCCGCTCTTGTGTTGGTTGATGGGGAAACTTGGGTTGCTGAGTGCAGACTTTATGTGCCGTTACCGGAAGCATGCTGTGGTGGTCATTTTGATAGTGGCTGCTGTTATTACTCCCACAGCCGATGCTTTTACCTTGGCCTTGGTGGCACTTCCAGTCTATTTGCTTTATGAGCTGGGAATAGTTTTGGTAAGAAATAGTGCCGCTAAATCTGTATGAAAGAACAATCAAGCAAGCGTATAGCTCGTGAAAAGCGTACGGTAGAACGTATGGTGCGTTTGTATTGCAGAAAAAACGAAAGACATGATTCTTTATGTCCGGCTTGTGAAGAATTGCTAGTTTATGCTCATAAACGTTTGTCTGCTTGTCCATTCGGAGAAAACAAACCTACTTGTAAGCGTTGTTCCATCCATTGCTATAGGCCAGATATGCGTGAACGTATGCGGGCAGTGATGCGTTATGCTGGCCCGCACATGCTGTTCCATCATCCAATAGATACGTTAAAGCATGCATGGCAATCGTTAACGTGAGAATCAGTTGTCTGCAAAAAATGGCATGCGTTTCTTTCTGCTATATGCTATATATACATATTGTGATTGGTTTTGGGAATTTTATTCTGGTTAAGCATCTTTAGCGTTTGTCTTGCGTTGGCTGTCATGTAAAATAGCTATCTTTGTACGTAACTAATCTACCAATTTTACTAACCCAAAGAATCTAAAAAGCTAATATTTCAAGTGAAATATCAGTGAAGTATTTTGTGTTAAAAAGTTTTACTCAGTAATTGTAACAAGAATGAAAACCCCTATTGTATTAACCTTGGATGCGGGAGGAACAAATTTTGTCTTTTCTGCAATTCAAGATGAAGATTTTATCACGCAAAAAGTCACATTGCCAGCGTTAGCTCATGATCTGAATCTATGTATTAATCAACTCCTTTTGGGATTTGAGAGTGTACTCAAACAATTACGAGAGAAGCCGGTTGCAATAAGTTTTTCATTTCCGGGACCTGCCGATTATCCCAATGGTATTATAGGAGGATTTCTTCCTAACTTTCCATCATTTAGAGAAGGTGTCGCGCTGAAAAGAATTTTAGAAAACAGATTTAAATTACCCGTTTTCATCAATAACGATGCGGATCTTTTTACTTACGGAGAGGCAACTCATGGCAGACTGCCGGAAATAAACAAGCAATTGAAGCAATTGGGTTCTACCAAAACCTACCACAATATGTTAGGCTATACATTTGGAACTGGTTTTGGGTTTGGCTTTGTTTCAAATGGACATCTTCATATAGGAGATAATTCGTGCGTTGAAACATTCTGTTTGCGGCATAAGACTATGCAAGGGCAAATTGCTGAAAGTGGTGTGTCTGCCCGTGCGATAGTAAGAGTTTACAATGAACTTAGTCATGCCAACAATACATTGTTAACGCCGAAAGATGTATTTGATATAGCAGAAGGCAATAAGCCTGGAGATGCCAGCTGTGCAAAAGAATCATTCAGACAATTTGGAGAAACCGCTGGAGATGCCATAGCTACAGCTGCATCACTCATTGACGGCATTGTTGTTATTGGCGGAGGAATAACAGCGGCAAGCAAATATATAATGCCGGCTATTCTAAAAGAAATGCGTGGCACTCTCAAGACAATTGATGGAGAAAGTGTTAGAAGGGTTCAAATGGATGTATACGATTTAGACAACGAAGAAGAGTTCCAGAAATTTGCTTGTTCGCATAACATCAAGTTAAAAGTATGGGGTAGTGATGAATATGTAGATTATGACCCAATAAAGCGTATTGGTGTTACGATTTCACGGAATGGTGCAGCAAAATCAATTTCATTAGGAGCAGCAAAATATGCATTAAATCATTTATAAAAAGTGACTATGAAGTTATATCCGATTAAATTTGAACCAATTCTCGTTTCTAAAATTTGGGGTGGTACTCAACTTTCTGATTTGTTGAGAAAACTGGGCAAAGAAAACAATTTGGGTGAGAGTTGGGAAATTTCTGCTATCGAAGGACACGAATCGATTGTGTGCAATGGTCCTTTAAAGGGAACAACTATCGTGGAATTAATTGAGCAATATGGTGAAAGAGTATTAGGCCAACATGTTATTGACAAGTGTGGCAAACATTTTCCATTGCTCATAAAATACATTGATGCAGCAGACGACCTATCCATACAAGTGCACCCTAATGATGCTTTGGCATGGAAGAAACATCAATCTAAAGGGAAAACCGAGATGTGGTATGTACTTAAGGCACAGGGAGATGCCAGACTATTATCGGGGTTTAAGGGAAATGTAGACGCGGAGACGATACGTCAAGCTATTGATGCAGGAAGCTTTACAAATTTGATGAATTCCATCAAGGTAGACGAAGGTTCCACCTTTTTTATTCCTGCGGGAAGGGTTCATGCCATAGGTAAAGGAATTTTACTTGCTGAAATTCAGCAATCGTCTGATATTACCTATCGCCTATATGATTATAATCGCATAGATAAAAATGGGAAGAAGAGAGATTTACATATTGAAGATAGTCTTGAAGCCATAAATTACAAGGATGTTGAAAGTGGCCGTGTTGACTATGCTATTGGTAAGAATGGAAGCGCTACTTTGGTTAAGTGCCCATATTTTCAAACAAATATTCTGGAAATCAAAGGGCAAACAACAAAAAGCTATACTGACATTGATAGTTTTGTGATACTCATGAATGTCTCAGGTGAGGCACAGATATCTACCTCTGGAGGAGATGTCTCATTAAGATATGGAGAAACCATTTTAATACCTGGAGAAATAAAGGATATCACAATTTATAGTAATAGTGCCAAACTTCTTGAAGTATACATACCTTAGGTCTCCATCAAGATTTACCAAGCTTATTTCATTCTAAGAATGAACGTAATAGAAACGCAATGCGTTTGATTGCATATGCGTTTCTGTAGAAATGAAATTTTGTACAATCACACCTCCGTTTCCTGTCAAAAAATTATGATGTTAGTTAGCGGAAGTGTGATTGTCAAGATGAAATGAGATGAAATAAATCAGTGCTTTTCCATCTTTGAATTATAAAGACTATGACAGAATTTTTAAACAACGGATGTTCTTACCATCAGTAATACGCATAATATATACACCGTTACTCGGAACATTCAATATATTTGAGCCTACCGTTAAGTCTCCTTCTTTAATAACAATCCCGGTTATTCCATACAAGGTATACGAACATTCTTGCCCTGTGTCGTTTCTGACAACAGTTTGTCCTTGTCCATCCTTAAAAAAGGAAATTGCCATCTCTCCCTCTTTTGATGACAGGAGACCTGTCGATGGTGACATTGGTGTTTTTGCGTAAGCTGTATTTGCTCCCAAGCGGTGTCCTGCTTCAAAGAACAGGTACCAGCAACCTGCGTCATCCTGAATGAAAAACGGTGATGCGACGCGGGAAACGGCAGACATAGAACCATCGCCATTATCCATAATTTTGACATCTTTGTAATTCAGGTATGTTCCCCAATGTACTTCCATATCAAAATTCTGTCCGACCTCAGCCACAGAGATATTGCCCGCACTGCTGTGGAACAGAACAAAACACCGGTTATCAACAACCATCAGAAAGGGGCCACTGACATTATTTGCATAATTGGGTTTTGTTGTTGTTCCTGGAATTGTTTTGCATGCGGTTGATGGTCTAATCAACGGTTTTCTGATAGCTTTCCAGTCTATGCCATCATTGGAGTGTGCCCAATAGATTGTCCGTTTATTATTTTCATTAATCATCAAAAGCATGACATACTTGTTGTCATAGCCAGGCACTTCATATTCAAAAACTTTTGCATAGCTGGCCTCACGTGAACTGAAACTGAAATCATCATATTGTACAACCTTGTCTCCATATTCCCAATCCCATAGATTGTTGCTTGTCGCATAATTTGTCCGGTTGTTGTCCCCATGGAAATACATGAAATACTTCTCATACACTTCGTTCCAAATAATATGACACGAAGAAATATGTGCCGTATTTACCCCTTGTTCTATTATCCAATCATTGGTCATTCTAATGCCTTGTTCAGTCCATGGTCCATCCAGTGTTGGTCCTGTATAGAGATACATGCCTCCCGGATTATCATGCGGAGTGTGATACCAGTAATAGCGGTCAATAGGTTGGGTTCCATCTTTGAAGCGACCATTTGCATCTACCTGTTCATATGCATCAATTACAACGGGGAAAATGTATTCATTGGTCGGTGATGGAATAAGATAATCCTCTGTATTGATGACAAATCCAACGGGTTCAACTACCGGTAGCAATCCTGTCTCAATGGGTGATGGTCCTACCACATAATATGGTTCCGACTTGGATTTTATGGTCTCGCTTTCAGTCGTGTTGGCGTATGCCCTGATTTCGTAAATGCCTTCCGGCAATTCTGCAGGAATGTTCAGTGAGCCTGTTGCTTTATTGTTTGCAATGGTGAATGTATCTGGCTCCGTCCAGGATTGTCCTAAACTATCATATACAGAAACAAAAATTGGAGTACCATCCGTAACGGAGTCTGTTTCCAGTGTTACTTGTACGGTATGTGGGTTGCCGACTACATGACTGTCTGAGTTCAATGAAAGTGTACGGACTTGAGGTGTCAATGAGAAATTCCCTGTTCCGCATTTGACATAAGCTATATCCATGTCACAATACTGATTTTTGTCTGCACCGATACGGAAATAATTATTAGAACCGTCGTAATGTGTTTTCACACCTGTGACAACCGGGTCTTCCATATCATCAATGTATATGTCGTAGGTATAATTGGCTGCATAATATACAAATCGGTAAACATGCCAGTCTGCCGTATTAAGCAGATATTTTTCATCAGTATCGTGCTGCCAAGCAGGCGTAAAACATAAATATCCGTTTTCAGCATCGCCATATTTAAGATAGACTTTCAGTTTTTTCCCGCCGAAACATATCGTTATCTGATTAGCTTCAAATATGGTTTCCGTATCGGCAAGCGCAATCGGATTCAATTTTGCCTTGATATCTATTGTATAGTCGTTACCATTATTTGTTGCCGGGTAACTTTCAGGGGTTAAGAAGCCATCTGCACCGGAAAATTTCCAGATATGCACATAACCGTCAGCTTGTTCTGCACTTAAGTAGGTTTTAGAGCACTTCCAGGCTGCTTCCTGTTCGGTTTCTCCAGCTTGGTTCCAGGACTCCATTGACTTATTCAGGATATTCCAGTTTTCAGTAGCTGTAACAGAGAATCCTGTATTGAAAGCAAGCATTGTCGAAATGCATAATAATCGAATTTTCTTTTTCATGGCAAAATATTTATTTTCCTGTTAGTGGATTATTTTTCACGATGATATTGAATGAATGCGGCAATTGGAATTCCCATTGTCGGATAATTTGGATAGGGGTGTGGGTTGCCTGTCTGCACACCATTTTCGTTTTTATTGTATCCGTTTTCGCTGTCAATGGTAATACCTACATCTACCAGATAATATCCTTCCGACTCGCGGTTGTCAAAAGTATCAATGATATTTTTCCTGAGTCTCCACATGGCTGCATTTTGAAGCAATGTGAAAGTGCCGCTGTCATTGTTCATACTGCCACATGTGCTGCATGGTATCAGAATCATGAATTTCCCGTCTGGAACAGCTTCCAGATATGAGTTTTTCATTGTTTCTATCTGTTGGTTCCAAGTTGTGAAATCGGCATCTGGAAGTTCCCGGAAGTCGTTCAGACCCAACATCTCTCCGACGAATTGGGGCTTAGGCAAATCCCAGGCCTCAAGATATTTGGTATAATTGAAACTCCAGGAAAAGTCATCCTTGTTTACCAAAACCCATTCCTCCCCATCGTACAGGACAAATGAGTTCTGATTGTTGTCATATTGGACATCACCTTTTTGGGGTAGCAGCAAAAATCCGGTTTCTGCATCGAAGCGAATGGCGAAATCATCAAAGCGTCCACAGGTATATGCGAGTCCGGTATTTCCATTCATAACCTTATGACAATTTATCCAAAAAGCGGTGGCACCATAATAACGATAATCTCCATCTGGATGCATGAATCCTTGGTATGCTTTTGTTGGTGCAGTGTGTACTGAGAAGTAATCTTGCAACCGGTCGCCTCCACGGCCTTCGTCATACTGTCCGACTTCTCCTTCCACTTTTCGCAGACCAACCATTTTAATGTTGGGGACATAGCCCTTTGTCAGCAAAGCATCCTTAAAGAAAGCACCTTGTACATAGCTGTCGCCAATTATTTGTACGTACACTTCTTTGTCGCCAACACTTTTTTCTCCAAGACGTACGATAGAGGTCAACGATTTGAGTTTCTCCAGTTCCTGATTATATAGGGTTGCTGTAATTGTTTGCCATGCTTTAGGTTTATCAATGTATACATAACGTTCAGATTGTTCCAGAAAAGGAGTTCTGCTCGTAAAACGGACGAACTCGATGGCTGGACGCCAACGTCTGATAAATGGTTCTACATAGATATCATTCCGTGTATCTGACAGCATATACAAATACTTTGGCAAACAAATATCGTTTGTAGTTTCGCTTTGCCCGGATTCCAGTTTTAAACTGACAGTAGTTCCATCGGTAAATGTAAAAATAATGTTTTCTCCATCTGCAACAACACTGTTGACACATGATTCTTGTATGCTTGCTTGTATTTTTGTGTCTGAACCGTTTATGAACCAATTGCCATTTTCCCCAATGACAATCTCCGGTATGTTTTGCGTATCATCAACAGGTATTCCGGTATCTTTTCCGTTGAGAAGCCATGTCCCATTTTCCGAACGGGAAACAATCGGTGTCGCCTCGTCAAATACAAGCCAACTGTTATTGGAGAGGACTATCACGTAACCATCATCTGTATATGTGATGCCCGTTATCGTAGAACCACACTGCAAAGCCTCAATCAGTTTGCGTTGCATATCCAGTTCCTGCCTCAATTCTTCAATGTCATTTTTCAAGCTGTTCTGACAAGATGGTAATAAAATGGCCATGAACAATAGCCAGCAGAAGTAAACAATGTTTTTCATATATCATGTATTATAATGTTAGATTATTCTCCTGTTTTTGATGGATGCTTTATTCTGGACAGACATAAAAATTTTTGGTCAGTCGGATATCTGCAGACGAACTTCCAATCATTACCGAGAAATCTCCCGGTTCCACCACAAAATGATTTTCCTGGTTATATAGTTCCATATCCTGTGGTGTTAACACAAATTCCACTAATTTTTCTTCGCCTGGTTTAAGATGAATACGCTCAAATCCACGCAGTACTCTGTCATAAGTTATGACAGAGCTCACTTCATCACGAAGATAAAGCTGAACGATTTCATCACCGGCAAGGTTTCCGGTATTCTTTACCACACAGCGAAGTGTTATGCTGTCATGCATGTTTATTGTATCATGGTCTATTTTCAAGTCGTTGTATGCGAAAGTCGTATAGCTCAATCCGTAACCGAATGGATACAATGCACCGTCTACCCGAACCTTCCCCTTGGAGTCTGCTGCTGGTTTGAAGGGGAAAGCATATGGAATTTGGCCGACTGACTTCGGGAACGTAACAGGCAGTTTACCGCCAGGATTATATTCTCCGAAGAGTACGCTTGCGATGGCATCGCCTGTAAATTCGCCGGGAAACCAGCCGTGCACTATGGCTGGAACATATTTTTCTGCCCAGTTAATAGTGGCAGCACGACCATCAAGCAGTACCAAGACAACAGGTTTACCAACTGCACAAACCGCTCTGAGCAACTCTTCCTGACGACCACATAAATCCAAATCCGACCGGGAGTATTCTTCGCGTACCGTTTTTTCATTTCCTCCCAAAACCAGTATGGACACATCCGATTCTGATGCAAGTGCAACGGCTTCATCTATCATGGATTGCTCTTTTTCATCAAGGGGAACATAGTAAAGTTCGCTCTCGGGGAAATGACTGTCTATAATATCAGCTCCTTTTGCGTATTTTACGGTAGCGTGGACTAATTTTTCTTTTATCCCTTCGTAAACTGTCTTTATTGGGGCATTGGCTGGACCATAGCGGCAAATCAGATCTGTTTTCTCATGGGCATTTGGTCCTATTACAGCTACCTTTTTCAGTCCTTTCGACAAAGGCAATAGGTTTCCTTCGTTTTTTAGCAATACAATTGATTCCAAAGCAGCCTGTTTGGATATAGCCTGATGTTCTTTGCTGTGCACGTTACGCTCAGCGGAAATAGTATCACCGCGGTAAGGATTGTCAAATAATCCAAGTCTGAATTTTACCCGTAATACATCAGCTACCCGCAGGTCTAATGTTTCCATGGATATTTTCCCGTCTGCAATAGCCTTGCGTAGTGGCAGAATGTAATTTTCCGGCGAGCTGAAGGCTGTTCTTACATTCAATCCTGCATTCACGACCTGGGCTGCTGCATCAGGCAAATCAGTGGCAACTCTATGTTTGGAATACAGGAACTCGATAGCCTCACTGTCAGAAACGACATATCCGTCAAATCCCCATTGTTCTCTTAGAATCTCTGTTAGAAAATAATGACTTCCGGAAACTGGTATGCCATCATAATCATTGTAGGAGCTCATTACGCCCATGGCAGCCGCTTCAGAAAATGCTTTGCGGAATGGTTCCAGAAAAATTGTCATCATCTCTCTAGGTGCGACGTGTGGATCTGTACGTGTGCCTTCATCACGTCCACCTACAGGAATACTGTAAACCGCAAAATGTTTGGGCGTTGAAACCACTCCGTGTTCTTGTAGGCCTTCTATCATTTGTTTTCCCAGTTCGCCCACAAGATACGGGTCTTCGCCATAACATTCCACTACACGCCCCCAACGGGGATCACGGGCTACATCCAGAATGGGAGAGTAGATGTTCGTGTACCCGAGTGCATTGGCTTCTTCGGCTGTAACTCGTGCTATTTCACGAATCAGTTCCCTGTTCCAAGTAGAGCCTTGTCCGCATTGTGCAGGAAACATGGTTGCTCGGTCATGGCAAAGGCCGCGTATTCCTTCATTGGTGAAATCGACTGGAATGCCTAGACGGGTTTCTTCAACAAACCATTTTTGAATTTCATGCCTATTTTTTACGCTGACGGCATAAGGAAATGACAATTCTGAGGCGAAAGTACCCAAACCGTTTGCTTGCTCATCTATATTTGCGATACCATCTTTCCAGACTTTCTGTTTCCAGTTTTCACTTGGCATTTTGTCTGCAAGCACCCTGCCTGAACCATATAAGGTGGCTAACTGGCATGTCTTTTCATCCAGATTCATTTGTTGCAACAAATCTTTGACACGTACCTCTACCTGTTGGGCTGGATCTTCATATACATCCTTTATACCATTTTTATTGAAGTCAATCCAACCTTCCTTATAGATGTCCCCGTTTCCAGATACATGATATATCGGAAGGAGGAGAAAAAACATTATCCATGCATGTTTGCCATTCATATAGTTACTGTTTTTCTGACAGGGTATTTATTCTTTTCAGTGTTTTATATCTGTGTAAGGCTTCAATGTAATAATAGTCTGCATAATTAATGGATGCATCTATTTCATAACCAGCTGGCATATTTCCTGTTGCATGCAACAGGAAAGCCGTTTTTTGGTTGCCACACCGGTAATAGTCGGAAGCGAGACTGTTCAACATGTGTTCGGCTGCTTGCCAATAATATTCCGACATGGCTTTATTGTCCTCTAGAGATGACAACTCCAATAGGGCAGATGCACAAACGGCTGCGGCTGACACATCTTTGGGTTGATTCTGAATATCGGGAGCATCAAAATCCCAGTAAGGCACATAATCATCCGGCAAACGTGTCAGATAGGCATCTGCCAGTTTTTCCGCAAATCTTAGATATTCCTTGTTTCCTGTTTCGCGATAAACCATTGTAAATCCGTAAATGGCCCACGCTTGCCCTCTTGACCAGCAAGATTCATCACTATATCCCTGATTGGTAAGTCCTTTAATAAAGTTGCCACTCACTGTGTCGTATATGGCTACATGGTAATTGGTATAATCTGGCCGGAATTGATGTTGCATAGTTACTCTGGCATGGCTTTCTGCCATACGATAGAAGTCTTTGTTGTTTCCGTTCCGAGCTGCCCAAAACAACAAATCCAAATTCATCATGTTGTCCATAATCGTGTTGTGGGGCCAACCCTTTTCTTTTTCCATGTGGGGCCATGATAAAATCGTTCCCACTTTGGGATTGAAAAAAGCGGCTAATTTATCAGCTCCAGCCAAAGCTATCTTTTTGTAATAGGGGTCGCCTGTTATCCGATAAGCATTTACAAAACTACAGAAGAATTGAAATCCCAAGTCATGATCTCCGCGATGTTCCGGGTTTAGCAGATCTGCCAAACAGTTTGTATAATGCTCTGCCTCTTTTTTCACGGATTCATCGCCTGTGTTTTCGTAGTCATACCACAAAATGCCAGGCCAGAAACCGCTTGTCCAGTCATATGCATTTGTCATGTTCCATTTATCGGACATGGTATTGATACTTCTGGGCAGCATGCAAGAATCATTTTCAATGAGTTGCAAGGTTCGTTTTACTTGATTATGACAATATGCTAAATCAGCAACAACATCCACACTGTTTCCCTTACAATCATTGGCTGATAATTTGCAGGAACAAAGCATGATGCATGCGATACCCATTAGTAGAAATATGATATTCCTTATTTTCATACCTGTTAGTTGTTTAATATCCGTTTCTTCATGGAGTTACATAATAACTTCCACCTGATGTGTTTCTCCTGCCGGCATAATCGGTACAAGCTGGCCATCTAGTTTTTGCCCATCCAGATAAAGGGTTCTGACGCCTTTCATGTGGCCGTCGGGGTTTGTAATTCGTATGCGATATTCAGTACCTCTGAAATGGCGTACTACTGTAAATTCCTTCCATGAGGCTGGAATGCATGGGTCTATGTACAGGCCATCAAATTCAGGACGGATACCTAGGATATATTGTGTTATGGCAAAATAATTCCAGGCAGCTGTTCCTGTCAGCCAGGAGTTTTTGGCTTCTCCAGGCTTGTAGGCTTCTTTACCGGCAATCATCTGTGCATAGACGTAAGGTTCTACTTTGTGAAGTTCGCTACGTGATTCCTCAACATAGGCAGGACATATCCGTTTATAATAATCCCAAGCTAAATCACCACGCCCTCTGACTGTTTCCGCAATCATTATCCATGGATTATTGTGACAGAATATGCCGGCATTCTCCTTGTATCCTTCTGGATAACTGGATATTTCGCCGTATTCAATATGATAGGTCTTATAAGCGGGAAAATTCAGGACAATTCCATATTCACATCCCAGTTGTTCATTTACGGCATCCAAAGCTTTTTCTACATAACCTTCATCCAGTCCGATTCCAGCCATGGCACACCAGCCGTTGGATTCGATAAATATCTTGCCTTCTTCATTCTCATGCGAACCTATTTTATTGCCATAAAAATCATAAGCCCGTAAGAACCATTCTCCGTCCCAGCCATATAACTTGACAGCCTCAATCATTTGCTGGACATGATGCATCGCACGGTCAGCTTCAGCCTTCTTTCCTAGACGTTCAGCCAATATAGCGTATTCACGCCCATACATGACAAACAGGCCGGCTATCATCAAACTTTCAGCTTTTGAACCTTTTGTCTTGTTCTCTGTTGTCTGGAAACTTTCATCCGGATTGGTGGAAAAACAGTTTAGATTCAAACAATCATTCCAGTCTGCCCGACCGATTAAAGGCAAACCGTGAGGACCGAGATTATTGACAACATGATTAAATGAATTGGTCAAATGTTCGAATAGTGTGGCTTTGTTGTTGGGCTGATTATCATACGAAACCATTTCGTCTAGAATTGAAAAATCGCCAGTTTCTTTTAAGTATTGGACAGTTCCGAATATTAGCCACATGGGGTCATCGTTAAAGCCCTGTCCAATTTCGTTATTCCCTTTTTTCGTCAAAGGCTGATATTGATGGTAACAGCCGCCATCTGGAAATTGTGTGGCAGCAAGATCAAGCAGACGTGTACGCGCACGTTCGGGAATTTGATGCAAAAATCCAATCAAATCCTGATTGGAATCACGGAAACCCATGCCACGGCCAATACCACTTTCAAAAAAGGAAGCGGAACGTGAAAAACAAAAAGTAATCATACATTGGTATGGATTCCATATATTCACCATACGGTCCAGTTTTTCATCCCCAGAATGCAGTTCATATACGTTCAATAAGCGGTCCCAATAGTCCCGTAATTCTTGAAAAGCTGCGTTTACCTTTGATACGGTATCAAATTTAGCTATAGTTTCTTCAGCCTTGCGTGTATTTATTACTTGTAGTGCTTCCCATTTTTCATTATCCGGATTTTCTGCGTAACCCAGAACAAATATGAGCGTTTGCTCTGCATGTGGTGCCAATTCAATTTCTATACAATGCGATGCAATTGGCGACCAACCGTGTGCCACACTATTATATGACTGTCCTTGCATGACTGCTTGGGGCGCATCGAAGCCGTTATCTTGTCCCAGGAACACATCTCTGTCCGTATCAAAGCCATTGATAGGTTGATTCACGGAATAGTATGCATAATGGTTGCGGCGTTCTCTATATTCTGTTTTATGGTAGATAACACTTCCCCGAACCTCCACTTCACCAATTGACAGGTTCCGCTGGAAATTTTCCATATCTGTTTGGGCATTCCAGAAACACCATTCGACAAAAGAAAATAATTTGATTTTTTTTGATATCTCTGTGGTGTTGCGTAAAGTAACCTGCTGAATTTCAGCCTGAGTGTGTAACGGAACAAAAAACAACACTTCCGCTTCCAGTCCCAACTTACAACCTTTAATTTTGGTATAGCTCATTCCATGGCGGCATTCATAGCTGTCTAGCGGTGTTTTGCATGGTTTCCATCCAGGATTCCACACAACGCCTCCGTCATTGATATAAAAATAGCGTCCACCATAATCCAGAGGTACGTTGTTATAGCGATAGCGGGTAATTCGCCGAAATTTTGCATCTTTACAAAAAACATAACCGCCTCCTGTATTGGATATCAAACCAAAAAAATCTTTTGTACCCAAGTAATTGATCCACGGATAAGGAGTTTGTTTTTCTGTAATCACATACTCACGTTGTGAATCATCATAATAGCCATATTTTTTCATAATTCAATTTTGTTAGTTTTCCAATTTATCGTACCAATTCCATTTTAATATCCAGCTAGTCAAACCGATTAATAGCACACATAAAATGCATGGCCACGTTTTTTTCAAGACTAGAAACATGGGTGCTGCTACTAATGCTGTTTGCCAAATAATTCCAACCCCTACATTAGCCATGTCCCGAAGCATAGCTGTATTTTTGCTAAATGCGGGTGTCTCAGCTTTCACTTGCTCATACACAGGTTTCCAGTAGCCCCATGGGCGTGTTTTCCTATAAAAGTTTTTCAATACCTCCTCGTCCGTCTGTTTTGTTGCATAAGTACCACATATACAACCAATCAGTGAACAAGCAAAAATAATTGGGAAATAATACAGAGGCAGAACGTTGGCAAACGCAGGAAGTAGCGGCAGAATCAAGGCTGGCAACATTCCAGCCGCCATCCCGTAAGCAAAGCCGCTCCCGTTGAAACGCCACCAATGCCATTTCAGAATATTAGCTGCAATATAACTACCATATAAAGCCCCTGTAACCCATTGCAGAACGCTATTTACATCTTCTGCCAGCATGCCAAAACAAATACTTACCAACACAACAACCAATCCTACGATATAATTGGCTCGGGCGGCCTGACGTGATGTGATATTAGGTTTGAAGTATTTGATATATATGTCATTGACAATATAGGCTTGTACGGCATTCAGTGTTCCAGCAAATGTGGACATAAAGGCGGCTAACAAACCCGCAAGAATCAATCCAACAAGCCCAGTTGGAATCCACGGATGGTTAATGACAGCCGGCAGTACCAGCTCAAAATCGATAGCACCGCTTGCATTGCGTATTTGAGGGCTAATCTGTTCAAACAAAACAAGACCCAACACTGCAAATCCAGTAATCATGAGATAACGTATTGGCATCAGAATCACCGAGACCGAACCGCTCATTAAGGCAGCTTCTTTCGGAGAGCGGGTTGACAATATTTTTTGCATGTCATATGTTGGTGCGGGGCCAGCTACGCTCGCAAGAATTCCTTTCAAGAACACCATGCCAAAAAACAAGCTGAACAATTGATATCCATCCGTTGATATCTTATCATTAAATTCCGCAAATTTACCTGACCAGTCCAAATTCAACTCCCAGCCAAACGCCGGTGAGTACCAATCATTCGGTACAAGTGCAGACAATGTAGGAGCGTCAACATGATGCATGGCAATCGCAGCGACAGCTATACCGGCCAATGCCATAATCAAATATTGGGCGACGTCGGCCCAGACTATACTCAGCATTCCACCAAGTAAGGCATAAAATACGGCAAACATTGTAAATATGACACCCCAGACATGAGGAACATAAGCATCAGGAACAAAACCTAAAAAAGGGAAAGCAGATTTCAACGGTATGAAAATCTCAATGAATTTACCTAACCCGATGAAACCGTAGGCTAACATGCTCAACCCTACCAAGACAGCAAAAATAACAATAATCCAGTGCGAGGCGATGGCACCTTTATCTTTCCCAAAACGGAATTCAATCCATTCTGCCCCTGTTTTGCACCCGGAACGGCGTAGCCATACCGACAAGTACACCATCAGAAAAATCTGATTGAACACGGGCCACAACCAAGGTATATATATGCTTTTCAGACCATAGATTACTGTGATGGCTACGAGCCATACTGTGCCGGATATATCAAACATACCCGAAGCGTTTGACAATCCAAGCATATACCATGGGATGCTTTTGCCACCTAATAAATATGATTCCAGATTACGAGAAGCAAGCCGTTTTGAATATAAACCAATAATCACCAAAATACAGAGGTATGAGACAATTATTACTATATCCCAAATTGTTAATGACACTGATTGCAACATAAAAAATATTCCTAAATTTTATCGTTTCTGTTTTGTGATACAAATGTAGAGCCTCTGCAAAAAACAATATGGAAAATGCTTTCATAGAGATACAAAGCAACTCCAGCGGCGAAATGTTACAATATATTTGCACAATTATAAAATATATTGGCATAGCGACAGCCTTATAAGCTGTACTTTTGGACAACTATTATTACGCGCGCTAATGAAAAGATTCTTTTTACTCATATTATCATTATCAACCCTTATTGTAAATGCAAGCTATTTCCGCAGTTACCAAATGGAAGATGGGCTATCGCACAATAGCGTTTGGGCAGTCATGCAAGATCAACAGGGGTTTATGTGGTTTGGAACGAACGATGGCTTAAACCGTTTCGATGGCAGGAGCTTCAAGGTATTCAAGAAAAACGAGCATGACAGTTTGAGTGTCGGAAACAATTTTATCCATTGCCTGAAAGAAGATTCGCAGGGACGGTTCTTGGTCGGCACAAAAAACGGGTTATACCAATACCATCAAACAACGGAAACTTTTACGACTATTTCTTTAAAACCATCAGGGGAAATTAGCGTTAACGACATATACGAAACACCAAACGGAGATATTTGGATTGCCTGCCACGGACAAGGAGTGTATTTGCTGGATAAGAATTTGTCTGTAAAAAAACACTACGAAAGCAACGACACAACAAAATTACCGAACAATTTCATTTGGACTATTATACAAGATTATGTTGGGAATATCTGGTTGGGTACAGTCGGGGATGGATTGGTATTATTCGATGCACAGCAGGAACGTTTTATTAAAATGGCTGATGAACAGGATTTTGACATTCAGGATCCAATCATTAATACTTTGTTTTGCGATGCCGATTACAATTTATGGGTAGGAACAGCCACTTCCGGTTTGTATCGTTACAATTACCGGACGGGTAAGACCTATAATTATATGAATAAGGAGGCATTCAATATAAAATCAATTATCGAATATTCTGAAAATGAACTGATTATGGGTTGCGACAAAGGCTTGGTAACCTTTAATCGGATTACGGAAGCATTCCGTATGCTCAGCAATGAAATGGACAATATGACCGATAATTCGATTTTTGCCCTTGCGAAAGACAAGGAAGGAGCATTTTGGATTGGAACCTATTTTGGCGGCGTCAACTATTTTTCGCCCACAATCAATACGTTTGACTATTATTACAACACCTCAAATACTTCAGCAAAGAAAAGCATCATTAGTAGTTTTGCCCAAGAAAATGAAGAAAAACTTTGGGTGGGAAGCTACAACAATGGTTTGGCACTGTTTAATCCGGTCAATGGCCAATTTGAACAGGCGGATATAAAAATTGACTACAACAACGTGCAGGACCTCTATTATGATGATGGTTACTTATACATCAGTTTATATGGCCAAGGCATTTGTGTGTTGAACACTCATACGCTAAAAACCAAACACCTGAGTCAGTCTGAAAACCTGAGCAAGCAAATCAGTAATTTCGTAACGACCATATTTAAAAGTCAGGATGGATTATTCTGGTTTGCATCGGAAGAAGGGGTAAGCGTATATGACCCGAGTCAGCAAACGGCACGAAAAATCCAATATTTAAATGGTTATGCCATCAAAGACATTCTGGAAGACTACAATGGTGCGAAATGGTTTGCGTCGCATACGCATGGCTTGTTCCGGCTGAATGCTGATAAAACGTGGGACTCCTATTCATATGTGGAAAACGTGCAATCTCCGCTGCCCAGCAACCATATCAATTGTATTTTCCAGGATTCGAAATTCAGAATATGGGCAGGTACAGAAGATGCTGGATTATTGTTGTTTGATGCACGAAATAACAGTTTCAAACAGCTGTTTACCGAAAGCAATGGATTGCCGTCTAACATAGTTTATGCTATTCAAAATGATACGGATGGCAACTTGTGGATAACGACTGGGCGCGGATTGTGTAAAGTTACGCATGATTTGCAGGATATCGTAAGCATAGGCTATATAGACGATGTACAGCGCATCCGCTATAATCCGAAAGCATCTATTTGCCTGTCGGACAACAAACTGTTTTTTGGCGGCACAAATGGTTTCATAGCCTTCTATCCACAAGCCATCAAACTTAACCAGCAAAAACCGAATCTGGTAATTACGCGCTTTAATCTTTTGAACACGATACATTCCAAAGAAAGAAAAGACCAACTACCAATATTCGACATAGAAAAAGAGAATAAAATCACATTGGAGCGTAAGAATTCCACATTCAGCGTGGAATTTGTGGCTTTGAGCTATCTCGCACCAAGTGAAAACCAATATGCATACATGTTGGAAGGTTTTGATACTGACTGGACCTATACGACCGATAACAAGGCTTATTACATGAACATTCCGCCGGGTGAGTACATTTTCAAGGTCAAAGGAAGCAATAACGATGACGTATGGAGTGACATGCACCAGATAATCATCAAGGTCAAGCCACCATTTTTGTTGTCCATAGGCATGATATTCCTGTATGTGCTCCTGTTGATAGGAATCATATCACTCATCCTGCACAGATACCAGAAGCGGATAGCCCAAAAGAACAAGGAGCAGATTTACAGATATACTGTTGAAAAGGAAAAAGAAATCTATCAGGCAAAGATTAATTTCTTCACCAACATTGCACATGAAATACGTACGCCCCTTTCACTGATTACAGCACCATTGGAAAATATATTGAATTCAGGAGACGGGAATGCAACAACTAAAAGTAATTTGAATATTATCAAAATCAACACCAATAGGTTGTTGGATTTGGTAAACCAATTGTTGGATTTCCGGAAAGTGGAGGAAAACATGTTTTGTTTCAAATTCCAATATCAGGATGTCGTGGCGATTGTCCGTAAGGTTTATAATCAATATTATCCTAATGCACAATTGAAAGGGTTGGAACTGACATTAGCGGTTGAGCAGGAACATATATTCTCATCGGTAGATGCAGAAGCTATATATAAAATCATCAGCAATCTTGTTTCCAATGCTATAAAATATGCGGAAAAGAACATTGTAATGACTGTAAAGGTAGAGGGCAACAATATCTGCATTACCGTATCGGATGATGGAAAAGGCATAGCTGAAACATATCATAACAAGATATTTGACCCGTTTTTCCAAGTGCAGGATAGCCAGAACACTGCAAAAACAGGTTCCGGGTTAGGCTTGTCGTTATCAAAGTCATTGGCAGAAAAGCATCATGGAACATTACAGGTAGCAAATGCAGAAGAGCATGGCTGCATATTCACTTTAACGCTTCCCATCAGCCATAGTGCAGAACAACAAGCGGCACTACCCGAAGAGCATAAAGATAAGCCGGAAGAAGTACCTACTAATTCAGATACAAGCATACATAACAAGAGCAAGGTTCGCTTGCTCATTGTGGAAGACAATGCAGACCTGCGGGAATTCCTGATGGACAATCTGAGTGCTGACTTCAGTGTTGTAGGTGCAGAAAATGGAGTGGTTGCCTTGCAAATTCTTGAGCAGGAAAATATCGATATCATTATATCTGACATTATGATGCCAGAAATGGATGGTTTGGAATTGTGTGACAAGATAAAGGGGAATGTAGCATATTCGCATTTGCCACTCATTCTGCTTTCTGCAAAAACAGATACGCCTACAAAAATCGACAGCCTGAATCGTGGCGCTGATGTATATCTTGAAAAGCCGTTCTCGTTTGAACAATTGAAAGCGCAAATCAACAGTATCATTGAAAACAGGGATAACATACGCAACAATTTTATCAAATCGCCTTTGATATATTTCAAACGGAACACGACAGAGCACGACCATAACAATGCAGAATTTATTGAGAAACTGAATGCATATATTATTGAAAATATGTCGGATGAACGTTTTTCAATCGACAACTTGTCTGAGTCGTTCTATATGAGCCGTTCCAATTTCCACAAGAAAATCAAAAATATCACTGGACTTACGCCAAACGATTATATCAAACTGATTCGCTTGAATCAGAGTGTACAGCTATTGGCCAGTGGCAAATATAAAATCAATGAAGTATGTTACATGGTCGGTTTCAATACGCCATCCTATTTTTCCAAGTGCTTTTATGAACATTTTGGAAAGCTTCCCAAAGATTTTATCACCCATGCAAAACCATAATTGAAACGAATAATAATTTAAAAGCAGAAAAACATGAAAACATAGAAAGACAAAATGATCCCACAAGAAGATTTCACATCACATTGAAAAGAGATTAACTTCAAACTATTCCACGAAAAAATTTTTTATACGACTAATATGATCAAAAGCATAAAACTATTACTTGCAATCATACCCATGATTATGTGCTCATATACGCTGTATGCACAACACACCGTCAGCGGGAAGGTTTATGATTCTAAAAATGAACCTATTATCGGAGCGGCTATCATGGTTAAGAACACTACCAATGGGACTACAACCGACCTTGATGGAAATTATACCATCGCTAATATCAAAAACGACGATATATTGGTTTTTTCCTATTTGGGATATAACAATCAGGAAATTAAGGTTGGCGAAAAAACTGTGATAAATGTTACTATGAAGGAATCATCCGTTGCATTGGAACAAGTTGTAGTAGTCGGTTATGGCCAACAGAAGAAAGTGAATTTGACAGGTTCTGTTGCTGCCGTCTCGGTTGATGAATCACTCAGTGGACGTGCCATTACCAATACATCCACCGCTTTGCAGGGCTTGGTTCCAGGACTCACGGTAACGCAAAGTTCTGGAATGGCAGGAAATAACCAGTCAGAGATATTGATCCGAGGATTGGGAACCATCAACGATGCAAGTCCGTTAATCGTTGTCGATGATATGCCTGATGTGGACATTAACCGTCTTAACATGGAAGATATAGAAAGTATATCTGTATTGAAAGACGCTGCAGCATCCTCCATTTATGGTTCACGTGGCGCCAATGGTGTCATTCTTATTAAGACCAAATCAGGTAGAGGGGCTGGAAAAACATCTGTTACCTTCTCTGGAACATATGGATTTGAAAAACCCATTCGTTCATACAGTTTCTTGTCAGACTATGCGCAAGCCTTGGAAGTACATAGGCAGGCATCAGCAGCCAATAATATTGCCGAGTCATCCCAACATTATTCTAAAGGTACGGTTGATCAATGGTTGGCTTTGGGCATGGTTGATCCCTTGCGTTATCCAAATACTGATTGGTGGGATCTTATCATGCGGACAGGTACCATACAAAACTATAATGTCTCTGCAACAGGAGGCAACGAGGTAGCCAATTTTTATGCATCCATTGGTTATTTAAAGCAGCAAGGGTTGCAAATTAACAATGATTACGACCGTTATAACGTGCGTTTCAATTTCGATTATAAGTTATTTAAGAATCTTACAACTGGTGTTCGTATGGATGGAAACTGGAGTAATTTTCAGTATGCTCTCTCAGACGGATTTTCTGGAAAATCGAGTGTGAATGAGGATTCTGAGGTCACAGGGAACATGGACATGCAATATGCTATTGCAGGTATAACGCCATATGATCCTGTGTTGGATGTATATGGTGGTGTAATGGCTATTGGTGAGGATCCGACAGCATTCAATCCGCTCGAATACTTCAACAACCATTTGAAAAACAAAGATGAGCAGCAATTGAATGGAAGCATGTATTTGGATTGGGAACCTATAAAAGGGTTGCATGCCCGTGTCGATTATAGTTTGCGCTATATAAATTCATTTGTAAAGCAAGCTGATACTCCAAACCAAGCCTACAACTTCCAGACAGAACAATATACCAAATGGTATGTGAATGAGAGCGCTGGTATTTCAAATCGCTCAGAAACAGCTTACAAAACCTTACTTAATGCACGGCTCAATTATAATAAGACTATAGCTGGCAATCATACAATCAATGCTTTGTTTGTATATAGTGAGGAATACTGGTACGAACGCTATTTGTATGCTTTTCGTGCTGATCGTATTCACCCGAACCTGAGTGAGATAGATGCAGCGCTCACTTCAACTCAGGAAACAGGCGGCTGTTCATATACGGAAGGCCTGCGCTCTTTTATTGGTAGAATTAATTATAATGCTTTTGATCGTTATTTGTTGGAATTGAATTTGCGTGTGGATGGATCCTCAAAGTTTCAACCAGGTCATCAATATGGATTCTTTCCTTCTGCATCAGTTGGTTGGAGGTTCAGCGAGGAGAAATGGCTTAAACCGCATGTTTCCGATTGGATGGATAGCGGAAAATTCCGATTGTCATATGGTGGGTTGGGAAATAATAGTTCTGTGTTGAGAGATGAGCAGCAAGAATTGTTGTATGCGAATAACTACATGATTAATGGTGAAATAGCCAAAGGATTTGTCTATTCCAAAATGTTGAATCCCGATTTGAGTTGGGAAAAAACTTCTGTGTTTAATGTGGGATTGGATCTCGTGTTTTTTAACAGCCGCTTTTCAACAGAACTGGATTTTTACGATCGTCTGACTACAGGCATGATACAGCAATCAGATTTGTCTATTCACCTGAGTGGTGCATATGAAGCTCCACGCACTAATATTGGCGTGTTGCGCAATCGGGGTTTGGAAGGTAATTTTACTTGGCGCGATCATGTCGGTGATTTTAACTATTCGATAAATCTTAATGTTTCATACAATGCTTCACGTTTGGAGAATTGGGCAGAATTTCTTGACAAAGGCAATATATATATCAATATGCCATATCAGTTTGTGTATAGTTATATGGATACTGGCATTGCTCAAAGTTTTCCAGAAATTTATAGTACGACCATACAATGGGCACAACCAGGTGATATTTTGCGTGTGGATTTGAACGGGGACGGACAGATATCAGGTGAAGATCGCGTTGCATTTGTTGACCGTATGCAGAGCATGCCAACCACTAATTACGGATTGAACTTGCAAATGAGCTGGAAAGGATTTGATCTCTCTATGCTGTTTCAAGGTACTGCTGGCCGCTGGGATTTTTGGATTACCAATTTCAACTCGGTAAACATTCCTGCACAACGTTATGCGTCAACTGAGGAGCATGTAACGAACCCGTGGAGGTATGATAATCGTGACGGAGAATGGCCTCGACTCGCATTTTCTAGTAATAATCAGGCAAGCACGACATTTTGGCTAGACAATTTAGCTTACCTGCGTATGAAAAATTTGATGTTTGGTTATACAATTCCAGCTAATATTACGCGGAAATTTTTCGTAAATAATCTTCGCATCTATTATAGTACGGAGAACTTATTTACCATTACCAACTACAGAGGTCTTGACCCTGAAAAAACAAACCGTGGAGACATGTATCCGATGGTCAGTTCACATTCTTTTGGTATTATAGTAAAATTCTAAACGCTTTATCAATATGAAAAACCAGCTTATAAAAACAATTGCCTACACGGCCATTCTGCTTAGCTGCATGGCATGCCATGATGATTTGCTAAATCAGCCAACAAGGGAACACTTGTCGTCATCTACTTTTTGGCAGACCACCAATGATGCTGAATATGCTTTGAATGGTGCAGTGGCTGATATCCGTTATCTGTTTGATCGCGATTATTATTTGGATGCTATGGGCGAATATGTCTATGTACGTGGCAATGTGTTACAGGGTACAGCATCTAATACAAGTGAAGATCCATCTGAATCATTGAGAAAAGGTGCGGCTTATGATGGATTTTATGAACTTAATCCGTCTGGATATGGTAACAGCTTCAGTAATATGTATAGATACTGCTACGGTGGTATTAATCGATGCAATTACGTGATTGAAGGTATACAAAACATGATTGCTCGCGAAACAAATCAAGGTGATATTTCTTTGTTGGAAAGTTATATTGGCGAAGCTAAACTTTACCGTTCGCTTATTTACTTGCGTCTTATTTCTTTATGGGGAGATGTGCCTTACATTGACGAGCGCATTTACTATAAGGAAGAAGCTGATACGTTGTCAAGAAGACCCATTGCCTACATTAAAGATAAGATACTTGAGGACCTTGAATATGCATACCAGAAATTACCTGATGCGGCCCCTAAATACGGTCGACTTGCAAAGCCGGCTGCTTTGGCTTTGAGGGGAAAAGTGAATCTGTATTGGGCAAGTTGGAACAAATTTGGTTGGCCAGAATTGGATACTTTTACACCTAGCCTAGGTGAAGCTCAAAATGCTTACGAAGACGCAGCTGCTGATTTTCGTAAAGTGATAGACAACTACGGATTGGAACTGTTCCGCCACGGAGAACCAGGAACGTGTGATTCGTTAGGCAAAGCAGAAAATCTACCAAACTACTATTATTTGTTTACGAATGTTGCTAATGGTGACAAAGAATTTATTATCGCATTTACGCATGGAGGTGTTGGAACAGATCAAGGCGATCGCTTAATGCGTGATTTGGCAGGACGAACTCTTGAATATGGACAATGTTGGGTGACTCCACGCTTTGAAATTGCAAATCGTTACCAAGATTTGACAACAGGTGATTTTCGCGACTCTCTCATTGCTATGCCGCCTACTGTTGCCGACGCAAGAACGACTGAAAACTCTGCCATTAATCCCAAAAGTTATGACAACCGCGATTATAGATTGAAAGCATCTATTCTATGGGATTATGAAATGATTATGGGCATATACGACAAGGCAGAAACTGGTTTTTCTCCGTTTATTTATAAGACTTGGGGAGTAGAAAACTTTGAAATTGATGGTGTAATGTACAAGACTTACGAAACTGATGGATGTATGACTGGTTATGTTTTCCGCAAGTTTGTGCGTAATTATGCAGGTCAAGGACGTGACGAGGGCGATGTTGACTGGCCGGTCATCCGTTTGGCTGATGTTTACTTGATGTATGCGGAAGCTGTTAATTTCGCTAATTTGGCTTCCGAGCGCGACTATGCTATCCAATTGGTGAACAAAGTGCGCCACCGTGGCAATTTACCTGCTCTTAGCGCGGAAAAGACGGCTACACAAGAGGCCTTCTTTGAAGCTATCGAACAGGAACGCATTGTTGAATTGCTGGCAGAAGGTCAACGCCCCTTCGACCTGAGGCGCTGGAGGAAAATAGAGGAACGCTTCTGTCCGCCGGGCGACCCGGATGGTTACACCATTCGCGATACATGGGGCAATCCTACCAGTGGTTATAGCCACAGTGGAACGTTTTTCCAGAACGCCACTAACCAAGTGTATGAACGTTGCTATATATTTGCCATCCCCGAAAGCGAGCGTAATAGGAATCCGAATCTGACGCAAAACAGGCCATGGCTATAAGCAATAAAGAAATGATTATTGTAGAATAACTTAAAATACACATTATGAATACGAAGAAAATAATATATGGGCTTTGTTTCGCCCTGTTTTCCATATTATGTACAAGCTGCATGTTCAGCGATTATCCTGTTGATGAAGATGGGTTGCTCATAACGACCAGGTCGGAATGTTATGTCAGCAATTTCAAACTGCTCGGTACGGATTTGTTACCGGTTCACTTCAATGATGGCGATGCTGTAATTGATACAGTTGAATGCACCATACGGGTAAAAGTCAAATATGGTACAGATCTCAAGAATGTTTATCCGCAGTTTACGCTGGTAACGGATGCCAAATTGTCACCCAAGGTAACTGGATTTACTGATTTTTCAGACTATAAGGAGAACCCGCCGAAATATACTGTGATTTCAGGAAATCGCCAGGTACAGAAAACATATACCATTTACATAACAGAACAGGAATATACCATTCAATAAAACAAGTAATCATGAAAAAGAATATATTGTCGTTCGCTGCATGTGCCCTGTGTTGCATATCCATGCTACTGTACTCATGCCAAAACGAAGAAGAAACGCCGGTTTTCCAGAACAAGTGTCTGAAACGCAGTTTGGGCCCTAACGTTTGGGGAAATGAAATCGAATTTGCCTACGCTATGGCCATACAGCCAGCTGCCGGCAAATTGGTCAGTGCAAAGGTGGAAGCCAGCATTCCTGGTGCGGAAGGCACATGGCTGGAACATCGTTCTTACCACACAAAGTTGGATGGCATTGACACGGCCATAGTGGTTGGAAATCCCTCTGTAACGGAAGGGGCTATCACACAAGTTGATTATTGTGTGGATACATGTGCAGCTACCTTGCGTTACTATTATGTCATACCCCAAGAAGCCAAGGGCAAGCAAGTAACGTTCACCTTCTCTGCGGAGGCTTCTAATGGCGAAACGGTTTCTATGAACATGGGACCCTATGACATATCTACTATGGACATGAAACTTGACCTGAGCCTTTCCGCAGCTAACTGCTATATTTCTATTGAGGATATGGCTGTCTATAATGCCGAACAGGCTGCCGAACATCCAGAAAAGATTGACCTTGTCTATCTGTACAGGAATTACAACGTGGACACAGTCGCCTTCAACCATGCGTTTGTAGCACCTGCTGCTGATGCACAGAAGTATTTGCCTGGTGTTACGTTGCCTGCAGGTGTGAACCGTGATACACGTATCAGAGTCGTGGGAATCAAGGATGCACATTTGGCACGGTTACATCTGAAAAATCCGCCTGAGGCACAGCCTGCCGTCTATATTGATGACATAGACTTGCGCGATATGGACATGTCGAATATGCCGGATTGGGCGCTTGATATTGTCACCAACGATGGCATGTTCATTGAAACGCAGGATGGAAAATACAAGGCCTATATCTATGTAAATGAAATGAAGAAGGGTAGGGCCGGTGGAACCATTAGCATGAAACGCTATACAATGTTTTAAACCGATTGCTTGTATGGGGATGAATTCAGGAATGCTTCACCCCCATACTTTCTTGAAGCATATTATTGAACATAACCATTAAAACTTGTCTGACATGAATCTGTCAACTATCAAAATCTCTTTTATAGGAACCATTTTGTGCATGGCATGCCTCTCTTGTCAGCCTACTCATAAGACTGACGACAAACCGGAATATTTACATGCACCATTCACACATCCGGGCATGTTCCAAAATCAGGCCGACTTGGATACCTTGCGTCAAAACATCATCCGTGGGATAGAACCTTGGGCGACAGCTTGCCAACGGCTAATCGCAGAAACAGACACAACTAGGAATATTAAGGCATACACTTGTGTGTCAGTCGGGGCATACAATGCTAATAGTATAGGTGGGAAGGAGTTTTCTGATGATGCCAATGAGGCTTATGCAAGTGCGCTTCTATGGTATATTACTCAAGACCCGGCTTATGCAAGGCATGCTATTAAGATACTGGACGCATGGTCAAATACGTTGTGGAGCCTGGATGGAAACAATGCCAAACTTAACATTGGATTGTTTGGCCATAAATTTTTAAATGCCGCTGAAATACTGAAATATACGTCTTCAGGTTGGAAGGAGCAGAGTATGCAACAGTTCGAGCGAATGGTTCGCACGGTTTTCTATCCAACCATTAAAGATTTCTTTACAGAAGCCAACGGCAATTGGGACGCTTCCATGATTGCTACCATGATGTGCATGGGGGTGTTCTTGGATAACCATGATATGTTCAACAGGGCAGTGGAGCGCTTCTATCGTGGCGAGGGCAATTCTGGCATTACCCGTTACATCTACCCCACAGGGCAATGCCAGGAGGCTACTCGCGATTGGGGACACGTTCAATTGGGATTAGGTGAACTTTCCAAGGCGGCTCAGGTAGCCTGGACGCAGGGATTGGATTTGTATGCTGCTGCCGGACATCGGCTTGCACGTGGCTATGAATACACAGCACAGTTTCTCGGTGGTGAAGAGACGACGGCATTTGGTGATATATCTTATCGTGAACGTGGCATATCTGACATCTATACGTCCATTTACAACCATTACACCATGGTGGAAGGCATATGCCTTCCACATGTGGATTCGCTGATGGTTGCCCATCCGGAGGCTGCAAAACCTCTCGGCACATTGAGTGCTATGCGTGCCTATTGTAATACGTTCAAAAGTGGGCAAGACGAGGCAAAATCATTGCCGGAAACCGATGTTCTATTACCAGAGACAACTGGGGCCTTAATGGATGCAGGCAATAGTATACCTGTTGCTGAAAAGTTGGATGTTTACCCAGGTGAGGATATCCAGGCAGCTATAGAAAAGGCCGGAAACCGCCGGGTGGTGCTTAAAGAAGGGTTGCATACTATCCGTCAGCCGCTCCGATTGCAAAGTGGAACCAAACTGTGCGGGGAAGGTCGCAAAAGCATATTGATGTTGGAACCCGATTGTCTCGGACCGACCATCGTAAATGCAACTCTTGATATGCACGACATTGTGTTGCAAAATTTTGTCGTGGAGGGAGCAACCAAAGCCGAAACCGGATTTGACCCAAACTATGAACGGGGGTTGCGTCTATATTGGTATGCTCCTTCGCGCGAGGGTATTATCCTGTTATCTGACTCTACTCACAAAATGCAAAACATCAGTCTGCAAAATGTGACTGTACGTAACTGCACGAAAAATGGAGTGTATATTGCTGGTGCAAGTAACATCACTATAGATAGATGTGATTTTGATAACAATGGCTCAAACGTTGTTCCAGGTCCGGGCTTTCACCATAATATGTACCTGAGCCACGTGACGAAGGTTGATGTAACCGATAGCAGATTTGATTCATCATTATGGGGCAACGGGCTGCATATTACTTTTGGTTCAAACATACGCATAACAGGAAACGAATTGGCACGCAACGCCTTGTCTGGCATTTACTGTGCTGAATCCGATGGAGTAGGTATATCGGACAATCTTTTGGAAGGCAACAATATTGCAGGTATTTGTGTGGAGCAACTCATGGATGCTTGTACCCAAATCGACATAAGTGGCAACCTTATCCAATATAATGCATTGGCAGGTATCCAATCCATTGGAAATAACAGTATCGGAATGCGAGACAATTGTGAATTAGGTAACTGATATGCTGTAGTTTTTGCCCTTTGTTTTGGACTTAGAACAAAAATATTGTTAGTGACATGCAGAGTGTCGATATCGTAATTTTTGGGGGCTGTTTCAAAATCTTCTTGAAACGGTCCCTTTAATTTTATCTGAATAGGTAGGGGACAAGACGCAGAAGGCAAAGTGATAGATGCGAAATTCGAGCCAGAATGAGAGGCTATTGTGTCAGATGATATAGTAATATCATTCGATTGGAATCTTTGCCAAGCATTCTTGCTTGTCGTAGAAGTCTTATAGAAGCTATCATTTCACCTTGTTAAATATGTTTTCCCAGTGAAGAGTCATACGGAAGAGGAGCATAGTACATGTAAATTTCTATCAGTTATATTTCCGTAAGGACTATCCATTATGAAGGTGGAGAATAAGAAAGGAGGCGTACCGGACATTAAGTCCGTACGCCTCCTACATTATTTTGAAGCAGTTATCTTATACAGATAAGCTATCGCTTCAGAACGCACTGCGTTGACTGCATACTGCCGTCAGTATTTTCGCAATACAGCAGATATACGCCAGTAGCATAGCCGCTAAAATCTATTTCATATTCTGTTGCATTACTAGTTGTTTCATATACTTTTTGCCCATACGCATTATACAGACGCATGCTCTTGAGACCATTTGATGGCAACTGCACTTGCAAGACATTTGTCACAGGATTCGGATAGACGGTTATACCGTTTTCGTCCATATCGACTGGTACCAATGCTGTTTCATCTTCGTTGTTGAGGTATTTCTCCATGACTTCCATGGTCGACTTTTCTGTGCAGTAGTCCTTGTCGGGCGATACACTTAAGTGGTTGCTTTCATAGAAGTGTCCACCGCACCAAATAGTTGCAGTGAGCTCGTGTTGCTTTAGGTAGGAGAATACAGAGTCAATCAGTACCATGTAGCGTTCGTCTGATTGCTTTGCGCCATTGTAAGGCACTCCGAATTCACCCAAAAGCCCTTTCTTGTTTTTCTCCTTCAGCCAATTGATAAATGGGTCAAGCCTTTCCTTGTATACATCAAAGTTGTCTCCTACTTCTGTGTCATAATCATCTCCATAAGTGCCGCTGCTGTCATCATCAAAATAACAGTGTGCTTGATAAATGATATTGTTACCTATGGGGTCTGTCAGTGTTTCTAGCCCTGCGGCATTATTCGGCCAACCGGCGGCCCCTGTATAGTTCTTACCCTCTACAACAATAGCGGCTTTGGTATCTACTTTGCGTATTTCATCTATGACATACTGGTAGCATTCTCTGAGTCCTTCCAAATCTACATCTTTAGGTTCGTTCATCAGGTCGTAGCCGTAGATATTGCTGAAATCCTTGAACTCAGTAGCAAGTTTAACCCATACATCAGCAAATTCTTTTTTGGTCACTCCTGTTCCTTCTGGTGTGGTTTTCCAATTGGTCCAGTAACCGTTAGCATTTTTTGTTTTGTAACGCCCATCAATGGTGAACAATGTATCATTGCGGGTATATTCGGCATAATCATGCATGTCGAGCATTACCCACATACCAAGGCGTTCTGCTTCAGCTACGACTTCTTTCATGGCCTCAATGTCTGTTTGTACCAAAGGTCCGTTTACTTCGCTCTGAACGCGTTTCCAGCGGAATGGGAAACGGATGAGTTTCACACCTTTCGCATTGAAATACCACAAGTCTTCCATTTTAGGCATGGCGTAGTTGGTACCCAACACGCCCGGTACAGTTCCACCTGATGCGGACGACAAGTTTACACCAAGGAATGCCTGGTCAACATTTGGCAATGTGCCATCGGCTTTGTCAAATATTCCCTCGCAGGATCCCTCTTCTTCTTCGCAACCGTCAGCCACCAAACCAATTGCTTCACCCTTGTAAGCAAATACATTGTCAAGGTAGACTTCCATGCCTGGATAGCCTCCGACACGCAGGCGTAGCACATAGGTATCTGACAAATCAACTTTTTCCCGATAGTGACACAATGGGATGCTGAACGATACCCATTGACCACGTTGCATGGTAATATAAGGTACTTCACTTGCGTTGGCTACCTTGTTTCCTGCTTTGTCGTGCATCCAGAAGGTTACAGTGGCAGGCTTGTTGGTTTGGTCAAGCTCGCTCATCAGGTAGACGCTGGCATGCAGGTAGTCCATCTCGCTCAGGTCCATGGATGTGCTGTTTTTGTGTATTTTGAAAGGATAGTCGTTCCAGTTGGTCAAGTGAATGGTCTGATTACCTTCCTCTATTTCCACGAATTCGCGGTCTTGGTTTTCGTTTTGGCCGTAATACATCAGATTGCCGCTTGCATCTACGTCGGTCATACCCAATTCGCTGTCTTGGTAGCCTTCTTCTTCATATTGTTCGCAGAAAATGGATATAACGTTTGTGGAATCGAGTGTAAAGGTTGGAACATTTTGGGGTGCACTTATCTCTACAGTTGATTGGTATCCATATATATTGTCTACATAGAATGTACCTGAACCCTTGAACTGCATCATGATGATTCCGTTCAGCTTCAAACCGGAGAAGGAGGCAAATTCTGTAATAGGTATTTCCATACTTACCCATTGTCCTGCAATGGTCTGTGGCCAATTGAAATTAGACATATATTTGAAATCCTTACCACTCCAGTCTGCGCTGTTCAGACCGAACTCAAATTCTCCCGTACCGCTTTCACCTGTCCAGTAAACGTCCATATGAATGTTGTTGCAGGCTGATATATTCCAAATGGAAATGTTGATGCCGCTTGTGCTGAGATTTTCCAACACAATGACACTGTCTTCCATATTGCTTGCATAAGGCTTCAGTTTGGCCACAGTGTTACCGGCATAGGTTACAGCTAACGGATCGGCTTTGGTGGCACGTGTATAACTGTCGCTGAATGCACTCACAACTTCTGCCGCATTGTGGGTTGGCACTGGGGCTACTGGTATGTCCACGCCTTCCACATACTCTTCTTTCTCACCCCATGCGTATATGTTGTCGATATAATATGTTCCTGTTCCCGAAAAACGAATTGTCTGTAAGTTGTTTGCATCGTTTAGACCTGCCTTCACAAATTCTACGACCGGCACATCGATGCTGTTCCATTGATTGGCTACCAACATGGGCCACTCATAATCAGATAAGAAAGTCATAGTGCTGTTGAACGACACTCCAATGCCAAATGAAAATCTTCCGGCTGTTTCTGCCCATATATCCATGTGGATATATCCTTTTGTCTGGGCTGTCCAACCCGACGTGTAGCATACAAAGCTGTTGCCGGCTGTCATTAAAATTTGGTCGTCAGTTCCGCTGATGGTGTTTACCGTAATTGCATTGTCCCCTCCCCAGGTCTGTGGTTCAGGTCCTCTACCGACCGTTTCATAATGGTCGCTAAACAGCGACACGACATCAGCAGCATCCTGTTGGGGTATGGGCGCTGCTTCTGTTGGTGCTGTTGCATAAGCCATCTGGAACATCATTCCAGAAAGCAATACTAACAAACTTTTAAAATGTGGTTTAGTCATGATAGATTATATTTGAAGTCTACATAAAAAAAGACTGTGCCACTACTTGTATGTTGGCACAGTCTTCCATTCATTCAATTATTTGATTACTTTGCTAGTGCTTTTCTGTCCGTTGGCAAAATCAATAGAAATGACATACATACCATTGATAAGGTCTGCAACATCTAGAGTGGCAAACGGTTGGTTTACGGAAGCTGATTTTACTTCTTGTCCCAGTGCATTGTATATGCAAACTGATTTGATGTTTTCTGATGCTTCGCAATACAGACTTTGACCGTTGATGTAAGTTTTAACGTCAGATGTATATGCATTGTTCAAAGCAGAGGTTTCACGAACCACACCACCCAGGCAGGTCGGTTCTCCATTGAAGCAAACGAAGTTGGTTACATAAATTTCATTGGAATATACCAAGCCTTCGCCTTCACCGCCAAAACGCAAATAGTGTGCATCGTAGGGTCCCCAGTCAACAAGGAAGTCTGCTATTGGGTAGTCAATGGAATACCATTGTCCGGCTTTCATAGTGCCTTTCTCTATTAGAGGGAAGTACTGTTCTTTGTTGTCTGGATAGTGGCGGTGGAAACCAATCTGGAACATGGTCTCCTCATTGCAAAATACATCCACATGCACATATTCATAACTTTTAATTTGAGCAGTTCCGCCTAAGGCAATAGGCAACCAACCCAGGTCTCTCAATACCAAAGCGCCAGCCAAACCATCGGCTGTAGCTGTGTAGTCATATGTGGCTGTTTGTCCCCATGCTGGAGCACTCATGTCGGGAAATGCTTCTCCATATTTTTCGCTATAGAATGACAGTACGTCTTCTGCCGGATAATCCAAATCAGGAGGAGCAACAGGAGGCACTTGTGCTGAAACCATTGTTGAGCTGCATACTACAGCAGCCATCAACATCCATCTTGTAATTGTTTTCATTTTACCAAAATTTAAAGTGTTAATAAATAAAGTTGTTTGATATATCATCCATATCTTGTGTGAGATAGGTTTATTTCGTCGTAAGATATTTGCGCAAAATCGAAACTTGTGGCATATCGGTTGTGTAATTGTTTTGTGGTTGCACACCCAATATGTAATTGTTCCAACGTGCTCCGGCTGCCCAATAGGTTCCGTTTACACCCTGTTCCTGCATATAGGCTAACATGTGTTCCAGGCAGACGCTCCAACGTTTATCCGTTGCAGGAATACCATATTCTCCGATAAAACCCCGCAGATTGTTTGTCTTTAACCATTTCACAAATGGGCTCAGGCGCTCAATCCCGATATAAGGATGTGCCTTTTCTTCATCATAAGAGCGGCGATATACACCCGAGGCATCTTCATCAAAGTAACAATGTGCTTCAAAAAGTAGATTATCGGAAGGGTCGTATAGGTACCTCAGTTCATCGCTTACCAGCAGCCAGCGCTCTGCAGAGCTCCAATGATTGCCACCGACAATAATGGTTGTAACCGTGTCCACACTGCGAATATCAAAAATGCAGGCTTGGGCAATCTTTACCCATGGTGTATGTTCCAACATATCGTGAGGCTCATTCATTAGACCATAACCGTAAATGCTGCTTTCGTAACCTTTCAGTTCCGTCACCAGGCGTTTCCAAAAATCACCTAAGGCCTCTAATGGCAGTTCTGAATCACCTAAAATATAGGTCTGTTCGCCAACTTTACGGCGTCCGTAATTATGTAAATCCAAAATTATTTGCAGTCCACGCTTATGGGCTTCCTGTAGCATTTGTTTCATCACGTTTACCTCTGCTTCGGTTAGAGGACCAAATGGTTCGTGTTGAATACGCTCCCATTTGAATGGCACGCGCAACAAACGCAATTCTTTCGACGCCCAATAATCCAAATCGGCCGTCGTCGGATAGAAATAATCCTTGTTTACTTCACCAGGCATTTTGGAGCCGTGTCCAAACTCTGCTCCTGCCAAATTGACACCGAAAGGCAAACCGCTTTGTGCAAAAGCACTACTTGCAAACAAACAGCATAGCCAAAAAAGAAATATTTTCATAACGCACAATTTTTTATTTATACACATATAATAAAGTTGCTCCTTGGGCAATATCGGAATGGCGTATAATGCCATTTTCCACTTTGTGGCCGTTTACATAAACAGCAACCAATTGGGTAGCATCGGGTGTTGCCTTTTGGGTTTGTATATGAATCTGTTTCCCGTTTTCACGCTCTATTGTAATTTCCGGGAAAGCAGGAGGCAGTACATAATAAAAATCCTGTCCTGCGTTGGGGAAAAAGCCTATTGACGTAAACACATACCACGCTCCCATGGCCCCACTGTCTTCATTTTCCGGATAACCGTTTTCTAAAGAAAAATGGTTGTTACGGATAGTATACACATATTTGGCTGTTAAATCTGGCCGTTTGCAATGTGTGAAAATAAACGGTGAGAGAAAACCTGGTTCGTTGTCCAATTCTATCAAATTATGGTCAAATCCGAAACACAGACGACGCACCATTTCATCCTTTCCTCCACACATCTCAATCAAACGTTCGAATTGATGTGGCACAAATAATGTGTAAACCCACGAATTGCCTTCGTAAAAATATTCTACCCAGGAACCATAGCGCTTTGCCGGGTCTATCTTTATCCATTCGCCATCGGCTTTGCGTGGTCCTATGAATCCTTTGAAACCATAACTTTCCAATGTGGGATTGAATAGGTTTTCCCAATGGGTTGCACGTTCCAAAAGTTGTTCTTTTACCAAGGAATCGCCCATCAGACCGGCAACAGTAGCTACGCAGAAATCATTATAGGCATATTCCATCGTATAACTGCAACTCATTCGTTCTGCTGGTTCCGGTTCCCACCCGTAGTGTCTATAGGCAGGACTGCGCTGTTGGAAAGCATCTGATTTCAGCAATGCATAAGCCTTGGATTTGTCAAATCCACCAACACCTTTTACAAAAGCATCCGCAATGATATTGTCTACATCGTCACCGCCTTGTTTCCAGTCCCATTCTAAAGAACTTGTAAAGGTTGGACGGCATTTCCCATTATGCTCATAGCGGTCGATAAATGAATTTATAACTCTACCAACATAACTCTCGTCTAATAGAATCATTAAAGGAAATTTGGTACGCCATGTGTCCCACACACAATAATGGTCGTCGAAGTGTGGTTGTGCGCTTTCCCAATGCGGATTATCACCTGTCCGGTCACGAGGCATCACATAGCTGTGGTACATGGCCGTATAGAACATGCGTTCTTCTTCAACCGTTCCGCCTTTTACTGTAATTTTGTCAAACACATCTTCCCATATGTCTTTGGCTTGGGCACAAAGCGTATCGAATGTGTTGCCGGTAATTTCATCTGCCAGATACATTCTTGCATGGTCTATGCTTTTGAACGAAATACCGACTTGTAAATGGACTGTTCCAGGATTTTCCGGTAGGGCTATTCGAGCATATAATGCCTCTGGAATATTTCCCGAAACGGTGAATTCTTTTATTGGACAATCTAAATACATGGCAAAATAAACCTTATATGGTGCATCATCACCAAAGCCACCTGCATATTCACCCCAACCCGTAATATATCCGCTTTGTGCATCGTAGTCAATGTGGCCATCCAGAAAATGGCCTCCTATAATGGGGACTATATGTTGTGGAATGTTGTGTGCAACATCCAACAAGATATTGGCATCTCGTGTCGTTGGAAACGTAAAACGGTAACTTGCGCAGTGATGTGTCGGCGTTATTTCCGTTCTTATGCCATAACGTTTCAACTCGACAGAATAATAATAAGGACGTGCTATTTCATTTGCTTTGTCAGAATCATGTCCTGTTTCTGCTGCATCAAAACCAACTTGGGGTGAAAGCAATATTTGCCCGTATCGTCCCCAGCCGATTCCTGATACATGCAATTGGGCAAAACCTCTGATTGGTTTATCGGCCTTGTACCCGCTATGCGAGCCGTCTTTGGTTTGCGGCGACGGATTGACCGAACCATGTGGCAGTTGGGGACCAATAACACAATTGCTTGCTCCTTGCACGCCCATAAACATATCCACCATATCTGCTTTAGAAATGGTTGCTGGAGCATTTTCAGCTGCAATGGAGAAGAGGCAAACAAAACAGTAGACCAAACTTGACAATACTATTTTATATCTCATATTCATGGTTTTTTCATCTCGGTCGTTAATAGCGACACAAATATATGGGTATTTCTACCGCATCTATATGAAAATATTGGATTTCAGTACAAGAATACTACAATAATAGTCGTGATGACGAAATAATCTATGATACGAATAGAAATTTTACACCATTGGCAACTGTTTCCTTGAAAAAGAAGTCCTTTTGTTGCTTGTTCTGAAAAACATCCGACTACTTAACAGCGATAGGGTGGTTAGAGTTCAGAAACGCAAAAAGATTGGCGGAAAAATTACAAAAATCGCTTGTTGCAATATTGTTGCACAAACTGCGAGAATTTTGCTATCCGGTTCCATTTTATATTTCTTCTTTTGCGAAATATTCAATGAACCGTAATTTTAACAAGTAAAAAAGAGTTATTATGAAAAAATTATCCGCCTTGTTTTTTTTAGCGGCTTGTGTTGCATCTCTGAATGTGCAAGCGCAAGACCTTTACATTCGTTTCAACGTGGTGCCTGAAGGTTCGAGTTTACTGACAGGAACCCAAAGTAGTGAATTTGACGACGCAAAACCTATCACTTTGGGAGAGAATAGTGTGCCGACTGATGCATATCTTATGGATGCTCCTGCTGCTGATAGTGAGATTTATTCAAAAACAATGACTTTGCCGGCTGGAAATTATGAATATCAGGTGGTAAAGGCTGATGGAACGGGCACTCAAGGAGAAAGAACTGCTTGGACCAATGGTCGGCCATTTAGCCTGGCAGAAGAGACAGAGATTGTATTCCGTGCAAAAATTGTAAATGGTTACGTGAAATATTTGTGCGATGCACAAACTCTGAATTTCAGTTCTTTTTCTGACGGAACAAATAATAGCCAGTTTCATCCCATAAGTGATGAATATGACCAAATCAATATAACAAATTCCCTTTTTAAGGGTACTTTGCAAGCAATGATCTACCCAGATAACCTGCCTGCCTTCATAGCTGATGTGCTGCCAATAGGAAAAGGGAAATATAGTGTTCCTGGCGGTGCGAACGGCAAGGTAAGATGGCAAATAAGTTACAATCGCCATACTTTAACATGCGAAAATGCAGTAAAGCTGGTAACATTATTGGATACAAACCTTATCGGAATAGGTGCTGATGCCGTATTGGGTGATGTAGCCGAGATGAATGCAGACTTAGGCACCTTTTCCAGTGCATCACCACTTTTATTGATTGGTGGAACAACCAGTGTTTCTGCACGCATCGGAATTGATGTCCCTGCCGGTGCAGAAAAAGCCAATGATTTGCTTAAGATAATGCCTAAAGATGTTGCGGCTTACATGTGCTATACCATAACACAAAATGCAGACACAATACTCGCCAACAGAGTCGCTTTGGCTACAGCTGCTGATCCAGAAACGCCGGAATATGAATTTGACTGGCAAACAGTAGAACCTATTAATGTCAGCGATGGCCTGGGTAATGGAACATATACTCTGAATTTCCATTATGAAACTGTTTGTCACAACGATACGGTATGTTCTGATGAATATACAACGGCATTCAGCGTGGCAAACGGACCGACAACCGGTTTGGATGAAACATCTATGCAACCTAAAATTATGGTGAATGCACAGAATATACAAGCCTATTTTAACGAAAGTGCAACAGTTAGTCTATATTCCATTACAGGACAACTGATTGACCGTGAGGAAGGTGTATGCAACTATAATAAACATGTCAATCCAGGCATGTATATATTATCCATAGCAGGAGAGACGTATAAAATTATCGTCAAGTAAGAACATAATTCGTGTTATAGACAGAGGGTGCCACGACAGTCAATTACTGAGTGTGGCGCCCTTTTTTTATGCGGTCATCTGCAGAAAACAAAATATTGCACGCCCACAAAGTTGCCATAGTTAATTAGTATCTTTCTATAAATTGACTATCCGCTAAAATAACTATCTTTGCCCACTGTTAAAATCTTTGGTTATGGCAAAAGAGATGAAGAATTTGGCGAAAGAGACCGCCATATATGGTTTGAGCAGCATCGTAGGCAAGTTCTTGAACTGGTTGCTGGTGCCGCTTTACACTTTTGTGTTGCAGCAATCAGCTGATTATGGTATTGTTACCAATCTTTATGCCTGGACAGCATTGCTGTTGGTCATACTTACTTACGGCATGGAAACGGGCTTTTTCCGCTTTGCCAATAAAGAGGAAAACGACCCGAACAAGGTGTACAGTACCACATTGACTTGTGTGGGTTTTACATCGTTGGTTTTTGCGGCCTGCTGTGTGGTCTTTTGCCAGCCCATAGCTAACGCTTTAGGCTATCCAACCCATAAGGAGTTTATTGCCATGTTGGGCGTTGTTGTGTCTATGGACGCTTTTGGCAGTATACCTTTTGCTTATTTGCGTTACAAGCGTCGTCCGATTAAGTTTGCGGCATTGAAGCTCTTCATGATTTTCATGAACATTGCTTTCAACCTGTTTTTCCTTTTGCTTTGTCCATGGCTGATGACACATGCTCCTGCTTTGGTGGACTGGTTCTACAAGCCGGATTATGGGGTGGGTTATGTATTTGTGTCCAACTTTATTTCCACTTCATTGGTCACATTGGCTCTGATACCAGATATGCGGGTGAAATTCTCGTTTGACTGGGCTCTGTTGAAACGCATGCTTCATTATTCTCTTCCATTGTTGGTATTGGGTATAGCCGGTATAATGAACCAGACGGTGGACAAGATTATTTTTCCCTTTTTGATGCCCGATAAGGAATTGGCCGCGTCGGAACTGGGAATTTATGGCGCTTGCTTCAAGATTGCCATGGTGATGATGATGTTTACACAAGCATTTCGCTATGCCTACGAGCCGTTTATCTTTGCCAAGCATAAGGACAAGAACAGTGTGGGGGTCTATGCCGATGCGATGAAATATTTTGTCATCTTCTCTTTGCTGATTTTGTTAGGAATGCTCTTTTATCTGGACATTATTAAACTGATTATCCATCCGTCGTATTGGTCGGGAATGCGGGTAGTGCCGATTGTGTTGTTTTCCTATATTTTTCAAGGGGTATTTTTCAATTTGTCATTGTGGTATAAACTGACGGATAAAACGCAGTATGGCGCTTATTTTTCCATTATGGGTTTGGTGATTACCCTTTTGG
>JADIMG010000111.1 GCA_017694875.1 Candidatus Gallipaludibacter merdavium
ATATCATTGATGCTACTTACAGGGAAACCGTCAACAATGTAAAGCGGGTCATTGCTCTGAGTCAAAGATGTACCTCCACGCACACGTATTTTAATTTCTGCATCAGGAGAACCTTCCGTTGTAGTAACAGAAACACCAGACAACTTACCTTGCAATGCTTCTGCCGCACTCGTAACAGGAATGTCTTTCAATTGCTCTGCATTGACAGATGCTACAGAGGTAACAAGGTCACGTTTCTTGGTCGTTCCATAACCGGTCACAACAACTTCATCAATTACTTGGGCATCTTCCTTAAGCGTTACATTGATAATGTCGCTCGTGATTGCCTTTTCAACGGTAGTCATTCCAATATAGGAAAAAACAAGTGTTTTCGCATCGGCTGGAACTTGAAGACTATAAGCACCGTCAAAATCGGTTACTGTACCAATTGTGGTACCCTTAACTACAACAGAAGCTGAAATAATGGTTTCACCATTAGCATCCTTCACTACACCGGAAACCTTTCTTGTCTGTGCATAAGCACCGAAAACAAAGAACAGGACAAGGGCCGAGAGGAATGTGCTTCTCATGGCAAAACAGCCTTTTTTGTCTCTTCTCATTTTTGTTTTGATAGATTTAAATGTTAGATATAGATTGGTTGTTAATAAGCTGATTTACTAAACATTATGCTTTATCTCATAAAAATTCAAATAGCAAAGCAAAAGTAGAGAATGTGGATAGTATACATGTGTAATTAATGACAACAGTTGTGTAATTATTATCATTTACCATAATAAACAATACACTATTTACGGCGCTTATTTTATAAGGGAAATAGGAGTCTTCACATGTAAAAAAAGGGAGAATATGAAGCAATTTGTCACATTCTCCCTTCCCACGTATAACGCTTAATCAATCTTCATTTGATGCAAAATATTTCAAGAATTGAGTACGCAACCAAAAATCAGGATTATCAATAGCTGCCGCATTCATCCTTCCCTTAAACTCGTCTATATTCTGATAATGGTGTTTTTTCTGCCACTCTGTAAGTTGCTCCAATGCCTGATGAATCCATCCGTTTCCATTTTTATAGATGGCACTGGTGACCTCTACCACTGATGCACCAGACAAAATAGCCTTTACAACATCTTCTCCGCTATGTACTCCACCTGAAATGGCATAGTCCATTCCATTCACCAATGCAGATGCTATTCCAGTCCAACGGAGAGAATTAGGCAAATCAGAAGAATTACTTAACAAACTGCCAGCTTTAAACTCCATCGTATCAATATTAATATCTGGTTGATAAGAGCGATTGAAAAGCACGACTGCGTTAGCACCATAAATTTTAAGTTGTTCTATCAATGCGACCGGATTGGTAATGTTGCTACCCAGTTTCACAATGAGAGGGATATTTACCTCTTTGCGCACTTTCGATACTATATCCAAATGCAACTGCTCATAATCCCCAACCTTATATGATTTAAAATCAGGCACTCCCATAATGTTCAATTCCAAAGCATCAGCACCTGCCTCTTGTATAGATTTAGCAAAATCAATCCACTCGCCTTTTGAATGACAATTGATGCTGGCGATAACAGGTATAGTGCACAACTTCTTGCTGTCCTTAATCAATTGAATGTAATCAGCCAAAGCATGTGAACGGATATATGACTGCATGTAATCTGCGGCCTCTGTATGATCTGTACTATGTGACAAATGTTCAGTTTCTCTTGTTATATTTTCTTCAAACAATGATTTGAGTACTACGGCAGCAGCACCTGCATCTTCAAAAGCCTTGTTATTTTCTGCTTTGGCAGTACGTCCACAACTACTGATTATTATTGGGTTTTTCAACTCCAACCCTGCAAATGTTGTCTTATTCATCTCTTACAATTTTAAGTTCTATTTCTTTCTACAAATTATATTCTTTACTGATGTTCTGGTCTCAACAAATCATTGACTGTTTTTACCGGATTAAATGTTTGCGCTGGCACTTCAAGGAAAATCGTATTCCAATCACTCATCGCTCCATTCCATAAGCCAGGCAATTCGAGAGCTTTTAATTCCTTTCCGTTCTTAGACTTGTTAGAAATGAAACCTGTTTCTGGATCAACATAACGGGTCAAATCAAATTTATTGCCTTTATAATCCTTAACCGCACACACCAAATCTACCGGGTTAAAATGGGTTGACTTGCTCATCAAGCTTTTGTCCTTAATCTGAGAGCTTTCCAATATTTGTGGGGAATAACTACCATCTTTATTGACGGCCAGGAACGGTCCGCCACCCGGTTCTCCTTCATTTTTAACCATTCCGCAAACACGGATAGGACGATTAAGCTTATTTTTCAAAAATGAAATTTTCTCTTCCCGCGTCATCTGAGGGTATGAATCCATATGATTATTCAAACGCTTCTCAGAGAACTGCTGAATAACCTGCAACTTAGCATCAGAAATAGCTTCATTCTCCAATTCCTGCAAATAGGAAAAGATTTGTTTCTGCAAATGTACCAAATAACCCGCTATCGTTTTCTTATAGTGTACTGTAGGGGCTTTTAATTTATCAGGCACTACATTGTCAATGTTTTTAATGAATATAATGTCAGCATCAATATCGTTCAGATTCTCTATCAAAGCCCCATGACCTCCCGGACGGAACAAAATCGAGCCGTCTTCATTTCTAAAAGGATTGTTGTCCGCATCAGCCGCAACAGTATCTGTTGATGCTTTTTGCTCAGAAAAGCTCACATTATATGTCACTCCAAACTTGTCTTCGAATTCTTTCTGCTTTTCGGCCAAATGATATTTAAAGAGTGTAAGATGGTCGTGTGAAACCGTATAATGTATATTCACCTTATTGTGCAGATTGCTAGCATACAATGCACCTTCCACCAAATGTTCCACAAAAGGAGTTCTTTGTTCTGATGGATAAGTGTGGAATTTCAGCAAGCCTTTGGGCAAGGAACCATAATTGAGCCCCTCTTTCTTAAGCAGACAACTAACAATTGGTTTATATGATTTTTCAGCCAACAACTGATCTATTGTTTTTCCTAAATTCTTCTCGCAAGCCTTATTTAAATCACCATAAAACGCAAACCGATGAATGTTTTCAAAAAAGATTCTAACACTTTCAGCCTGTTCTTCTGACTCACTATCCAAAAATTCAAACAAATCCTTAAACATGCGGCTGGCAGCTCCTGAAGCAGGAACAAATTTCACCACATTACAATCATTCTGCAAATATTTTTCCCATTCATCAATATACTGACAGGTTTCAGCTTCCGTTAAAGCGATGATTCCATGGTCAATAGATGCTACTGACTTTATTTCCAAATAAGGGAATCCCGTTTTAAAGGTATTAAGCTGATGATAGAGTTGTTGCTCACTAATCCCTTTTTCCTTCAATAAACGCAAATCATTTTCTGTTAACATAATCGCAGCTTGTTTTTGTTGGTTGATTGCTACAAAAGTAAGAATTTTTCTGCAATATCAAGCAAGTTTGATTTAAAAAATTTCATGACAAAAAAATTGGCTCTAAAATACATCTGTTTTCCAACTTTAGCCGTCTCCGGCAACATCCATTCGCACGCTCAAGCGGCAAAGAACATGTCAACAAAATGAACATGCGCGACCATTGATTGATATATTACATTGCAAGCAAAATAGTCAAAGCCCGCCAAAGAGAAACAATTTATTTTCAATACCTCAACACAATCCATAATATTCATAAAAAAATATACGGTTCGGCAGAGTCCATCATTTGTCTCTACGTTTACCTGTACTATATTTGCAGATAAAAAACAACCATGGATATCATTGCTCAACATATTGCAACAACATTAGGCATTCAAGAACATCAAATAGAACAAACCCTTCATTTACTTCGCAACGGCGCAACCATTCCATTTATCAGCCGATACAGAAAAGAAGCAACAGGAGGCCTTGATGAAGTAGCCATCAATGATATTAAAGAAAATGCAGAGAGATTGGAAGAACTCATCAAACGTAAGGAGAGTATTATTACAACCATTGAAAAACAAGGCAATTTGACAGCAGAACTGCATCGTAAAATAGAAGCATGTTGGGATGCGGGAACCCTGGAAGATTTGTATCTGCCATACAAACAAAAGCGGAATTCACGTGCAGAGGTAGCCCGACAGAAGGGTCTGGAACCTCTAGCTAAAATCATAATGAGACAGGCAGAAGGCAAACCCGAAAAGCATGCACACTCATTTATCAACAACGAGGTAAAGACAGACGAAGAGGCCTTAAAAGGGGCACGCGACATTATTGCCGAATGGGTAAATGAAAATGAATATGCCCGACAATCCATCAGAAGAATCTTTAAAAGCCAAGGAATATTATACAGCAAAGTCCAAAAAGGGAAAGAAAAAGAAGGTGAAAAATATGCCGATTATTTTGATTATGAACGCAGATTGGAACGCTGCCCTTCACATCAGTTATTGGCCATCAGAAGAGGAGAGCATGATGGATATCTGAAAGTAAGCATTATGCCAGATGAAGAAACTGCCTTACGACAACTGAACCGCATTTTTATAAAAGCAGACAACGAATGTGCAGAACAAGTTGAAATGGCCATAAAAGACAGTTACAAACGTCTGTTGCGCCCTAGTATTGAAACGGAATTTGCTGCTAGTAGCAAAGAAAAAGCTGATACGGAAGCCATTCGCGTATTTGCCGAAAACCTAAAACAATTATTGCTGGCTGCACCTCTAGGTGAAAAACGTATATTGGCCATAGACCCCGGCTACCGAACAGGATGCAAAGTAGTGTGTTTGGATGAACACGGAACTTTAATACACAATGAAACCATCTATCCACATGCTCCCCAAAACGAAAAAAGTACATCTGCCCGCAAAATAGAAAAACTGGTAGAAGCCTACAGAATTGATGCAATAGCCATCGGCAACAGAACAGCGGGAAGAGAGACCGAACATTTTATACAAAACCTTCGTTATGACCACGAAATAAAGATTTTTTCTGTAAGCGAAAACGGTGCTTCCGTATATTCCGCATCAAAAGTAGCCAGAGAAGAGTTTCCCAATTACGATGTAACCGTTAGAGGTGCTGTTTCAATAGGACGCCGTCTGATAGACCCATTGGCAGAGTTGGTCAAAATAGACCCCAAATCAGTAGGAGTAGGTCAATATCAACACGATGTCGACCAAACACGGCTGAAAAATATGCTGGACCAAACTGTAATAAATGTAGTAAATGCTGTAGGGGTCAATGTTAACACAGCCAGCAAACATCTTTTGGCATACATTTCCGGTTTAGGACCGCAATTGGCCCAGAACATTGTAAAATACAGAGAAGAACACGGCATGTTCAACAACAGGCGTGAACTTCTGAAAGTGACTCGTATGGGTGAGAAGGCGTTTGAGCAATGTGCTGGTTTCTTGCGAATAAGCAATGGCAGCAATCCACTGGATAATACAGCCGTTCATCCGGAACGTTATAAAATAGTTCAACAAATGGCCAAAGATTTAGGTTGCAATGTTGAAGATTTAATACGAAACAAGACGCTGTTGGAACAAATTAATTTGACACACTATGTCAATAATGAAGTTGGCTTACCCACACTTACCGACATTATTAAAGAACTTGAGAAACCAGGAAGAGACCCTCGCAATGAGGTAGAAGTTTTTGAATTTGACCCGTCTGTAAGGCAAATCAGCGACTTAACCATCGGACAACAACTTCCTGGCATCGTCACTAATATCACCAATTTCGGAGCATTTGTTGATATTGGTATAAAAGAAAACGGATTGATACACATATCCAATATGGGCAACCGCTTCGTACGCGACCCCAACGAAATTCTCAAACTACATCAACATATTTATGTAAAGGTGATGGATGTGGACATGGAAAGGAAACGTATTCAGCTGGCTCTTTGTGACCCGAAAGAATAGACTCAATGGTGGAGTGATTCTACTATCATTCGTGCAGCATTGCTAGCAGCACTATGCTTACCCAATATCTGGCGTATCTCTTTATAACCATCGAGCATTTCTCTTCTTACATTTTCATCCAACAGCAATGTACGCAACACCCTTTCTACTTGCTGCTGGGTAAACAAGTGGGCCACCAATTCACACACAACTTCTTTGCCTGCAATAATGTTGACAAGCGAAATAAAACGGGTTTTCAAAAAATTTTCCTTTAACCAATAGGTAAAACGTCCTCCTGGTGCAGCATAGACAACCACCTGTGGCGTCCCTATCAATGCAGTTTCCAGTGTAGCCGTACCAGAATTAACCACAGCTGCAGAGGCCACCTGCAACAGCTGGTAAGTTGCGTCAAAAACAATATGCCCCTGACTTGCCCAAGGTTCATACAGTGAACGCTCAACACCGGGAGCACCAGCAACCACCCATTGATAATCCTTAAAGGAAAAGGCTGCCGCTATCATGGTCGGTAAGCATGACGCAATTTCCTGCTTTCGGCTTCCTGCCAACAAAGCAATAATAGGTTTATTGGGAAGATTGTGCGCTTCACAAAATGCCTCCCTTGTAAGATGAGCATCCAATGCATTGTCAATTGTTTTCTGTGTTGGATTGCCTACGTAGTCCACCTTATAATTATATTTGGCATAAAACGCCGTTTCAAACGGAAATATAGTGAACATTCTGTCTACATAACGTTTTATGCTTTTAATTCGATAGGTTTTCCATGCCCAAATCTTAGGAGAGATATAATAATAAACCGGACAGTGCAATGTTTTCTTGGCAAACTTGGCCATTCGCATATTAAAACTGGGATAATCCACCAAAATAAGCACATCTGGACGAAATGCTTCCATCGCCTCCTTGGTAACACGAATGTTTTTCATCACTTCAGGAAGATGTTTGATGACCGCCGAAAATCCCATAAAGGCCATGTGCCGATAATGCCTTATCAAGCGCACACCTTGCTTCTGCATCAAATCACCACCTAAACCAATCACATCGGCAGTCGCATCCCTTCGTCTTATCTCTGCTACTAAATTAGAGGCATGCAAATCACCTGATGCTTCACCCGCTATGATGAAATATCTCATATTTCAGTCTCCCTTTTATACATTTACACTTTTTCTCAAATACATACGTTGATAAAAATAGGCAATGGTAAATGTTGGAATAACATCCAGAAAAGGCAATGCTTCTTCTATAAAATTAATAACCGCCCCTACTCTACCCGTCCGTCCTCCAAAAGAACGATAAAAAACATACGCTGACAATGGTGCCCACAAAACATCTGCCCATTCTGCCATAAAAGGTATCAGGTAGGTGAGCATCCCCAAAATATCCATGCCTATGCACAAATACAGGGATGGCAATCTAATATGCTCTGCGTCTTTTACCATTTCCAATCACCCAACACATAAACCAGGCGAATATTCCATTCATTGCGATAATCAAACCAGGGTTTGCTTTCCTTATTGTTATAAGTATCAATATATTGATTCAACAAGCCAAAGTCATATCCACCTTTCAACTGAATATTACGGAACTGGAAACCGATGCCAATGCTCGCCTTTACGTCAAAACGTCCATAATCATAGAAGGAATCTCCGTCTACATCAATCTTATATCTGTCATTGGGTGCTGTCGTTGAAGGGAAATTCTCCTGAATATATTTTGTGGCAACCTTCTCTTCGGCCGCTAATCCAACAGTAAAAGTAGGTCCTAGATAGGCCATCATGTATGTATCTTTGGCTAACAACAGCTTATATTGAAAATGAACCGGCACATCCAAATAATGTTCCATATTTGATTCCTGTTGTAGCCTGCCACTGCTGCCTATCGTATTCCATTTTGTCTGATTTATCAAAAATGAATAATTCAAGGCATAATACAAACCCAATCCATATTTGAAATTCTGCTCATACAAAATTCCTACCTTAAAACCATTAAGAGCTGGGTCGCGCGCATACTCTCCATCACTGCCTAGTTTGGCACGTTCTAACGCTTGATTAAAACCTAACTGGAACCCGATTTGGGCATTCGTTTGAAAAATGATGAAACCCAAACATACAAAGAGGATTATTCTTTTCATATTGTAGTGTTTATTTTTTAGTTTACTTATTGATTGATGCAGAAGCGGAGGCTGCTGTGGCCGCTGCATCCGGTCTCGGCGTTTTAGGAGGATTGCTGAATATATCCAAAGGACTTTTGGGACGTTCCTGTTCTGCCCAGAAGAATCCGCCAAGATATGTATCTTCCTTAGGTAACTGCCCTAATGGAAACATCGTTCCATTGGAAACCGCAGTAAGCAATACCTTGCTGATTTTCCTGTTTTCTATAAAAATGGTAACATAACTGCTTTGGGTCTTGTTGATTCCTATTATATTTCCATCATCTTCTTTGGGATAAAAAACAGTTTCCGCATTTCCGCTTACGTCAACTTTATAGATTTCCCCATCTCTCATGAAAGCAAACATTTCTTTTCCCGACATCTGATCAAAACAGATTGAATCAACCTGCCGTGCCACAAAAGCCTGATTGATAAGATGGGCATAATCCACGGTCGAATCATTCAAATAGACATTAATCAAGGTAGCGGATATCTGTTGGTTTTCATTCCACATAACCGGTTCGTTGTAAAGTGACATAATTGAATCCTTTTCAATATAGGTCAAGGAGTCACACACAGCCTGAACGTCTGACTTATACATTCTAACCTTATAATATGCTCTTATGATATTGCCTTTAGCAGTATCTGTTTTAGTAAACATACTGTCAGCATGCAGAAAAAGTGAATCCGGTGAAGACCAATCTATTAAAAAGGCACTATCGGTAGCCATCCCTGCTTCTGCCGCCTCATCATAATACCCATAATGCCCACAAAGTGTTGTTTTCTGCACAGAATCTGTCAATTGCATATTATGATATATTGTTCCGAACTGTTTTCTTTTGTCATAATAAATGGTGTCTCCTGTAATGGATTTTCCATCTTTATGTACAATCACGGAGCGATCCAAAAGCATCGACTGGTCATTTTGTGTATTATACCATCCGTTAGTAGAAAAGATATCGGTTTCTTCCTTGTATTTCATTTTTGTAGGACCCACAATATCAGCTACATTTGTGGATGTATTGTAATTAAGAGTATCTGATTCCAAACGGAAATCCGGGTTTTCCAAAACCACATTATTCTTAAATGTCGCCCTATTCCATTCCGGCAAATATTGTCCCCAAACCGAGGTCAGAGTATTGATAGAGTCACATAACTTTCCTCCCTTGTAATAGTATGCAATATTGTTCAGACGGTCATAGTTCAGACTGTCTGTATATAGAGTCATTTTTCCATCTTCCAGTCTTACATTCTTCCTGAAACGCGCCATTTTCCGGTTTCCGTCATAATACAATTTGTCACCATAGCCCACCAATGTATCAGCCTGAACTATTTTTACATTTCCGAAAGCGTCAAGCGAGTTTCTTTTTTCATAGAAATAAGCACTGTCACAGTAAAGCAATGCACTGTCATGTCTGAAACGAACATTTCCCTTCAGCACCTGTGTTTCCGGCAAATTTGCTTCATCAAAAGATAGCGTTTCGCAATTTTCCAGATAAACGAGTGTAACCTTAGCATTCTTTTGACGGGTTGAATCATTCGTGTTCTGCGCTGCCAATTCTCGACAGCAGGACAAAGCAATAATTCCGAGACTCAACAATATGTAGCGGATAGACATCATAATGTTGGCTGTATTCCTTTTACTTAATCCATCCTGGGTACTGGAAATCACAATTACGCCATTCAGGCGCTATGTCAATGTATGTATCTTTCTGTTTCTGTATAATCCAGTCGTGAATAAACTGGTCATTACGTTTGCTTTCCAAATATTGCTTAATAGTCTGATAATCATCTTTCAAGTTAGCCCTATGGGTTTCCGTTTTTGATTTCAGCTTCACAAGTACACACACTTCCTTGTTTTTAGTCGGATCCATCATGGTAAAAGGCTCGGATATTTCACCTACTTTCATATCATATACCACCTTGGCAATTTCCTGCGGGAGTTCCTGATACTCAAACTTTGACGTTCCCGTGTTGGCATTTGACATCAATCCGGCATTCATAACTGTGTTTTTGTCTTGCGAATATATCATAACTGCTTGGTCAAAAGTGATTTTTTCCGACCGAACCAAGGTTGCAACTGAATCCAACTGATGGATAGCTTTCTGCTTATCCAATTCTGAAATGCGGGGTCTCAACAAAATGTGGCGGCAATTCACCCTATCACCTTTTCGTTCAATCAATTGTATGATATGAAAGCCGAATTCCGTTTCTACTACACGTGAAACATGATTGGGGTCAGTCAATGAAAAAGCTACAGCAGCAAATTCCGGTACCAACTGTCCACGTCCCATAAATCCCAATTCACCACCTCTCACCGCACTTTGAGGGTCTTCGGAATAAAGGCGGGCCAACATGGAAAAACTAGCCGAACCATTATTTACTCTATCCGCATATTCCCGAAGTCTTTCCTTTATCCTATCCACTTCTTCAGTAGGAACAGGCGGATCCAATGTTATGACTTGCACCTCTACCTGAGTAGGTATTAGTGGAATACTGTCTGGAGGCAATTGTTCATAAAATTTTCGTATTTCGGCGGGTGTCGATTTCAAATCGCCTACCAATTTTTGTTGCATCTGTTGTATAATCATTTGATTACGTACCAATTCATCCATGTCTTGCCTTATTTCAGACAATGGTTTACGAAAATATTCTTCCAATTTTTCCGTCGAACCGATTTGAGATATGAAATAGTTGATACGCATTTCAACCTGTGTCGCTACAGAGCTCTCATTTGCCACAATACTGTCCAGTTCTGCCTGATGCAAAAACAATTTCTGTATAGCTATTTGTTCCGGAATAACACAATACGGGTCACCTTCCATTTTTATACCTTCATATTGTGCACGCAATCTTTGCTCTTCGACTTCTGAACGCAATATTGCCTCGTCGCCCACAACCCATATCACTTCATCAATCACATTTTTCTGGGCTGAAAGCGTTAATGCAGTCCACAGTAGCGCTAATAAAATCTTGGTCTTTTTCATCATAATCTTATTGATAGTATATAATTTCCCCTCCTTGCAAAGCATCGTTATAGATGGCCGTTTCCAATTGTTGGAGGAATTCTATCTTCCGTCTATTAAGAAGTATTTCCTTTATTTCCTCTTTTGCGTATTCATAAGGTTTTTGCTGTCCTGTCAATAAAAACTGCTTTATATACAAAATATTTGTGGTGACAGAATCATTCATCACAATTGTACTTCCTGCAGTAGAAAGCAACTGGGACGGATGCTGGACCGGTTTAACAAGACTTTTCTGTATATCTGCAAACGTTTTCCATTCATCCATAAAAAACTGATAGTTGGAAGCATTCTGAAGAGCATATTTTTCAATCTTTTCTATATTAACTGAATCCGGATTGTTCATCCACTTTTTCAAATTATTCAAGTGGGGCGCTTCATTTGGAACTGCAATCAGAATGCCCTGAAGCAATTCGTCTGTCAGTTTAAGGGAAGAGGCATATTGATTATAGAATTGCATGGTTTCCTGCTCTGAAATTTCTTTAGACAGGCGTTCTCCCACCAATCGCTGCTCATATTCATGCATAATCAGACTTTTCCTGTAAGCATCCACCAAACGTTCAATCTCTTCATTTTTAGCTACATTCTGTTTTGCCTTCTCATACACCAAAATATCTGTCGCCCATCTCTGCACAAACCGTTCTATAATCTGAACACTATCCTCACCCGTAATCCCCATTGGAACAAGGTTTGCCAAATCCTCGTAATACAGATAATGTCCAGCAACTTCCACATATGGTTTACCCCCAACTTGTTTCTGGATATACCGGCAGGAGCTGAATGAAAGCAGGACACTACAAAACAGAAATAAATATCTTATCTTTTCCATATTAGGTTCAAAGGTACGTACTTTTGACACGTCTGCCATAATTGTCAAATCATTTTTCTTTCTTTTTAACAAGGAGCAAAAGGGCTGGTAATCCAAATATGATTTTTACTCTCCATTTCCATCTAAAATTCACGCAAAACCACATTGTCTGCGCATACGAAAAACACTTCCACAAACATAAGAGCACACTATATTCCAATGTCAAACCTCAGGACAAAAAGTTTTTATTTGTTTTTACACCCGCTTTCCATTATCTTTGCCTCATGGAGAACACGCCCAACATATATGCAGCCTGCTTTAGTCCAACCGGCCGAACTAACCTTTTGGTACAGCGCATAGCTCACAATATAAGTTGTTTGCTACAAAACCGAACAATTACTGACTGGAACTTTACTCTTCCTATCCAACGGAATACACCCCTTCAAGCAAAAGAAAGTGATTGGGTAATAGTAGGACTCCCCGTTTACGCTGGCAGATTACCCAACTTACTATTACCATATTTAAACGGCTGGACAGGAAATGGTGCTACTGCCATTCCCATTGTCACATTCGGAAACCGTTCCTATGGAAACGCCTTGATTGAATTAAAGGAACTGCTGGAATCAAAAGGTTTTAAGATTGCAGGAACTGCTGCATTTGTTGCAGAACATGCATTTGCACAAGAGTTGGCCAAAGGCCGCCCCAATGACTCTGACCTTCAACAAGCTGACATCTTTGCAGAAAACGCCTACAAACGATGGCATGCCAACCACAATTCTTTTCCACCAATAAATGTTCCTGGAACGGGTGCACCTGACTATGGAGGATATTATCAACCATTAGGAGAAGATGGTTCACCGGTGCGTTTTCTGAAAGCCCGACCAATTGTCATTAAGGAAAAATGCAACAACTGCGGATGTTGCGCAGATGTATGCCCTATGGGCTCTATTGAAAAGGGGAATAATGGGAATGTAACGGGAATATGCATCAAATGTAATGCATGTATCAAAGTGTGTCCCATGAATGCCAGATTATTTACAGATGAAGCTTACCTCAGCCACATTCGTTACCTGGAATCACATTATGCCAAGAAAGAGGCAAAAAATGAATTGTTTTAAAAAAACAGTCACGCCCTAAAAGATAAAACAATACATTTTTACAACTATTCCGTATCTGCACAGTTGCAAACCATGCAGCCCAGGCCCGCCAATTCGCCCATTCCCTATAAACACCCGCCCAACAGCAACAACGCTAGCCAACATTAAAATAAAGTAAGTGCTATCCAATAAAAAACAAAAGCGGAACCAATAGACATTTCGACTGGGAACAATATTTGTATGGAACAGAAAAAAGCATTACCTTTGCAACATCAATAAATATGAGCAAGAATAAGTTATATATCATATTATTTGCCTGTCTGAGTTTCGTTTCGTGTGGCGAATATCAGAAGCTTTTGAAAAGTTCCGACCCGGACTTAAAATACACCAAAGCGATTGAGTATTTTGAACGGAAAGATTATATGCGAGCACAAAGCCTGCTGGATGAAGTTGCCCAATATTATAAAGGTACAGAACGCTCCGAAGATGTGCTACATTATTTGGCTGAATGTTATGTAGGTCAAAAAGACTATTATTCAGCAAGCGAATACTACAATGCATATTGTAAAAATTATCCTAAAGGGCGTTATGCAGAAAATGCTTATTACATGGCTGCCTATTGCCACTACCTTAATTCTGATGATGCCCGCTTAGACCAAACAGAAACATACAGCGCCATAGATGCATTTAACTTGTTCCTGGAACGTTTTCCTGAGAGCGAACAGTCAGGCGAAGCATACCGTTTGCTTGATGAACTGAATGACAAGCTGGCATACAAAGAAGTACTCAATGCCCGTTTGTATTATAATTTGGGCACTTATAGAGGGAACAATTACGAATCTGCAATTATCGTAGCCAACAATGCACTGAAAGACTATCCTTTGACCAAGCATAGAGAAGAATTGTCGTTCATTGTACTTGAATCGATGTATAAACAAGCTAGTTTGAGTGTCAAAGAACGTCAGGAAGAACGTTACAGGGAAGCTCTTGACGAATATTATAGTTTTATCAATGAATTTCCCAATGGCAAATACCGAAAGAGTGCCGACCGTATTTTCAAGGAAACAGACAAAGCCATAAAAACATTAAAGTCCTTGCCTGTTCCAGTAACACTACCCCAAGAATAGTATTTTAAACATTAGAATATATGGATTTTAAAAAGATTAATGCGCCCAGCAACACAATTACACACGACATGAACTCCTTATGCGAGAAAGTGGGTAATATATATGAAGTTGTAGCAATTGTAGCAAAACGCGCAAACCAGATTGATGCAGAAATCAAGAAAGAGCTTGATGAAAAGCTTCAAGAATTCTCACAACAAAGTGATAACATTGAAGAGGTTTTTGAAAACCGCGAGCAGATTGAGATTTCACGCTATTATGAAAAGTTGCCTAAAGCAACCTTGTTGGCAACCAAGGAATTTGAAGACGGTAAAATATTTTACAAAAATCCATTGAAAGAGAAGCTGCAATAAGTCTCATTTTTTTGCGCAACTTAAAAAGACTACCGTTCAGGTGGTCTTTTTTTGCACTAATAATCTTCTATATGGCTGATAATTATTTGGAAAAGCAATACGAGCAATACGAAAAACGGAAAAGAGAATGGGAATTGAAAAACAAGCATGGCCTATCCAAATTTTCCAATAAACACAAAGTATTTAAAGGGCAAACTAATTCTACCACAGAAATAGAATAAAAAAATCGTTTCAAGTTTATTTGAAACGATTTTCGTGCGGCATAAGGGACTCGAACCCCCACGGATCTCTCCACTAGATCCTAAGTCTAGCGCGGCTACCAATTACGCCAATGCCGCAATTGCGAATGCAAAGATAATGCTTTTTTACCGATTACACAAAAGCAACTGCAAACTTTTTTGCGTGAAGGTTTTTCTATACGACGCCGAAAACATGAGTCTATCAATGGCATTGAAGAAATTGCATTTTTTAGACGCAACTATCTATTGAGAAGCTAAGAGGTGGCTCGGCATATTCAAATTTGAAAACTGCGTTTTCCATTTAATACTTGAATTTAGGCTGCGCCACACCAGACTCCAGCCAAGTTTGAATCTGGATTTGGTTTGCACTAAATTTGCTTCTGCACTCGCCTTGCACTACCTTTACATAAGATAGGCGGTGGCTCGACATAATCAAATTTGAAAACTGCGTTTTCCATTTGCTTCTGCACTCGCCTTGCACTACCTTTGCAAAAGAAAATTACGTCATGAACAGAACAAGGAAAAACTTTTTAGACGAAAACATATACTATCATGAGCTGAAGAACGGATTGCGCATTGTTCACAAACAGCAGGCATCAGATATTGTATATTGCGGGTTCATTACCGATTGCGGAACACGCGATGAACAGCCTTCTGAACATGGAATGGCCCATTACGTAGAACATCTACTGTTTAAAGGTACCAGCAAACGCAGCTCACGCCAAATCATCAACCGAATTGAATTTATCGGAGGCGAATTGAACGCCTATACTACCAAAGAAGAAACCGTCATCTACGCGGCTTGTCTTAAAGAATACTTTTCAAGAACACTTGAATTACTGGCCGACATGACGTTTCACTCAGCCTTTCCCCAACCGGAAATAAAGAAAGAACTGTCCGTTATATGCGATGAAATAGATTCATACAAGGATAGCCCTTCCGAGCTGATTTTTGATGATTTTGAAACACTACTGTATCCCGACCACCCATTAGGAAATGCCATATTAGGCACACCCGAAAGCATAGCAACATTTACCAGCGAATCCATTACCGCTTTTCGGAACAGAAACTATATCCCAGCACAAACCGTATTCTTCTCACAAGGAGATATTCCGTTCCGGCACGTTATCAAACTTGCGGAGCAATATATGGAATGCATTGAACCTAAAACGACAAAGACGAGAATAAAAGCTCCCGAATCCATTTCCTGTAACAAGCATGAAACTATCCAAAAAGATACCCACCAGATACATTACATCTGCGGAGGAAAAGGATATAACATTTACGACTCCAAACGTATTGGGTTCATTTTATTAAACAACATTTTAGGCGGTCCTGGCATGAACAGCAAGCTGAATCTGTCGCTACGTGAACGCCGTGGGCTGGTATATACCGTTGAATCCAATTACAGCGCACTAAGCGATTGTGGATGGTGGAGCATTTATTTCGGTTGTGATCCGGAAAATGCAATACGTTGCGAAGAACTGGTCTTTAAGGAACTGAAAGAGTTACGCAGCAAACCCATCAATCCCATTATGCTCAACCGATACAAGCGACAATTACGGGGACAGATGGCCATTGCTGCACAAATACAGGAAAACACGGTTCAAAACATGGGTAAAAGTGTGCTTCGCTTTGGTCACGTAATACCATGGAGTGATTTTTTCAGACAAATAGATGAATGCACACCCGAAGCTATGCTTGCCATAGCCAATGAGATATATTCGGAAGAGAACATCAATACACTGAAATATATATGATAGTTGACACCCATTTAGAAGATTACATAGAAGCCCATGGTGATGTGGAAATGGACTACCTGGCAAAGATAGACCGTAACACACACCTGTTCACCTTCAACCCACGCATGCTATCCGGTCATCAACAAGGCCGCCTGCTGAGCATGTTCAGCAAAATGATTTCCCCCAACAGAATTCTTGAATTGGGAACTTTCACCGGATATTCTGCCTTATGTCTGGCAGAGGGACTTAGCGCAAACGGACGACTGCATACCGTGGAGAGTAATGATGAGCTAGAGGCACTGATTAGGTCCAATTTTGCATTGTCGCCTTACAACCATCAAATTGAATTGCATATTTGCGGAGCACTTGACTTTTGCAGGCAAACAGATGAAATGTTTGATTTGGTGTTCATGGATGCTGACAAACGGGAATATTCCGATTATTACGATGCATTGTTTGACAAAATCCGGCCAGGTGGCTATATTATTGCAGACAACACCTTGTGGGACGGTAAAGTATTGGAAACACCCCACCCCAGCGATAAACAGACAATTGCGATAAAGAAATTTAACGATATGATAGCCCAAGACCAGCGTATAGAAAAAATTATATTACCTTTGCGGGATGGTATGACTATCATACGTAAAAAAGACAGATTATGATGCACTATACATTTGAACTGGAAGACAAAGTACGTGATTACGAATGTGATTTGCAAGGCATTGTCAACAATGCCAATTACCAGCATTATTTTGAGCACGCCCGCCATGAATTTCTTCTAGCACATGGAGTCAGCTTTGCCCAACTGCATGAAGAAGGCTGTGATGCCGTTGTTGCACGTGTAGAGCTTGCCTATAAAACTTCTTTACGCCCAGGTGACGAATATCTGAACAAACTGTGTGTAAAGCAAGAAGGTGTAAAATATGTGTTCCACCAGGCTATTTTCCGTAAATCGGATATGAAGCTTTGCGTCAAAGGAAAAGTGGAAAGTGTAGCCGTTGTGAACGGAAAACTGAGTACACACCCTGCTTTGGACGCATTAGCCGCACTAGAATAACCAACCTGCCATAAGCAAAAGAATAAATGAGTGATATAATTTCTACAGAAGAACGCATTGTCAAAATGCTCCGCACAGTATTTGACCCAGAAATTCCTGTCAACATATACGATTTGGGCCTTATCTACAAGATAGACCTGGAAGAAGATGGAAAACTGAATCTGGATATGACTCTGACTGCACCCAATTGCCCAGCTGCCGATTTCATTGTTGAGGACGTACGGATGAAGCTGGAAAGTGTGGAAGGAGTGAAAGAGGTCAATGTCAATCTGGTGTTTGAACCGGAATGGAACAAAGACATGATGAGTGAAGAAGCTAAACTGGAACTGGGATTTTTATAAGATGGGAAAAACATTTTTCATAGCAGATGCCCATCTTGGCTCTAAAATTGTGGAAAACGCACGCCTTCATGAAAAAAAGGTGGTACAATTGTTAGACCACTTGGAAAAGGAAGGTGCCACCGCCATCTATCTGATGGGCGATATGTTTGACTTCTGGTTTGAGTACAAACGTGTCATACCCAAGGGATTTACACGCTTTTTAGGTAAATTGGCAGAACTTTCCGACAAGGGAATTGACATTCATTTCTTCATTGGTAACCACGATATATGGACTTTCGGCTATCTTGCACAGGAAATCGGCATGAAAGTGCATTACAAGGAAGAGGTGGTTGACATCAACCATAAAAAGTGTTTCCTTGCTCATGGTGACGGAATATATACAACTGACAAGAAGTTCAAATTTATCCGCTCTATTTTTCACAGCCGTTTTTGCCAAAAGCTGTTTGCTGCCCTTCCCTCATCGTGGGGTATAGGTTTCGGACTGAAATGGTCGGCTTCCAACCGCAAGATGCAACTGCAACATACCAATGAGTACCTAGGCGAGAACAAAGAATGGTTGGTACAATTTGCCAAATTGCATGAAGAGAAAGAACATATTGATTATTATATTTTTGGACACCGACACATCCTGCTTGATTTAATGATAAAAAGCGGTAGCCGTGTATGTATTTTGGGTGACTGCATACACATGTTTTCCTATGCATGCATTGACGAAAACGGCGAATTGACTCTGCATACATTGGAAGATGAACTAAATATTGAATAACAACTACAACTTTTTTTCAATCCATATTTAACTACTAATCAACATTTTAAAGTCGTTTCAGCGGTTTAATTCGTTTTTCCCGAAAATAATTTACAAAATAATTTGGTTTATAAAATAAACTTCTTTATATTTGCACCATAGTTCGAACTAAAAAATTATTCGCAAAACATTCAACTCAATTGCTTTATGAACACGAACGAATTATCACCCGAAAAAAGCATTCAAATCATCTCTGAAATGCTTGAAAAAAGTAGAAAAGACTTTGAAAAAGACTCAGGAACACCGATGATAATATGGGGAGCGGTTGTTACTATTGTTTCCATAATCATCTGGTATGTACTTAAGGCGACCTCCAATCCCTACTGGAATCTACTATGGTTTGCTATTCCTCTTGTTGGCTATCCGTTCAACTATTTCTTATATTATAAGAAACAGGAAAAAAGAGCTAAAAACTTTCTCAACAATGCTATCGCCACCATATGGGGCTGTTTTGGAATCATTGCCACCTTGCTGCCAATAATTGCCTGTACCCTATTCCATGAAGCCATGATGTTTCTTACATCCTGGATAACCATCATTTTAGGATTTGCATCTGCCCTTACCGGCCTACTAATGAAGAATCATTGGATTACCATGAGTGGATTTGTTGTAGCCATAGCAGGCGGCCTGGTTTCTGTCTTCATGGACTACAGCAATATACCTCTATTGATGGGGTGTGCTGCACTCATCACGCTCCTGCTTCCCGGCATAATTCTAAACCTAAAAAAGAAATGAGCGCTGCATTCAAAAAACTAAACCCGCTATTGCATTCCGAACTTCGTCTTGCCATAATGGCCTTGCTAATGGAATTGGAAGAAGCTGATTTCTCTTATATCAAAGAAAAAACAGAAGCTACTTCAGGAAATTTAAGCATACAATTTGACAAACTGGCAGAAGCCGGATACATTCGAATTGAAAAAGGGTTTGCTGGCAAGAAGCCCAAAACAACTTACAGCATCACGCCAGCAGGTATAGAAGCCATGCAGGAATATGTAGATGCATTGAAGAGTTATCTGATAATCCCGCATGAGCAGTAGCGCCACCATGAACACATTGTGAAAAGACTACTTAAACGCAAAGGGCATTTACTCGCTAACGAATAAATGCCCTTTCACATTATTATATTACAGCAAAATTCTATGCATTACTCATACATACGGTTTCCATTCTTGTGCGGATAATCCACTGTATAGTGCAATCCGCGGCTTTCGCGGCGGCGCAATGCATGCTTGATAATCAGATAAGCAACACTGATAACATTACGCAATTCACAAATCTGACGGCTTACCACGGAACGTTCAAACAAATCTTCTGTCTCACGATAGAGAATTTCCAAACGGCTCATAGCACGATGTAAACGCAAATTGCTTCTCACAATACCCACATACGTGCTCATAATCTGTTCCACCTCACGGAAACTTTGTGTAATCAATACCATTTCCTCCGGCAATTTTGTACCCTCATCATTCCAATCGGGCATATATTCCACATAAGACAACTCGTTCAGGCGGGAAGCGGCATGTTTGACGGCCGCATCTGCATATACGATAGCTTCAATCAATGAGTTGGAAGCCAATCGGTTAGCGCCATGCAAGCCCGTACAAGAGCACTCACCGGCTGCATACAAACGGTGAATGGAAGTTTCGCCGTTCAAATCGACCTGAATGCCACCACACAGATAGTGTTGTGTAGGCGAAACAGGAATATAGTCCTTGGTGACATCAATACCCAATTCCAAACATTTCTTGTAAATATTCGGGAAGTGTTTTTTTGTCTCTTCCGGATCTTTATGTGTAACATCCAGATACACAAAGTCGTCACCTCTCTGTTTCATCTCGTTGTCGATGGCACGTGCCACAATGTCACGCGGAGCAAGCGAGCCTCTTTCATCATACCGATGCATAAACTCCTTACCATCTTTGGTGCGCAATACAGCTCCATAGCCCCTTATGGCCTCTGTAATAAGGAAGGATGGTTTATCACCCGGATGATACAAAGCGGTTGGATGGAACTGTACAAACTCCATATCGTTGATTACACCACGTGCACGGTGTACCATGGCGATTCCGTCGCCTGTGGCAATTTCCGGATTGGTAGTGGTGCTATATACACTTCCGATTCCACCTGTTGCCAGCATGGTTACCTTGGCCAAAAAGGTGTCAATATGATTCGTATTCTGGTCCAACACATATGCACCGTAACACTCAATATTAGGAGTATGGTGTGTAACTACCTCACCCAAATGATGTTGCGTAAGGATTTCTATTGCGAAATGGTTTTCAAAAACAGTAATGTCTGGATGTTTTTTCAATTCACGGTTGAGACTCTGCTGGATTTCAAAACCAGTATTGTCCTTATGATGCAAAATTCTGAACTCACAGTGTCCTCCTTCCCGATGCAAATCAAACTTACCATCCTCCGTTTTATCAAAATCAACATTCCATCGAAGCAATTCCTTAATTTGTTCTGGAGCATTGTAAACAACCTTTTTTACTGCATCCAAATTACAATGGCCATCACCGGCAATAAGCGTATCGCTGATATGCTTGTCGAAATTGTCCGGTTCGTAAGTAACGGAAGCTATACCACCTTGAGCAAAAGATGTATTGGATTCATCCAACGTAGTCTTACATAACAAAGCAACTTTTCCGTATTGTGCTGCTTTCAATGCAAAACTGATTCCGGCAACACCTCCACCAATTACTAAAAAATCAAATTTGTATGTCATAATGGATTCTACTATAAAATTCTCTGCAAAAGTACATAAATATCTTTAGATGACAGATAAATTGTCATATTATATACAAGACGAAATGTGTACTTTTGCAAACGCAAAACAATAAATACATGATTAAGTTCCTTAAAGACTGGACGCTTCCTTTAGCTATGCTTTTAGGAAGTATTGCTTATCCCATCTTTTCCCAATTGAGCGTGCTCACTCCCTGGCTCATTATGGCCATGCTGTTTCTCACATTCAGCAAGCTATCAATTAGCGAGTTAAAGCCGGAAAGGTTGCATGTATATCTGCTTTTCATTCAAATATTCGGCAGCCTTTTGGCTTATCTGCTACTCAAATCCATTCACCCAGTCATTGCGCAAGGCGCCATGCTCTGCATATTGGCTCCGACAGCTACTGCCGCACCTGTTATCACAGGAAAATTGGGAGGAAGTATTGCCAGTCTGACAACCTATACACTTTTATCAAATCTTGCTGTAGCTATTGTTGCACCTCTTTGCTTTCCACTCATAGAAATTGGCGACCATCCGAACTTTCTCGCCGGGTTCACACTGATTCTGACCAAAGTATTTCCATTATTGCTTGGACCATTCATTGCAGCGCAACTTGTACGCGTTTTTTTGCCCAAGATTCATCATCAAATCTCCCGACTATATGGAGCCGGGTTTTATATATGGGCTTTCTCCTTGACAATTGTAACGGGTCAGATGGTAAAAGAAGTATTGGGACAAAGCCAGAATTCATATATTGCCATCTATACCGCCCTTGTAGCATTGGCAACCTGCATTTTTCAGTTCTTCATTGGCAAAACTATCGGAGCAAGATATAACAACCGCATTACAGGAGGTCAGGCATTAGGTCAGAAAAACACCATATTAGCCATTTGGATGGCACAGACTTATTTAAACCCCTTGTCTGCCATCGGACCTGGAGCATATGTGTTATGGCAAAATCTGTTCAACAGTTGGCAGCTTTGGCGTAAAAGTAAAGGCAAAAGTATATAAAGACAAGCTTTCTCCCGCTGCATTACCCATCAGATTTCATTTCCAATCCAATAAAAAACGAGCCTGTAAAAACAAGCTCGTTTTTTACTTTATGATGGTACACAAAATTTTTACACCAATGAACAAATCAAAGTCTCCTTATCACCCGGTAACAATTCGATTACAGGTACTTCTATCATCGTATATGCCCCAGGAGTCAGTCTCAGGCACGCACGTGCACATGCTACCATAATTTGGGCTGTCAGTGCAGGATTGTTAATCTTCATATTATACTCAAACAGCTGATTCTGCGTTGTTCCTGACACTCCTTTTCGAACCATGTGAACACCATGTCCCATATCCTGTAACGCATCTACATCATCAACAAACAATACATGCGTCTCGTCATGAACAAAATACGGGTCCGTTTTGATATCATGTAAGATTTGGTCTTTGTTAGCCCCTTCTTCCATTTCCACGTAAACCATCCGGCGATGTATACCTGTTCCTAAAGGTATTGTCATTGAAAGAGCTTTGCGTACACCATTAACCGCTTTCACAGCCACTGTGTGTCCCATGCTCATACCTGGACCGAAATTGGTATATGTAATGCCTTTGGGAGCCATAACCTGCATCAGTGCTCTTACCACGGAATCCGCTCCCGGATCCCATCCGGCAGAAATAATAGCGACAGCGTTGTTCTGAAGCGCGATAGGCATAAGTGTCTGCCTCAAATTCCAAATCTCGCTATGAATATCATAACTATCTACAGTATGGATACCCTTTGCGAGTATTTCTGTCGCATATTCAGGTACCTTACGTGTAGGCGTACACAACAATGCCACATCGACACTATCCAAATCGTCAATAGAGGTAACTACAGGAATATTCAATAACTCAGCCGGAACATTGTCCAGCGAACGGCGTACAACACCGGCAACTTCAAAATCAGGAGACGCCTTTACAGCCTCCAAGACAGCTTTGCCGATATTGCCATAACCAACAATCGCAATACGATTCTTTTTCATACCAAAATTACATTTAAAACAAAACTATTCAAATGCCCCCATCAGCAACATGTTTACTTCACGCTGCGTCAAGAAGCGGTATTTGCCACGTGGCAGGTTTTTCTTTGTTAAGCCGGCAAAGAACACGCGGTCCAATTTAATCACCTTGTAACCTACTTTCTCAAAGATACGTCTAACTACCCTATTTTGGCCAGAATGGATTTCAATGCCTATCTGTGCACGGTCGTCATCGGAAGTAAATTCCAATTCATCAGGACGAATAACTTCACCATCCAGTTCAATTCCTCCCATAATTGTCTGATAGGCCTCTATATCCAAGGGTTTATCCAACGTAGCATGATAAATCTTTTTCTTTTCAAATTTCGGGTGCGTCAGCTTAGAAGCCAAATCACCGTCATTGGTCAGCAACAATACACCCGTCGTATTTCTGTCAAGACGTCCCACCGGATAGATGCGCTCACTGCATGCATTCTTTACCAAATCCAACACAGTGGTACGATCGTGTGTATCTTCTGTTGTTGTCACACAGTTCTTTGGTTTATTCAACAATAGGTAAACCTTGCGTTCTGAGCGGATAACCTGGTCATGGAATTTCACCACATCGGTCAGCATCACCTTTGCTCCCAATTCAGAAACAACCTTTCCATTGACCGTAATCACACCTGCCTGGATATACTCATCGGCCTCACGGCGTGAACAGATACCCGCATTTGCCAAAAACTTGTTCAAACGAATTGGCTTTGTCAAATCCACTTCACGCGGCTTGTACTCCTGCCGTTTTTTTAAAGAACGTGCATTGGGGTCCACATTGCCATTTTTCCGCTGGAAAGGACGCCGTTCATTTTTCATGGAGTCATCCTGATTACGGAAACGCAATCCATCATTCAAGGTTTGATACGTATCCGTATTTGCATGATAATGATTTCCATAGCCGCCTCTCATTCCATTATTGCGGTTATTACGGCCCCCAAAACGGTTATCGCCTTCACCACGTTGATAAGAAGATTTGCCTGCAAACGGACGTCTTTCACCACGCATCGTATTGTCAGAACCAGACGCACGATAGGAACGTGCACCATAAGTACTATCATTGTTACGATTCTGGGGACCATTCACCCGTTGTGCGCTTGTTGTTGCACGTTGAATTCTGGGTCTACGACGAGGATTAGCTGATTCTTGATTAGTGTTGAATTCTTGCCTTTTGGCTGTTCCTTCTCCCGAAGTCCCATGCCATCTTTCTTCATTCATAATGATAAACTCTTTTAATTATAGAAATGTTATTAGCTTAGATTAGGACTGCAAAGATACGCAAAACTTCCGACATGCAAGAATTCATTCCAAAAAAATTGCGCTCTTCTCCAAACAAACGATATAAAATTTATTTTCAAGCACTTACATACAGCCACACCAAGATTGAAACAAAATTATCACGTTGTACTTGGAATACTCAGAAAAAAAGTACTATTTTTACCCCGAAAAACAAATTCAAAAATAATATGGTATATAGATTCACATTTGTATCAGACGAAGATGATGCGTTTACCCGTATCATTGACATTGAGTCTGACGCCACATTCCTGCAACTACATGAAGCCTTGCAAAAATGCACAGGCTACAAGAACGACCAAATGGCATCGTTTTTCATTTGCAATGATGAATGGGAAAAAGGGCAAGAAATTACCTTGATTGAAATGGATTCAAGTTCTGAATATGACAATCTGGTTATGGAAGACACCAAACTGGAGGAACTGTTGAGCGAAGAAAAACAAAAAATATATTACATGTTCGACATGCTTTTCGACAGAGGTTTTTATGGTGAACTTTCAGAAATCATTACAGGAAAAACGCTCCGCGAACCAGTATGCGTGCAATCGGAAGGGAAAGCGCCACATCAAACAATGGATGAAGCGGATTTGACCCAACTGGAAAAAAATACCCATCTGGACAGTGACTTCTATGGTGACAGTGAATATGATTTGGACGAACTCGATGAAGAAGGATTCTCGGATATAAATTTCGATGAACAATTCAACGACGAGAATTATTAATCCGTCACTCCTTTTATTGTACAAAGCGTAAACCTTCCGTTCTGCCGTTCTGGCACGGAGCGTTTACGTTTTTGTATATTTCCCTTACAAATCGTACCTTTGCACATAAAATACAGGTACACGTAACCGATATATGACATTTGAAGAATTACCGCTGGAAGACGAGATATTAGATGGCCTGCAGGCCATGAATTTTACTGAGGCCACCCCTGTTCAAGAACAGACTATACCACTCATCCTGGAAGGAAGAGATGTGATAGCATGTGCACAAACAGGCACCGGCAAAACGGCGGCATTCATTCTTCCCCTGCTCAACAACCTGCTTACCGATGACCATGATGAGAATGCCATCAATGCCATCATAATGGCCCCTACGCGTGAATTGGCACAACAAATAGACCAACAGATGGAAGGATTTTCCTATTTTCTGCCGTTCTCATCGGTTGCGGTATATGGAGGAAACGACGGTCAAGCCTGGGATGTACAGAAAAAAGGTCTGACCAAAGGAGCAGATGTTGTGATAGCCACTCCTGGGCGACTTTTATCACACATGAACATCTACCCCATTGATTTTTCAAAAGTCAAATATTTCATTCTCGATGAAGCCGACCGGATGCTGGATATGGGCTTTTATGACGATATCATGCAAATAGTAAAACGCTTGCCCAAGGACCGTCAAACCATCATGTTTTCAGCAACCATGCCAACCAAAATCAGGCAATTGGCCAAATCCATCATGAACCATCCGGCAGAAGTCAAGATAGCCGTATCCCGACCACCGGAATCCATCATGCAATCGGCCTACATTTGTACAGAAGAACAAAAGCCGATACTTATCAAAGATTTGTTTAAAGACAACGAACTGCACAAAGTCATTCTATTCTCATCATCCAAAGCCAAAGTGCGGGAAGTAAGGAAAACTCTTCAGAGCATTGGATTGAAGGCCGACGAGATGCATTCTGACCTCACGCAAGCCCAACGCGACAGCGTAATGCATGAGTTTCGTAACGGACGCATTGATGTGTTGGTGGCCACCGACATTGTGTCAAGAGGCATTGACATCGATGACATACCTTTGGTTATCAATTATGACGTGCCGAGCGATGCAGAAGACTATGTACACCGTATAGGAAGAACAGCCCGTGCCGCCAACAGCGGCATGGCCATCACACTGGTTTCTGAAAATGACCAGACACGTTTCAAAGCCATAGAAGACTTTCTCGAGAAAGATATTTACAAGATTCCGCTGCCTGATGGCTTGGAAGCGCCACCCTATGCACCCAAACGCAAAGAGCGATACCATCGCCCTTGTGGCAACAGACAAGAGCGCCAACAACCCCATCAAAGGTGGAAAAAGAACACTCGTCACCACAATAAACCCAAAACCAACAATATAGAACAAAACAAATAAAATATATACAGATATGAATTTCGTAGAAGAACTCAGATGGAGAGGCATGTTGCACGATATCATGCCAGGTACAGAGGAACAACTCAACAAAGAAATGACTACTGCATACGTTGGCATTGACCCTACTGCCGACTCACTTCATATCGGGCATTTATGCAGTATAATGCTGCTCCGCCATTTCCAACGTAGCGGACACAAGCCCATAGCTCTTATTGGAGGTGCTACAGGAATGATTGGTGACCCGTCGGGAAAATCTGCAGAAAGAAATCTATTGGACGAAGCCACCCTCAAACACAATCAGGAAGCCATCAAGAAACAATTGGAAAAATTTCTTGACTTCAACTCCAATGAACCGAACCACGCAGAGTTGGTTAACAATTACGATTGGATGAAAGATTATTCTTTCCTTGATTTTGCACGAGAAGTAGGCAAGCACATTACGGTCAATTACATGATGGCCAAAGACTCCGTCAAAAGAAGGCTGAACGGCGAAGCACGTGACGGGTTATCATTTACAGAATTTACCTATCAGCTGCTTCAAGGTTATGATTTCCTGTATCTGAACCAGCACAAAAACTGCAAGCTCCAAATGGGTGGTTCTGACCAATGGGGAAATATCACTACCGGTACAGAATTAATCAGACGTACCAACGGAAACGAAGCATTTGCCTTGACCAGTCCGCTTATCACCAAAGCCGACGGAGGCAAATTCGGTAAGACAGAAAGCGGCAACATTTGGCTGGACCGTCGCTACACGACTCCTTACAAGTTCTACCAATTTTGGCTGAATGTGAGTGATGCCGACGCTGAACGCTACATCAAAATATTCACCATGCTATCAAAAGAGGAGATTGACGCATTAATTGCAGAACATCAGCAAGCACCTCATTTGAGAACCTTGCAAAAACGTCTGGCCAAGGAAGTGACCATCATGGTACACTCGGAGGAAGATTACAACGCAGCGGTGGAGGCCTCTGGCATTCTTTTCGGCAATTCCACATCGGAAGCGTTGAAACATCTGGATGAAGAAACTCTCTTATCCGTATTTGAGGGTGTACCTCAATTCAATGTTGCCTTGTCTGTACTAGATAATGGTTGCAAAGTGATAGATTTGCTAACCGAGCATGCATCCGTATTCCCATCCAAAGGTGAGCTTCGCAAACTTATCCAAAGTGGTGGTGTTAGCATTAATAAGGAAAAAGTAACATCAACGGATGAAGAGATAAAGTCTGACAATTTGTTGAACAACAAATATTTGTTAGTTCAGAAAGGAAAGAAGAACTATTTTCTGCTGATTTTTTCGTAAAAAAGCGCCGGAAAATTTTGGACTTACAGAAAAAAGTCTTACTTTTGCACCGCTTTTGTGAAAGCAACAAGGATTGTCTCATGGTGTAATGGCAGCACAACAGGTTTTGGTTCTGTTTGTCCTGGTTCGAATCCGGGTGAGACAACAAAAAGGCATTGAGAAATCGATGCCTTTTTTGTTGTATATAAAAATTACTACCTTTGTGGCATCATATCAAATTTGCACATCATGAACCTATACCAAGCAGCCAACGACCGTTACAACAACATGCCTTACCGCCGATGTGGGAGAAGTGGTATTGTATTGCCTGCCATTTCACTCGGTTTGTGGCACAATTTCGGAAGTGTGGATATTTACGAGAACTTTTCCAAAATTGCCTATACCGCTTTTGACAAAGGCATTACTCATTTCGACTTAGCCAACAATTACGGACCCGTATATGGTTCTGCTGAGGAAAATTTCGGCAAGATATTGAAAAATGGATTGAAACCCTATAGAGATGAACTGATTATTTCCACCAAGGCTGGGTTTGATATGTGGCCCGGCCCGTATGGCGATGGAGGAAGCCGCAAATATCTGATGGCCAGTCTAGACCAAAGTCTGAAACGGATGGGACTGGATTATGTGGATATTTTCTATTCTCACCGACCAGACCCCAATACGCCATTGGAAGAAACCATGGGAGCGCTTGCAGATATAGTGAAGCAAGGAAAAGCGTTGTACGTTGGCATTTCCAACTACGATGCCGCACAAAGCAAAGTGGCATTCCAACTATTGCGGTCAATGGGAGTAAAATGTCTTATTCACCAAGCCAAATATTCCATGTATGAGCGCTGGGTGGAACCGGAGCTACTCTCCTTGCTGGAAGACGAAGGTGTGGGAATGATTGCCTTCTCTCCCCTGGCACAAGGCCTATTGACCAACAAATATCTTCACGGCATACCCGCCAATTCTCGGGCAGCCAAAGCAACCGGCTATCTGCAATGCGACCAAGTAACCGATGCAATCGTTGAAAAATCGAGGAAGCTGAATGAGATAGCCCAAGAACGTCACCAATCATTGGCAGAGATGGCATTAGCCTGGCTACTTAAAGACAAGCGCGTCACCAGTGTGCTCGTTGGAGCAAGTTCCGTTGAGCAACTTTTAGATAATCTGAAGGCAACGGAAAACATCTGTTTTAGTGAAGAAGAATGTAAAATCATTGAATCCATTTTAAATGCATAAGGAGGAATATCTATGTTAATAAATGAGCGCAACAATCGCAAAGAACGTGTTATTGCAGCCGCCAATATGATGGCAACAGCAGCCCGCACAGCTCCCAAAGGAAAAGGGATTGACATCATCGAAATAGCCATAGCTACCGATGAAACCATTGTAGAGATTTCCCAAAAACTACAACAATTAGGCGAAGCAACTGGCATGCCTTTTCTATTTCGTGATTCAGAAAATATTTTGCAAGGCGAAGCACTGCTTTTGATTGGCACAAGGCAACAGGTGCAAGGATTGAATTGCGGTTATTGCGGCTTCAGCAAATGTGAACTTAAACCCTTACAAACTCCATGTGCCATCAATTCAACTGATTTAGGCATTGCCATTGGTTCCGCCTGTTCTGTGGCCATGGACCAACGCATTGACACTCGGGTCATGTTTTCTGCCGGTTGGGCAGCCCAACAAATGGGTTTATTGGAAGGCTGTAACCAAGTATATGCCATTGCATTGAGCTGTAGCTCAAAAAATCCCTTTTTTGACAGAAAACCTAACCAATAACTTATAACGTCTTTTTCATATGGCAGAACGACCACAGTTGTGGACGCGCAGTTTTGTGTGCATCTGCATAGCAAACTTTATGCTGTTTTTTGCGTTTTACCTGCTATTGCCCATTATTCCTCTTTATCTGATAAGTGAGTTCCACACAAGCAAATCAGTGGTGGGTATGGTTCTATCGTGTTACACTGTCGCGGCACTGATGGTGCGACCATATTCGGGTTTTATATTAGACAAATTTAAACGCAAACCCATTTATTTAGGTGCCTATCTGGCTTTTGTGTTCATTTTTATCGGCTATGCAGAAGCCGCATTTCTGTCCATGTTCATCACCTTACGTATTTTGCATGGCTTGGCCTACGGATTGGTGAGTACAGCGGGCAACACCATCGTTGTTGACATTATGCCCTCCGAACGACGTGGCGAAGGTTTGGGCTATTTTGGAGTGGCGAATAACATCGCTATGGCAATCGGTCCGATGACCAGCCTGTTTCTGGTCAGCCACTATAGCTACAATACCATTTTCTACTTCTCCGTAGGATTTGGTATGATTGGATTTATCATTGCCAGCACCATCAAGACACCTCAGAAAATACGCCCTAAACAACTGCCAGAAGAGCAACCCTTACATTCATACGACCGTTTCCTGCTTGTAAAAGGAATACCGGCAGGACTATGCCTGCTGTTGTTGGCAGTGCCATATGGCATCATGTCCAGTTTCATAGCCATCTACGGACAAGAAATAGGAATAACAAGCGGATTGGGGGCATTCTTCTCATGCATGGCTGTTGGTCTTATCAGCTCACGGCTGTTTGCAGGGAAACAAGTGGACAAAGGCAAACTACTGAAAGTAATAGCTATTGGCAACCTGATAACCTTGCTTGCTTTCTTTTGGTTGAGTTCGCTCAAAATCATTGCCGAATACTCGACACAGCTATCCACCATTAGTTACTTTAGCATTGCCATTGCATTGGGTGTCGGATATGGTTGTCTGTTTCCTGCCTATAATACTTTGTTTGTCAACCTTGCACCCCACAACCGTCGTGCCACTGCCAGTTCCACCTATTTGACCAGCTGGGACCTGGGCATTGGAGTCGGATTATTGGTGGGTGGAACATTGGCAGACACACAAGGAGGCCTGGCACTATCTTTCTTTACGGGCGCATGCGCCGCTACAATAGCCATCATCCTATTCAAACAATGGGCTGCACCTCATTTTGAACGGAACAAATTGAGATAAACTAAACTTATTTTACCTGTTCATTACTGATAACTGTGCATTCCTCCCAAGAAATTCACACCAAAATAAGTCATTATAACAGACAAGAATGCCAAAAGCAGAAATAAATGGAACCTTTTAGGGTGATGCATTGGAGAGAAAACGGAGAGATGAAACGACAACGCATAAAGCAAAAAAGTTATCAAGGCCCATACCTCCTTCGGATCCCAGCCCCAATAACGTCCCCATGCATTGTTTGCCCAAATTGCTCCGAGAAAAATCCCTATTCCAAGAAAGAGCAAGGCTGGATAAAGCATTAACTGCCCCATCAAAGCAAGCCCTTTTACCGATTCATCTGATTTTAAAGACCTTGAACACAGCGTCATTACAAGTGCCGCCAAAGCAATAAGCGTTACAATTGCCAACAGCGCATAAGCAAACATGATAACAGACACATGAAGAGTAAGCCATGATGAATTCAAGACTGGTACCAATGAGGTTATAGCAGGGCTCATTGCACTCAAATCGGCTACCAACAACATGCAACCCGACAAAAGCAAAGCAACAGAAGTCAACAAAAACATTGGACGCAACAAGAGAATTATTCCCGTAACAAGCCATGCAATAAACAGCATAGTTTCATAACCATTGGAGAGCGGGACATGAGCTGAGATATACCAGCGTAAAGCAATCCAACAAGCAAGCAGAAAGAAAGTCAGGAAAAGTTGCACACGCAACACACGATGTATCCACAGAGGACAAACAGTAGAAGTTAGGAATATAACAATTGCCCCTACAAACCCCAACAAGCCAACAAACATATTGACGCGGTAAAGCCACGTTGTCAACGAAATCCGGTTGTAGATACACTCCATTCGGATACGTTGCAAAGAAAAACACATATTATCTGGCGGAGCAGTAAATAATGTCCCTTTGTGCAACATGATTACTAAAGCGACTTTCTCATCCAACTCACGTATTGCATCGAGCAATTGTTTATCGTTTTTATCCACCCTTGTCCAAAAACGTTGTAATTTATACCCATACGAATCATAAAGTCCAGATAATGCAATATATGGCCCATCCATTGCCAACAAACGTCTCAAACGTTTATTTTTCACTTTGAACATTCGTTCTTCCGACCACTGTTCCGGATACAATTTCCAACTAGCCATCACTTGTTCTGGAGTAAGTTCATTATAAGAAGCATGCCCGTAAAGTTTTGTCACAAAATCATGTGCAGCAGTTGAGTATGGCGCAATTCGTCCGTTGTATACAACCGGAATATAAGATAAGCTATCTGCTTCAATCCTATTCAAAACCGGCACAGCGGCTTGTATTCCATCCATAGAAAAAATAAAAAAGAGCAGAATACTCATCCGTTTCAACAAAGGATGTTTCATCAGAGAGCGAAATCCTGTTTTTGGTAAAACCAACAACAAAAATGCCGAAAAAAACAACAGCCCATAGGCCACATATGTAATTGTTATCCCCCAGACATCATGATTAAGTGTTATCCACGAACCCTGCATATCATCATCAAAAGAGCTTTGGTAGATTCTATACCCCCTATATGTATAAATATTATTCATTGAAACAGAACATGAGATGGTATCAAAATCATCTATCAGGTATAAATGACTGACATAATCAGCAGGAGTATCTGTGCCTGGATAAGTAACTATCTGAAAACTATCCAATCCAATATAAAAAGGCAATTGAATCAGATGTTCATTTTCAGCTTTCATTTCGTTAATTGGTTCCACATCTTTCTGCAAATGCATAAAACCACGTTCTGCCGTAAAGTAAGTAAAAGCCGCTCCACACAAAATCAGAACCAAAGAGAGGTGCAGCAAGAAAACAGGTGGTCTACGCCACATTCCTTTTTTCAGAATTGCACATAGACCACCAGCCACCAACAGTGCCCACAACAAAACAAACCATTTATTTCCATAGACATACCTATGAACGAATGAGGTCCCATAAGCAGCTTCAACAAATGTAGCCAGCATGAGCACAACCAACAAAAAAACATATAATATAATCAACACACGTTTCATCAGAATGCCTGCCATTGTGGGTTATCGTCTTTGCGCATAGCCATACACTCCATTTCAATCAACCATCCTGGTCGACAAACAGGAGCCCATACAAATATGGTAGGAATATGCGGGAAGCGCAAAGAATAGAGTCCTTTTACCGTTTTATAATCAGCCATATCACGCAAATAGACAATCATGTGTGCAACATCCTCAAATGAACATTCAGCCTCTTCCAAAAGAGCCTGTACATTGTCCCACATTCTTTGTGTTTGTCGTTCAATATCTCCTTGATACATTATCTCACCCTTATTATTGATACTGGCTGTTCCTGAAATAAAAACATGACGACGGTCACCATATTTCACACAGGTTCCCCTTTCAAAACTGACACCATACTCGTAAGTAGGATTTAGGTATTCCGGAGCATAGAGAAACTGAATCTGTTCGGTTTGCAGTCCTTTAACAGCATACGCATCCATCTGTACAGTAACCTTTGGATCGGCATGTCGTCCTGCGATGCCCGTACTTGCAATATAATGCGTATGTTCTGTGAGATTCTGCGAAGCAAAAACCTCATTACGTCCTTTGACGACACCGGTATAATTCACATCCACATTCTGTACAAAAAACCATGTACGAATACAATTATTTGCCAAAGACATGCCTTGCTCTGCCAAACGCATCACATAGTCATTAAGAAGGAGCTTCGTCTGATATTCTGAATTAAGCGCCCTATTAACCGATGTGCCCAACCAATAGTGGCAATATGCATCATGTTGTACCATATATAATCCACCAGAAAGAACCTGTGTCATTACATTCGTCTGCAAGCAAGCCCACATGGCTATTTTACTTCCATCAAGCGGAGGCTGTTCTACCACAGATACGGCACAATCGGAATTTTCCATGACACTTGCCCATAACAAATCCGATTGATTTGCCGCATCACTAAGAAAAAACCGTTTCATAACAGTCACCGCACCATTTAAATCTGTTTCCACCATACTATCATAAGCAGCTAAAACGGCTGAAAGCTGCTGTTGATAAGTCAGAGAACAGTCGGTAATTTGCAACATCACATGATATTCACTGACAGCTCCATGTGAAAAGGATGAAATACACAAGGATACCGGATTTTTTTTGTCTGTATATTGTTTAAAAAGCATTTTCTATAAATTTATTTGTTTATTGATTGACAGCACCTGCCATTATCCATTCTCCCAACAACGTGATATCATTCTGTTTGAGAGTAGTCAAAGTTGTATGATTATAACCATCTCCATCAAATTGCATTAGCTTATGATACAAATAACTTTTTGTTGTGTCATAAGGGGCAATGAGAGAAAGTTCTGGCATTGTTTGTGATGGTTTGCCTACAATCATGGCATAACTTGCTCCCGCTTCCAAGTTCAATCCTTTTGTAGGGTTTGCCGCACTATGACAAGCAATACAACTGGGGGTAAAAAGTTGTTCCTGTAGTCTGTCATATGAAAGCAGATTTACTTTCCCTAAATTAGCATAACCATCAGAGACATCTGCTTCTGCAAATGTGAATATAGTATTTGCCCCTTGATCGGTCAATATCAAGCGTATTTTGGTAGCTGTATCCGGCACTTTATCAAGCGTAACAGTGAGGGTTTGACTCTCTTGTGCCGTACTTATACGTTGTGAACGTACCGGCATCTCACTCGTATTATCAAAAGCCGCCACCAGCAATTTGCGTTCTCTTGTAGTAGGAATAGTATTTACCGACTGAAGCAGCAATTCCACTTTTACGGAATATGTACCGGCCGAATCATCTGGAGGATAAATGTCACCACTATCACATGTACAAAAAACAATGCATGTAGCCAATAAAAATATAAGTCGTTTCATTGAAAACAAGTTTTAGAATGAATATTGCAATTGTATGGTTGCACTATGGAATGGCATCCCCATGTCATCATTATCTCTCTCCAGTTGTGAATCATGCCCCCATCTGCCGATATACTGGTACATCGCCTGCAATTTGAGATTGTAATTGACAAAAAAGTAATTGACTCCCACAGCAGGCATATTCAGAAAACCGGCCTTTTCAATTCCGTTTCTATCGAAGAAATCATAGCGGGCAGCCAACTGAAGTTTATCCGTAACAAAATAGCCAGCTTGTGCATATGCACCCCATGAGGTAAAAGAACCTGAACGTTGCATTCGTGAAGTCCAGTCCATATTTAGCATATAGGCTTCTGCTGCAAGATAGAGCCGATTGTAAATCCATGCGATTTCCACTCCTCCTCTTGCATCATTACTACTCTCACTATTCCCTTCTACATTATAGTTGCCAGACAATGCTATCATCAATTTATTATCATTAAGGGAAGAAGGGTCACCCTGATGTGCCGGCATATCGCCAAAAGGCATGTAAGCCAAACGGGCTGCATATAACAGGCTAGGCAATCCTTTATAGTCATCACTGGTTCCTTTTGTCGCTGCATTTGTAGCTATTCCAGTTCCATTAAATACACCAACCTGATACATAAAACGATTCTGTACTAACCCATGCAATTGTACCCCCAAATCAAATCCAGTATATATGCTTGGTTGCACAGCATCAAGGCTCAAATTAGTTCGAACCGGTGTCGTTAGCGAAAAAGGCAGAGTTGGAAAAAGAGTCTGTCCCAAAGTAGTCAGATAAGCATGTTGGAATGGTGTTTTGAATTTACCAGCCCTAATTCTGAAAGCATCATGCACATTTACATCAAACCACGCCTGTTGCAACAATGCTCCTCCCGATTTTGCCGCATTGAGTGAGATATTAAATGTAAGTTTCCCAAAAGCTTTTCCTGTAAAACCTATCAAGGCATTAGGAATCGCAATCCCACTGTTCATAACACGGTCTTGCTCTGCCAGATTCAAATCTTCATCATCATAGTAATTAAAATTGGCTGATGTTTGTATCAGCACATAAGGTTTCAACAGAAATTCCCCTTTTTCAGTCTTAATATTCAAACCCTTTTTACCCACCATTGGTACGACACCACTTTCCATATATTTATCGTCACCATTGTTGGTATATGAAATTTGGGCTTTTGATTCTGCTGTCATAATCAAGGCCATTAAGGCCATAAAAAATTTTGTTTTCATTGGTTGTTGGTGTGTTTTTATTTTCTATAAACTTTGTAGGAATTTGACTAACGCATCCCTATCTTTCTTCTCCATTTTTCTAAATATTTCCCTTGATACAGCTCCTTCTCCTCCATGCCACATAATGGCCTCAATAAAATTGCGTGCTCTACCATCGTGCATCATCTGAGTATGTCCATTGACAGCATCTAGCAGTCCGATTCCCCAAAGAGGTGTTGTTCTCCATTCATAGCCTGCCGCCAAACCAGAAACATAAGCATCATTAAGCTCTGGTCCCATATCATGCAACAGATAGTCACTATATGGATGAATTATCTGTCCGCTAAGCCATGGAAGATCGGTTCCATTCAACAATGTCACACGAGATGTACGTGTATGAAGAGTCGGCGTATGGCAAAGGTGACATTTGGCTGCATAAAAAGCCTCCTCACCTCTTTTAACTTCCGGGTCATCCACATTTCTTCTGGCTGGAACTCCCAAGCAATGCATATACAAATCAACCGCTTCCATGTCTTCTGTACTGATTTGTATACCATGTTGATTATGAGTATACAACTGATTGTATTGTTCCTGTCCTTGACAAACTTCCTCAGGATACCTATCATTGGTTACTCCCAAATCTGAAGAAAAGCCCAGTTCTACAGTCAAATCCTGATGTTGTGCTTTTCGCCCAGAAACACCAATTCCCATTACACCCCTTTCAGATATATAATTCAATCGACCACTAATTCCATATTCCGGATAATTGCTTTGTGCAGCCAAACGTTCCAATTGTAAATGGTCAAGTGCCATCATCTGTCCCATCCCAACATGTCTTAAAGGAGTTCTGACCGAGATAACCAAATCTTCCGGTTTGAGCGAGTCTGCATACCATTCTGTAATCGTGTAATGAGGTGTTGCCAATTCATATTCTTCACCATCAGGAAAATAGCCTTTTTCATAAGTATAAGTAACTTTCAACTTTCCTTCTGGTTTTACCCCATAGATAGCCGTTTGATCGTGTAGGACACGTCCATAATTTCTCATGTAGCCACCATCTTTTCGAGTAATATAGATTAGACAAGAAGAAAAACCATTGCTTCCACTTCCTCCTTCACTCCAAAGTGTCGAAGCCGTAGCACCGGCATTGTTATGGCAACTACCACAAGAGAATCCTGCATACACAGGTCCAAGTCCTCCCATGTTGAAATCATTCATATCGGGAACCCTTCTATCGTCATAGAGCAAATCTCCTTCCAGGAACCGACTATACAGATTATCTTTCACCCAAGGGGCTTCTGTATCGTATGCAAATTTTGATGTACTGAAAATAGTAGCTGTACCAGCAGAAAGTTCTTCATAAGTAGCGACCTTTCCTGTTAGTGTATTGATAATCTGATTTTCAGGCACATCAGTTTCCTGACACGAAATCAGCGAAATAGAAACAAGCGCAATACAGCAAGCCTTTTGAACAGACTTGCCGTACATTGCATTTTTACCGAAAAAGAATCTATTATTCATACAAATTATTCCAAAGTAACCGTATCTCCACTTATAAAATCGGAAATGCTTCTTGGTTCTCCATTAGAAAAGAGCAGATATTCCAAGGTATGGAATCCAAGCGTATTGGCCCCCATTGAGCTACCGTCTTCGTTTGCCCAATCCAGGTTACTGGTCAAAATAGCTTTAATATTGATTTGGCTGAGCGGCCAAGAGTCAAGGTGTGGGTCAATCTGTTGATTGGCAACCGGTCCAAACAAGAAAGCTTCACTTTTTTCCCAAGGAATACGCGTTTTTTTCCATTGTTCGCATGCCGCATTCAAATTATCTTGTGTAGGTTCTTCTGAATAGTTTGCCACTTTCTGAGACAACAGTGCAGCCTCTTCTTTCAAACTTTTATAAGTAGGAATAACCGTTACAGTAACAAAATTATCGATAATATCTTGCGCGTTGGTTTCATCAGCAGGTATATATTGTTTCAGATTATCCAATTTCTCAGCCAATTGTCCAATAGCTTCCATGGCATCTTCCACTTCCGCTGACGATTTTCCATTCTTTTTATTCAATACCAAATCACGGAAACATCCTGTAGCTGCTGCAGCATCCAAAGTCTCATGTGAATATGCTATAGCTGTTTTTACCGCTTCCGCTGCCGTTTGTGCTTCACCACCTTTAGCTGTCAAGTAAGCATATAAACTGTTGGCTGGTTGACGTGTCTCTTCCGGTCCGCCCATAAATACATTTTCAATACTGATGATATTGTCATCATAGTCAGTAAAAGAATTAAAGCTATACCATGATTCCACTCCATAAACATCACCATTATTATACGGTTCACCAATCTTAGCATCAGCCACTTCTGTAGCAATATCCGTACAGCCGTCAATCATGGCAAACAAACATGCTTGTTGGTTGGGATAAGATTGGTCATTGGCATTTGGATTACGGAATCTAGCACCATAACCGGCAGCAGTTAACTCGGGGAATTCAGCATTTTCTGCGGCCACTTTATCATCTGCCGACATATTGTCGGTACCTTCCCACAAGGCATAGACACATAAAGCATCATTAGCCAAAACTTCTGATACCACCCTTACATAATTCAGATAGTTGTCAGTACTACACTGAATTTTTCCGTCCTGTCCTGTAGGTCCAGTTGGATTTTTCTCACATGACACAAACATGAGCGCCATAGCACAAATGGCCAAAATTGAATTACTTCTCATTGTTGTTAGAAATTAAATTAATTATGAATATGAAATTGATTATGAATTATTTTCTGATAAACCATCCTATGTATGCAATACCCAATGCCACAGTATTTTCACTTCTGAAAGCACCATTTCCAATTATTCTATGAGAATAATCAGCCTTAATCACCAGGTTGGGCAGTGCAAAATAATTGATACCAGCCGTAATCAGTTGCACATGATTGCGTTTGTCTGCAGCTACGGCTCCGGTCAATGGCGTCTGCATGGAGTTACAATATTCATATCGTGCAAATGGTGTCAAATGGAATGGTTTCCGAGCAAAGCGTCCTACATTATACCCTAGTTCAACAAATCCAGTCATAGCAGTAGAAGATATAGGAGTATTAGGATAACCTGTATATTTATTGGGTCGTAACTTGTTTATTTCAACAGCATCACCAACATGTCCCCATAAAAAATTAGCACGGCCGGTGAGTCCATGTGCCCTATACATTAAATCAGCTGAAATGATTCCCACCGAGCCTTTAAAGTTTTGGGTAGTACTTGGATTTGTTGCATTTTTAGCCGTAGACGGTGTATAATATCCTGACAATCCTAAACGGGTTGAATTTTTAAACAAATCAAATTCCATTCTTGCCGCAAAAGCCGGATTCGTAAACTGAATCAGTTCAAATTTTGTCTGTCTTCCCGCTTGTATCCAATTTTCTGAACTGAATCCATAAGGATCCAATCCACTTACAATCATAGCTTCATAAGAAAACCATTTGATTTGTCCCAATATAGCCAAACCTGTTTCATGCCAGGTACAAGGCAAAATAGTGCTTTCTCCTTCCGGTCTTGTAGTTCCAAAAAAGTTAATCGGTTCGTGATGTGCATTGGTAATCCCTACCGGCACAATCATATGTCCAGCCCTGATGGCAATTGCCTTATTGAATATTTTGGTCAAATGAAATTGTTCCAGAGCTACTTCTCCACCTTTTTCAAACTCATATTCATATTCCACTCCTTCACCATACTCCGCTTCAATACCGGCTCCTGTACCACCATGCTCGAATTCAATTTCTGCACCTAAGATCCATGATGGAGAAAATTTATAATCAAAAGCAAGAATAAATCTTGGCATAGAAAGTACAGCTCTATTATCGGCTGGCGAGCCAGTTCCAGAGCCACCATAACGATTTGGCCCATAATCAAAATATTGCCCCAGCAATTCACCATATCCTCCAAAACGGAATCTTTCAAATCCAACAGCAGCTTTATGCTCATCTGCGCTTGAAACACAAATACTATCTGCTTTACTATTGTCCTTAGGCAAACATGTTTTTTCCAACTGTTCGATACGTTTAGCCAATTGCTCGTATTCCTGCCTTGATATTTCCTGTGCCAAGGAAACAGATGCACTCAGTGCACAACTCAAAAAGAATGTATAAAATCTTCTCATGATTGTTTAATTGTTTTTTACGATGCAAAAATACCTTCCACCACAAAGCCCGTCAATACCTAATAATAATGAATTTTGCATACAAATCCTTTTTACGAGATAACAAGTTAAAACACAAAAACACAACGATTTACAAAAAATTCCCATTGTAAAAGAGACATAATAAAACAATTTGGGATAGCATTTATTAGGTATATTTGATAGATAGAACAAGAGACTATATTCTTCCACTTAAGATAAACAACAAATTACAGAACATACATCTTAATGAAGAATGAAATGAGATTATTTCTCTTTATCCACTCTTTTGCACTAACATTAAATAAGATAGCTAGCGGCTCAGCAAAGTCAAATTGCAAGACTTGTTTTACATTTGCCTCTTCGTCCACCTTGCACTATCTTTGCATAAGATAAAAGCATATAGTATGAAAATCATTTTTATCGGACCAGCACATCCCTATAGAGGAGGTATAGCTGCATTCTCCGAGCGTCTGGCACATGAGTTTCAGGCGCAGGGGCATGATGTGGAAATTGAAACATTTACTCTTCAATATCCTTCTTTCCTATTCCCCGGTACGACACAATATACTGATGCACCAGCACCCCAAGACTTGCGCATACAACGCAGTGTACATTCGTGCAATCCATTCAATTGGATACAAGTGGGCAGAAAGATAGCCAAAAGAAAAGCTGATATGGTCATTATCATGTTTTGGCATCCGTTTATGGCACCTTGCTTGGGTACTATCAGCCGGATTATCCGCCGCAACAAGACCACCAAAGTAATGGCAGCCATTCATAACTTTATGCCTCATGAGCGACAATTGGGTGATAAATTGTTTGCTTCATATCTGACCCATTCTGTGGATGGATTTGTTGCCATGTCCAAAAGCGTATTGAAAGATATCGAACTATTTGACAGGGAAAACAAACCCAAGGAATTTGCTCCCCACCCTCTTTACGATAATTTTGGCACCAGTGTCAGCCGTGAAGAGTCCATGAAACATTTGGGACTAGACCCTTCGAAACATTATATGCTATTTTTCGGTTTCATCCGAGACTACAAGGGGCTGGATTTGCTAATGGAGGCATTTGCAGACCCACGTTTCAAGGAAAAAGACATCTATCTGATGGTTACCGGTGAGTTTTACAATAACCGCGACAAATACATGGAATTGGAGAAACAGTTGGGGCTGAACGGACGAATTGTATGGAAAAGCGAATTTGTGGCTGACGAAGAAGTGAAATACTATTTTAATGCGGCCGATATTGTAGTGCAACCTTATAAATCAGCCACCCAAAGTGGTGTAACACAAATTGCCTACCATTTTGAGAAACCCATGTTAGTAACCAATGTGGGTGGGTTGACCGAAATCGTACCACAAGGTAAAGTCGGTTATGTAACCGAGGTAAACAGCAAAAGCATAGCAGATGCCTTGATTGATTTTTATCAAAACAACAAAGCAAAGACTTTTGCGGAACATTTGAAAGAAGAAAAGAAGAAATACAGCTGGAGCAATATGGTCAATGCATTTATCAAAGCATACCAGGCATCCAAAGAAAAGAATAGAAAGTAGAAAAGAGATGGCTAAATCAGCAGAAACACCCATGATGAAACAATTTAACGATTTCAAGCGTCAGTATCCTGATGCTGTGTTGTTGTTTCGTTGTGGAGACTTTTACGAAACCTATTGCAAGGACGCCGTTCTTGCATCAGAAATATTGGGAATTACTTTGACACGCCGTTCCAATGGCGGAGCGAGCGATACAGAAATGGCCGGCTTTCCGCATCATGCCTTAGATACTTATCTCCCGAAACTTGTACGTGCCGGATTACGTGTTGCCATTTGTGACCAATTGGAAGACCCCAAACTGACCAAGAAACTGGTGAAACGCGGTGTAACAGAATTGGTGACCCCAGGCGTTTCCTATTCTGATACATTGCTTGTCAACAAAGAAAACAATTTTGTTGCCTGCGTTCATTTCAGCAAGAACAATACAGGTATTGCCTTTTTGGACATCTCTACCGGTGAATTCATGGCCACTGAGGGCAACAATGACTATATAGACAAGCTATTGAACAACTTCTCCCCCAAAGAAGTACTCTATGAGCGCAATCGGAAAAAGCAGTTTGAAGAAGCATTTGGCAACAAGTATTTCACCTATGAACTGGAAGACTGGATGTTTACTGCCGATGCTGCCAACGACCGACTGCTCAAACAGTTTGAAACCCAGAATCTGAAAGGTTTTGGCATGGAAAAATATCCAAACGGTGTAATAGCTGCTGGTGCTATCCTCCATTATCTGGACATGACACAACACCTTCAGACCAAACATATTTCCTGCCTGTCACGCATTGAAGAAGACCGTTATGTATGGCTTGACCGCTTTACTGTACGCAACCTGGAACTATATGGCAGCAACAATGAAGGAGCCAAAACACTGGTTGACATCATAGACAAGACCATCAGTCCCATGGGAGGCCGTATGTTGCGCCGTTGGGTTGCCTTTCCACTCAAGAATGTAAAACCGATACAAGACCGCCAAAGCGTTGTCGGCTTTTTCATGGAACACCAACAGGCACGTTCGGAAGCCACACGTCTGCTGAGCATGGTAGGCGACTTGGAACGTTTGATTTCCAAAGTGGCCGTCAACAGAATCAACCCGCGCGAAGTGGTTCAACTACGCTATGCGCTGGAGGCCATCGAACCCATCAAACAATTATGCAACGAGAGCAATAATGAGTACCTGCGTAATATGGGTGAACAGCTCAATCCCTGCGGCATGATACGCGACAAGATAGCCAAGGAAGTGAACGACAATCCTCCATCGCTTATCAACAAGAACGGAATTATACGTTCGGGCGTTGATGCTGAGCTGGACGAGCTGAGGTCATTGTCCACTTCGAGCAAAGACTACCTGCTCCACGTACAGCAAAGGGAAATTGAAGCAACCGGCATCAACAGTCTGAAAATCGGTTTCAACAATGTATTCGGCTATTATATAGAAGTAAGAAACACCTACAAAGACAAAGTGCCGGAAGAATGGATACGCAAACAGACACTTGTAAATGCAGAGCGTTACATTACTCAGGAGCTGAAAGAATATGAGGAAAAGATATTAGGGGCAGAAGACAAGATTTCCTCCATTGAGCTACGTATATACAATGATTTGGTAATGGCACTGAACAATTATGTTTCTGCCATACAAACCAATGCCTCCATACTGGCACAAATAGATTGCCTGCTTTCTTTTGCACAAGTTTCGCAAGAAAACAAATACGTGTGTCCAATAGTAGACGACTCGCTCGTTTTGGACATCAAGCAAGGACGGCATCCTGTTATTGAAAAGCAATTGCCTATTGGTGAGCCCTATATTGCCAATGATGTGTATCTAGACAGCAACAGTCAGCAAATCATAATGATAACCGGTCCGAACATGGCTGGTAAATCAGCATTGCTCCGCCAGACAGCCTTAATAGTGCTATTGGCCCAGATGGGTTGTTTTGTTCCTGCTGACAGTGCACGTATTGGCATTGTGGACAAAGTGTTTACCCGTGTAGGAGCCAGCGACAACATTTCCGTGGGAGAATCCACCTTTATGGTAGAGATGAACGAAGCAGCCAGCATTTTGAACAACCTTTCAGAACGCAGTTTGGTGCTGTTTGATGAATTAGGGCGTGGTACCAGTACGTATGACGGCATATCCATAGCATGGTCCATTGTAGAATACATTCATGAACACCGAGGACACGCCAAGACCCTGTTTGCCACCCACTATCATGAATTGAACGAAATGGAACAATCGTTCAGCCGCATCAGAAACTACAATGTTTCCGTAAAGGAAATCAACAACAAGGTCATTTTCCTACGCAAACTGGTTAGAGGAGGCAGTGAACACAGCTTCGGTATTCACGTTGCCAAAATGGCAGGTATGCCTTTGAGTATTATCAAACGTGCCGAACAGATATTAAAACAATTGGAGAACGGCAGTCAGAAAGGCAACATTAACAAACCGTTGGTAAATGTGGGAGAACAAAGAGAAGGCATGCAATTGAGTTTCTTCCAACTGGACGACCCGGTATTGGAACAAATCCGTGATGAGATAAAGAATTTGGATGTCAACAACCTTACCCCCATTGAAGCACTCAACAAACTGAATGACATCAAAAGAATTATCACAGGAAAATAAAATCTGCGATGTCACCTTTCGACTGTGATGCAGACATGCGTTTTGTGATGAGGATACGTTTTTTGCTGTACACTTAAAAAACAGAGATAAACAATTTATCTATCATACATAAAGATGAAGGAGCATGGTAACAACCACACCCCTTCATTTTTATTTCTACTTGTAAGTTATAAACAATGTATTACTTCACAATTCCATTGCGTTTCAACAAAGCATCAATGGTCGGTTCCTGGCCACGGAAGCGTTTGTAGAGTTCCATTGGATGTTCTGTTCCTCCTTTTTCCAAAATATTTTTGCGGAAACTTTCCGCTGTCTTCTTGTCAAAGATACCATTGGCCTGAAATACTGAAAATGCATCTGCATCCAATACTTCCGCCCATTTATATCCATAATATCCAGCAGCATAGCCGCCTGCAAATATATGACTAAAGCTTGTTGACATGGCAGTATTGCATTGTACCGGCAACACATCAGTTGACTTCATGGCTTCTTTTTCAAATGCCACCATATTGCCTTCAAACGGAGTGGTTATAGTATGCCAAGCCATATCCAAATAGCCGAAACTCAACTGACGCACGCAAGCATATCCGGCATTGAAGTTTTCTGAATCCTTGATTTTCTGAATCAATTCAGCAGGGATTTTTTCTCCAGTCTGATAATGAACAGCAAACTCATCCAGGAAAGCCTTTTCACTTGCCCAGTTCTCCATAATCTGTGAAGGAAGCTCTACAAAGTCATGATAAACATTCGTTCCGGAAACCCCTTTATAAGTACACTTTGTCAACATACCATGCAATGAGTGTCCGAACTCATGCAAGAAAGTAGTAAGTTCGTCATAGGTCAACAAAGCTGGTTTGTCTACCGTCGGTCTTGTAAAGTTCATGACAATGGTAGTATGTGGACGGCTATCTTTCTTCCCTTCCATCCATTGTCCTTTAAAGTCATTCATCCATGCACCGGCACGCTTTCCGTCACGTGGATGAAAGTCGGTATAAAGAACTGCCAGGAATTTCCCATTCTTGTCAGTTACCTCATAGGCTTCCACCTCCGGATGGTACACTTGAATTTTGGGGTTTTTCTTAAACTTGATGCCATAAAGTTGTGTTGCTAATCCAAAGACACCCTTCTTAACATTTTCCAATTCAAAATAAGGGCGTAACATTTCATCATTAATGGCAAATTTCTCGTTTTTGAGTTTTTCGGAATAATAGCTCCAATCCCACGGTTGAATAGTAGCATAGAAGCCATGTTCATTGGCATATTCCTGTACAGCTTTGTATTCCTGTTGTGCTACAGGCATATAGGCTTCGCGCAACTGGTCAAGCAAGTTATAAACATTTCCTTTGTTTTCAGCCATCTTGTTGGCCAAAACATAATCGGCATAACAATCATGTCCCAACAATTGTGCAATCGCCAGACGTGTATTGGCAATATCCACCGCAATCTGCCTGTTGCTAAATTCACCAGAACCAGCTAAAGTATTATAGGCAGTCCAAATTTCACGACGGATATCTCTGTTATCTGCATATTTCAGTACAGGTACGTAGCAAGTAGGCTTCAAATCGAGCAACCAACCTTTTTCACCTTTCTTTTCTGCATTGTCAGCCAACATTTTTTTCGTGTCTTCCGGAAGACCTGCCAACAGTTGTTCATCCTTCAACAACATAGACCAACTATTGGTAGCACGGAGCACATTTTGTCCAAACTGGAGAGTCAACGCGCTCAATTCAGTGCTTAGCTTGCTGTATTTTTCCTTGTCTTCATCCGACAAATTTGCGCCGTTATCAGCAAAGCTGTCATAAGTCTTTTGCAGAAGCATCTGTTGCTCCTTGTTCAGTTTCAATTTGTCTTTTTGTGTATAGACAGCCTTTACCCTTTCGAAAAGTTGCTGATTCAAGAGTATATCATTGCTGTGCATACTCAATTTAGGTGCCATTTCCTGTGCAATGGCATCCAATTCATCAGTGGTTTCTGCATTAATCATATTGTAGAATGCACCTGCCACCACATTTAGCATCTCACCGGAATTGTCCAATGCAACAATTGTATTCTCAAATGTTGCCGGTTCCGGGTTATTGATGATTGCCTCTATTTCCGCATTGTGTCTTTTCATACCTTCCTCAAAAGCAGGCACATAATGCTCTACCTTGATTTCATCGAAAGGATATGTTTCATGAGGCGTATTGAATTTTGAGAAAAAAGGATTTCCAGCCTGGGAAATCATAGCAGTTGAAAGAACTGACATAAGTAGTAGATGTTTTAGTTTGTTCATTGTGTACCAGTTTAATGTTTAATTATTTTGTGTATTTCAATGGTTTCGTTATTGTAAACTTCCAGAAGGTATATTCCGTTGGCAAGAGATGACAAATCAATCATGGAAAGCGTTCCTGCCTGTACAGAAGAGGTTATTTTTTGCCCATTGAGGCTGTACAATATCCATGCCGCTATTTCATCTCCTTCCAGATAGAAGATTCCGTCTGACGGATTGGGATATACGCGGGTGTTATATTCTGAATTCATATTGGGAACAATCGTGCTTAACCTATCACCCGTTATTTCAAGATAATTGGCATATTGCACGTCAGAAATATCCACTCCATTTACAGCAAACGGAATAAATGTCGTATATGGCATACCCTCCTGACCACCCCAATATTCATATGCGGCATCAGCCTGTAATAGAAATTCCTGTGAATCAATATAATCATATTGTACACTAAACATATTTCTCCAATCATTATATAGTGATACAGAATATGTTTTGGATTTCATCTTGCCATTTTCATAAGTATAATGATAGGCAACCCCCCAGCCCCAAAAGGAAGTTTCCCAGTTCTGATATATTTCAGAAAGCAACAGATAGTCAGGTGAGTAGGTATATGTGGTCTGTTCAGAATTGACCCAAGCAAATCCGGAATCCTGCTTTTGCCACAATTCCTTTCTCAACAAATCTATATGTTCACCATCCACATTGTAATATGTAGAGTAACGTTCTTCGTTGAGCCATTCGCCATCTACATATTGCTGCACCACCTGCCTATAGGGTTTATTCGCTTCATTATAACTGTAATCTATTTTATATAAAGGGCTGCCTAGCTGGCTGATAACTTTTGAAATACACTTCTGCTGGTCATAAGTGTAGTCAACCGTTGATTGCAAGACCCAAGAATCTTGCATCCAAGCGTATTGTTCTTCTCTATCAATCTGCTCATCTGCTGTATAGACTATTCCATGCTTCGTTTGATACTGTTCGTTCTGATTTTCGTCAAACGATACATGAGTGGCAGTTTCCAACAGTTCATTCCCATTATATACATAGTCAAAACGGTCTTTAAGCATCCAACCGCCGTTTGCCCATTCCCGCTGTGTCTCGCTTACACACAATCCAGCTGTATATGACCATTCTTTTTGAGAAACATTTTCCAATGCAGTCCCAACATAACGTTGCTTGACCTCCATTGTCTTCTGACCGTTTTCATTATACCAATACGTGTACCGATAATTTGCGCTGTCATTTTCCAGCTCAATACGATAAACCTGAGCATTAGAATAAAGGGTCTGAAAAGTTAAGCAAAGCAATATGACACATATAAATCTCATGTTTTTCTCTGTAATCCGTAATATTATTTTCCACTCATCAAATAAGCGTCCATCAGTGTCATGGCCGCCATAGCTTCTACCACAGGAACAGCTCTCGGCAATATGCAAGGGTCATGACGTCCATGGGCCTTCAGAAGGATTTCATGACCATCCTTATCGACCGTTTGCTGTTCTTTAAATATAGTTGCTGTCGGTTTGATAGCAAGCCGACAATAAATTTCGCGGCCATTGCTGATTCCGCCCTGAATACCTCCTGAATAATTCGTTTTGGTAGTAATTCGCCCCTGTTCGTTACAAAATGGGTCATTCAGTTCTGAACCTTTCGCCTGCAAAAAACGGAAACCGCTACCATATTCAAAACCTTTCACCGCATTGATACTAAACATGGCATAAGCCAACATAGCTTGTAATTTGCCAAAAATCGGCTCACCCAGTCCAACCGGAACCCCTTTCATCACGCATGTAATTGTACCTCCAATTGAGTCTCCTTCACGCTGCACATTTTCTATCAGCTCCATCATTTGGCGGGCTTTGTTCTCATCCGGACATCTCACTGGATTTTGTTCAATAAAACCAGCATCAGTCAAAACAAAATCCTGCTCCAATTCAATCTCGCCTATCTGCGACGTATAGGCAATGACTTCAATACCTTTGGTATGCAGGAACTGTTTTGCAATAGCGCCTGCCACCACCCGTGCAGCTGTTTCACGTGCAGAGCTCCGACCTCCCCCCCTGTAATCGCGTATGCCATATTTCATTTCATAAGTAAAATCGGCATGTGAAGGACGAAAAACACTCCGCAGATGTTCATAATCTGCAGAATGCTGATTTTGATTTCTGATAATAAAAGCAATAGGCGTACCTGTAGTTTTTCCTTCAAATATTCCTGAAAGAAATTCCACCTCATCAGCTTCCTTCCGTTGTGTGGTCAACGAAGATTGTCCTGGACGTCTTCTCCGAAGCTCTGATGAAATCAGTTCCCTATCGAGAAGCATTCCCGCCGGACATCCATCAATTACACCTCCGATAGCCGTTCCATGCGATTCGCCGAAAGACGTAAACCGAAAGCATTGCCCAATACTATTCATACTTTTTATATTAGCCGTTAATCACAATCGCATCCCGAGCAATTGCATCCGCCGCAACCACCTTGATGGCTGCCACAATCGCCACAACCACAGTGGGAATGATGTTTCAATGCATCCAATTCCTCTTCTGTAGCTGCCCGTTCTTCCAACACTTTTCCAATAAAATGCAGATTTTCGCCTGCCAGCGGATGGTTCAAGTCAACAGTTACATGCGTATCATTGACAGAAACGACCTGCGCATTAAAACGGTTGCCTTCCGTATCCATCAATGGTACAATATTTCCAGCAGCTATGTGTTTGTCATCAAATTTCCCGTCTATCTCGAAAATCTTTCGTTCCAGTTCCAGCACGCTTTCGTCATCATACTCACCGTAGGCTTCCTTGCATGGGATGGTGAAATCGAATGTATCACCAGCATTTAAGCCAGCCAAATGGGCTTCAAACATAGGCAACATCGGCTCTACGCCATAGCAAAAAGCCAATGGGGCCTCTGCTGTGGCACGCTCCATCAACTCCTGTTCGCCTTCTTTCTCTCCATCTACGTAAAGGTCATAGGCAACCTTTACCATTTTTCCGTGTTCAATCATAAAATTCCAGTTTAAATTATTCGTTAATACTATGTTTCAAAAATCATTTTACCACCATGTAGTTGTCGGTCGGCCATAATCACTTTGCTTTTCGTATTTCAAGTCGGCCAACATACTTGCGTTTACACCTATCTTGAAAGTGTAGGATTTATACAATCCAAACGGGACAAAACTACCACTCATGCTCCAGCAGTGCAAATCTCTGTTTACAGTAAAGTTTGTATATGTGAATTGCTTTGCCGCAAAATCATAAGAGGTTGTCGCACTGATTCGCCACCCTTTCCCCAGACTGATATTACCCGACAGGTTCAGGTTGTGCGTGAATTTCATGTCATAATCCATTTTCTCTTTATTAAATACACCGCTTTGCCCATATGAAACCGTATAGTTGATGGAAAGGCTCCAGGGAATTTCCACTTTTTGATAGCCATCTTCACCCATTTCTACCCCTTTCTTTTTTTTCTGTGAACTATTGTTTTCTTGAAAATCACTGCCTTGGTCAGCCTGTCCATCCTGCAATTGTTCATCTGTAGCAGTAGAAGAATCATCTCCCCCACCAAACCATTTCTTAAATGTCGCATTACTCAAAGTGTAAGAAACCGTCGTACTCGTACCCATGAATTTAGGGAATTTCCTCCATTTATTTATCCTAACAGGAGAACCGAATTCATTCAAGCCATATTGATACGGGTCAAATTGTCCACTCAGACTCAAGGTATAGCCTTTCCATAATTTCATACGCAAGTTGGCATTGAAGACTGACCATCTCATGGAATCGGCCGCCATATTGTAGCCTGTGCTTACAGAGAAATTATCAATCAGACTTATCACCTTAAACGGTTCTTTACCTGTCGTATCCTTATCATTCCTGATTTTCATCTCCAAATTATTCGCCAACGACAAATTCACCATTCCTGACTTCCCTGAAGGAGCCGTACCATAAAGCGACCCTTCGTAACGAGAATAGGTAACTGTTTTACGCCTTAGGTCGTTCGGATCGTTCGGGTTAATCGGACGGTCATACGTTCCATAATAGCCCCAGAAAGGCGTTCCAAAATCAGGACGCCAACTAAGGCCGACCGTTGGTGTAATCACATGCCGTATGCGGTCTATCTTATCCCCGAAAATTTTTCGGATTGGAATATAAAATCCATACAATTTAGTAGATGCTGATACGCCCAAACTAAAATCCTGCACATAATAGAAGCCGTTTGTCGTATCTTTTTGCACTTCATTTGTCTGCTCATTCCAAGATTGGTCTATACGCTTGAAATAAAAACGGGAAGTATAGTTGATACTTGGTGTAACATTGATATATTTAAACAATGTAAAAGTAGCGGAAATAGGAATAGTATGCTTTACACCATTACGCCAATCATTCACAAAAGAAGATTTGAACAACAGACTTTCCTTCGTGTCAATACTATTATTGATTGCACCTGTGTATTGCAAGGAGATTTTCTCGTACCAACGCTCTTTCCCTACCGGATTCTTACGTTTGAACGGATAGATACGGCTCATGTTGATACTCAGTGTTGGTAAAGACAAGTTGATTGTAGAATCCTTGGTGCGTTGTGCCACTGACACACTTCCTGAGATGCTCCAAGGGCTATCTGGGAAACGCTGGGAGAAGCTCACACTGGATGATTTCGTATTTTCAGAATTTAATGCTCCATTATAATAGCTGTCAATGTTATTCCGGTTATATCCACTGGTGGAAAAATTGACACTGGCAGAAAAAGTACTATAAGGGTTGGCTTTTGCATCCTGCGAGTGAGACCACTGAATACTCATATTGGTTGCCTTACTGTAATCGGGCAAGTCCTTTTCACTGGTAACATCGTTACGATAGGATATGTTCAGGTTTCCCCTGAACTTGTAGCGTTTCACATAATTGGAACGCAAATTCACCGCCCATGTACCTTTTGTATAAATGTCGCCTGTCAACTCCAAATCAAAATAATCGTTGATGGCAAAATAATATCCCCCATTACTCAAATAGAAGCCACGGCTGGCATCATCGCCATAACTAGGCATGATGATACCCGAGGAATATTTACTGGTAAAAGGAAAGAATCCAAATGGGATTGCCAATGGCAAAGGGACATCTGCCAATACAAGGTAAGCAGGACCTGTTGCGACATATTTTCCCGGTTCCACCTTTGCTTTGGTCAAGTTCAGATAAAAGTGAGGATGTTCATGGTCATCACAAGTAGTATATTTACCATCGGCCATGCAAAAAGAATCGTCGGCCCCCTTTTTTGTCCGTTCACTGACAATATAGCCTTCTCCCTGCTGGGTAACCACCTGCCTAATAAAACCCTTTTTGGTTTTCAGGTTATAGGTCATTTCTTTCGATTCATATTCTGTTCCCTTGTCAGAAAAAACCGGTGTACCGGTCACTTCCCCCAAAGTATCAGTTACGCCCCGCGCATAAATCAGGCTACTGTCCATTTTCACACGTATATAGGCCGATTTCAGGTTCATTTCCTGATAAGTCACGTCACCTTCCCCATGCAGGAAAGCTGTTCCATTTCCCCATAGTACGATAGAGTCTTTGGCAGAATAAACCACCGGAGCATCCAGCAGGGGCTTCTTTTCAGACTTTTCCGTAAGCGTATCAGAAAGAGCAGGCGCTGCAACTGAATCCGTCAAAACGGCCAATGTATCAGTGTTTTGTGTACTAACAGATGCAGTATCCGCCAGTGGCTGCTGAGCGGCAACCATGCTTACAGAAAAAACCGAGAAACATAGCAGTATGCTTCTTAGAATTATCTCATGGACCTTAATTATATTTTTACGGATTTGCACCTAGGTTCTTTCAATCGTAATTTTAGCGGACAAAGATAGTGAAAAAAACGGGCTTCATGCTTTCACCCACTTGTTTTTTATAAGACATTAAGTAGAGGTGCCGAATCTCCTTCGGCAAAAGACATTGTAAATCATTCGACGGCTTTCTGAGGATAACAAAATTCATATTCACACATATCCTTCCCAACAGATTTTGTGTATTTCCATATTTAGGGTTATCTTTGCGCCGTTTTTTAAACCCCAATCAATCATTAAGATGTATTTTTGTAATCCAATGATTCAAGTGGGCTTAAATAAATACGTGCCCCATGTATAGGCCAACGTTACATAAAGACCATAAACAATTAATTTAGAGATAAAAAACCATTTGTAAGGTAAAAACAAAATGAACACAATTAAGATTACATTCCCTGACGGGAACGTCCGTGAGTATGAAAAGGGAACCACGGGCATGCAAATCGCTGAATCCATCAGCCCTCGGCTAGCACAAGAAGTGCTTGCTATCAGCGTCAACGGTCAAGTGAGAGATCTGATGCGTCCAATTGAAGAGGATGCAACCATCAAGCTCCATAAATTTGATGATGAAGAAGGCAAGCATACCTTTTGGCACACCTCTGCCCACCTCATGGCGGAAGCTTTGCAAGAACTTTATCCTGGCATTAAATTCGGTATCGGTCCAGCCATTGAAAACGGATTTTATTATGATGTTGACCCTGGCGACACACTTATAAAAGAAAGCGATTTGGCTGCTATCGAAGCTAAGATGGCCGAATTGGTTGCGCGGAAAGAGCATTTGGTGCGTACAGAAATCAGTAAAGCAGATGCGCTCAACCAATTTGAAAAAAGAGGAGAAGTTTATAAAACCGAACTTATTTCCGAATTGGCCGACGGAACCATCACTACATATACACAAGGAGCATTTACCGATTTGTGCCGCGGTCCTCACTTGCCCAGCACAGAGCACATAAAAGCCATCAAACTGTTAAGCGTGGCTGGTGCTTATTGGAGAGGTGATGAAAAACGCAAAATGCTTACACGTATTTATGGTATTACCTTCCCTAAAAAGAAAATGCTCGACGAATACCTGGCATTGATGGAAGAAGCCAAAAAACGTGACCACAGAAAGATCGGCAAAGAGCTTGAGTTGTTTGCTTTCTCTGATACAGTAGGCAAGGGATTGCCATTGTGGTTACCTCGTGGTACACAGCTCCGTCTGCGTCTGGAAGACTTCCTCAAACGCATCCAAAAACGTTTCGGATACGAACAAGTCATCACTCCACATATCGGCAACAAACAGCTGTATGTAACATCCGGACACTATGCTAAATATGGCAAGGATTCCTTCCAACCCATCCACACACCGGAAGAAGGGGAAGAATATTTGCTGAAACCCATGAACTGTCCGCATCACTGCGAAATATACAAATTCAAGCCACGTTCGTATAAAGACCTACCCCTCCGTTTTGCAGAATTTGGTACGGTTTACCGTTACGAGCAAAGCGGCGAGCTGCATGGACTTACACGTGTAAGAAGTTTCACACAGGACGATGCTCACCTGTTTTGCCGTCCTGACCAGCTGAAAGAAGAGTTTCTGAAAGTGATGGATATCATTTTCATTATTTTCAATGCACTCGACTTCAAGAATTTTGAAGCCCAGATATCTCTTCGCGACCCCAATAACAAAGAAAAATACATCGGTTCAGATGAAAATTGGGACAAAGCGGAACGTGCTATCATTGAGGCATGTGAAGAAAAAGGGCTTAAAGCACGTGTAGTATTGGGCGAAGCTGCTTTCTATGGTCCCAAACTAGACTTTATGGTCAAGGATGCCATCGGCAGACGCTGGCAATTGGGTACCATACAGGTAGACTACAACTTGCCTGAACGCTTCCAATTGGAGTACACCGGCGAAGACAACCAAAAGCACCGTCCGGTAATGATTCACCGTGCTCCGTTTGGTTCTATGGAACGTTTTGTGGCCGTACTTATCGAGCACACAGCCGGACGCTTCCCATTATGGCTGACACCTGACCAGGCAGTTGTTTTGCCAATCAGTGAAAAATTCAACGATTATGCCCGTAAAGTAGAAAAAATTCTCAATGACAATGATGTGAGGGCCATCGTTGATGACCGAAATGAGAAAATCGGACGCAAAATACGTGACAACGAATTGAAACGTATTCCTTATATGCTGGTTGTTGGTGAAAAAGAAGCTGAAAATGGTCAGGTTTCCGTCCGCAAACAAGGTGAAGGCGACAAAGGAACCATGAGTATTGAAGAATTTGCAGCCATGGTCAACAAGGAAGTCAATAACATGCTCAACCAATATTAATAAGATTCACATACAGAAATCCTCCAGGCACCATTTCCTGGGGGATTTTTTATATCCAAAAATACTGAACAATTTTGTTCATGCAAAGAATCTTATGTACATTTGCAAGCATACAAGCAAAAATTCATTAACACATAAAGAATATGGCAACAAAAGAATTTCACTATCAACATCCTTTCCCATTGGGAGAAGATAAGACAGAGTACTATCTGCTCACCAAAGACCACGTATCTGTCAGCGAATTTGAAGGAACTCCTATCCTGAAAATAGAAAAGGAAGGGCTTACAAAAATGGCCAATGCCGCCTTCCGCGACGTATCATTCATGCTTCGCCGTGAACACAATATGCAAGTGGCTAAAATACTCTCTGACCCAGAGGCCAGTGACAATGACAAATACGTAGCACTCACCTTTTTGAGAAATGCAGAAGTAGCCGCCAAAGGTCAGCTTCCTTTCTGCCAAGACACAGGAACGGCTATTATCCATGGTGAAAAAGGCCAACAGGTATGGACCGGCTATTGTGACGAAGAAGCCCTTTCTTTAGGTGTATATAAAACTTATACAGAAGAAAACCTCCGCTATTCACAAAATGCGCCGCTCACCATGTATGAAGAGGTGAATACCGGATGCAACCTCCCTGCACAAATCGATTTGGAAGCCACAGAAGGGATGGAATACAAATTCCTTTGTGTGACCAAAGGTGGCGGTTCTGCCAATAAGACCTACCTCTATCAAGAAACAAAAGCCATATTGAACCCTGGTACATTGGTGCCATTCCTGGTAGAAAAGATGAAAACATTAGGTACCGCAGCATGTCCACCTTATCACATTGCCTTTGTTATTGGTGGTACATCAGCCGAGAAAAACCTATTGACTGTTAAGCTGGCTTCTACACATTATTACGATGAATTGCCAACTACAGGCAATGAATACGGACGTGCATTCCGTGATGTTGAATTGGAAAAACAAGTATTGGAAGAAGCACACCGTATCGGTTTGGGTGCACAATTCGGCGGTAAATACTTTGCACATGATGTGCGTATTATCCGTTTGCCTCGCCATGGTGCCAGCTGTCCAGTAGGATTAGGAGTTAGTTGCTCTGCCGACAGAAACATCAAATGTAAAATCAACAAAGACGGTATTTGGATTGAAAAACTGGATGACAATCCAGGTTCATTGATTCCTGAAGAACTGCGTCAGGCAGGTGAAGGTAATGCCGTAAAAATCAATCTGGACCAACCTATGTCAGAAATTCTCAAAGAGTTGGACAAATATCCTGTGGCAACTCGCTTGAGTCTAAACGGCACCATCATCGTAGGCCGTGACATTGCACATGCCAAACTGAAAGAACGCATTGACAAAGGTGAAGACCTGCCACAATACATCAAAGACCATCCAATTTATTATGCAGGACCGGCCAAAACCCCTAAGGGTATGCCTTGCGGTTCTATGGGACCAACAACAGCCGGCCGTATGGACTCTTACGTTGATTTGTTCCAAAGCCATGGCGGCAGCATGATTATGTTGGCAAAAGGTAACAGAAGCCAACAAGTTACTGACGCTTGCCAAAAGCACGGAGGTTTCTATCTTGGCTCTATTGGTGGCCCTGCTGCCATTCTTGCCCAAAACAACATCAAGAGCATTGAGTGCGTAGAATACCCGGAATTGGGCATGGAAGCCATTTGGAAAATCAGAGTGGAAGATTTCCCTGCATTCATCTTGGTTGACAACAAAGGAAATGACTTCTTCAAACAGATTAAACCTACTTGCTGCTGCAAGAAATAATCATCTCTGATTATCAGATATTTATGCGTGTCAAGACGAATAGAAGTTATTTGTTCGCTTTGACACGCACTTTTTTAATAAAAGTTCAATATCTGCGCATTTAACCCAAATCGGTCATTAGACCGTAGGGATTACATTCATCCGAGTGAGGCGGCACTTTTGGGATGATTATCGTTTCTTTCCTGCATTTTTGCTTCCTCTTTTCGGTCATATAGCCCGCTATACTCCCTCGAAGAGCATGCAAACCTGCTCGAAAATATTCCGATAACATCTTCCAAATCCAATGACCGAATTGGATTTAACGGATATTAATATCAAAAAAATGCGACAAATGAGGTTATTTCGAAAAATCATGTATCTTTGCAAGTAGAAGTATTCAATATACTTCATCCTACTATCGAAGAAATTACTAACTATTCAACAAACACAAACGAAAATGAAAAAGACATTTTTAAGTTTATTGGCTGCAGCAGCATTCTTGTTTACAGCTTGCGAACCCAAGAACGAACCACAAGGAGGTATTGAAATTCCAAAATTAGATCCTGCAACAGAAAACTATGAACGTACATTGATGCTGGAACAATTTACGGGACAAGGTTGTGGTTATTGCCCAACAGGAGCTTCTATTATTAAAGAAGGTATTGCTGGAATTGAAGACAGAGTTATTTGGACAGCTCACCATGCTGGTTACGCTGCAGACGATTTCACTATCAGCAATAGCGAAAGTTTAGTAGCAACCTTCGGTGTAAACGGTGCTCCAGCCATGATGCTAAACCGTGAAACTACCACATTTGCTTACAAAACACAAACCGGTGGAACAATGGACCAAACTTTGTTGATTCACACCCCAACGGGTTTTGCTGCTCCAGCAACGACATTCAAGGCCGAATTAGAAAAGGAAGGTGAAGCTACTGTACATATCAAAACTGCATTAAACAATAATCAACTTACAGTTGCTGTATATGGAGCAGTAAAAGAGCAACAGGATATTCGTATCACGACATACATTCAAGAAAATAAACTGATTGCAGAACAAACGGATTTCACTCTGCCATCACCTTACAAAAACCCAAGCTATGAACATAACCATGTTCCACGCGTATTTATGTCAGCTACATTGGGTGATGCTGTAACTCCAGAAAATAAACTATACCAAAAAACCTATACTGTAGAATTGAACAGCGAATGGAATCTGGACAACTGCGAGGTTGTTGCTTTTGTTACCAAGAAAACAGGTTATAAACCAGTGCTTAATGCTACTTCTGCACCTGTTCAAGCAGCTCAATAAAATCAAAAAACATACGGAGTGGAAAATATAAATCCACTTCATTCACCACATATAAAACTCGGTCTCAACGTAGAGGCCGAGTTTTTGTTATTATATCCCTATCCTCACTGGGAGTTAATAGAGTCATATAACCTTATGGATTCCGCGTCTAAACCTAAATGACGTTTTAGACAGATGCAGTAGAACTTACACCGTTAACTCATGGCATATTATAAAAGATGCGCCAGATAATCCGGCGCATCTTTTATGTTCTTATCCTAGAAAACAGACTAATAGATTCGTGAGAATTCATGTCCATAACGTTCGTATGCAGCCTTTTCCAAGGCTTCACGCGCATCTGGATGGGCAATCTTAATCATCTCTTTGGCACGTTCTGCCAATGTCTTGCCCAAGAGACAGGCCACACCATATTCCGTCACTACGTATTGCGTTTGGAAGCGTGTAGTCACTACACCAGCTCCAGGAGTGAGCGTATTGACTATCTTTGATATTCCTTTGGTTTGACTAGGAAGAGCAATGAATATCTTGCCTCCCTCCGACAAAGCACCACCATACATAAAATCATGCTGTCCACCTACACCAGAGAAAATACGTGTACCTATGGAATCCGCACAGACTTGGCCCGTAATATCCACTTCGAGTGCTGAATTGACTGCCATCACTTTCGGGTTCTGACGAATGATGAAGGGGTCGTTGGTCCATGCCACATCACGCATCAAGAGTTTGGGATTGTAGTGCATCCAGTCGTAGAGACGTTGTGAACCTAAAGCCAATGACGCCACTGTCTTGTGAGGTAGAATTTTCTTTTGTGAGTTATCAATCACTCCGCTTTCCAATAAAGGTACTACGCCATCGGTCAAGGCTTCCGTATGCAAACCAAGATGTTTGTGGTTAGTAAGACGCGACAAGACAGCATTGGGTATTCCCCCTACTCCAATCTGAAGAGTCGCACCATCTGGAATAAGTTCCGCAATGTAGTTGCCTATACGGTCTTCCACCTCATTCGGTTGGGCGATGGGCAATGTCACCAGCGGCTCATCAACCTTAATGCAAGCATCTATTTTGCTCACATGGATGCGTGAATCACCATATGTATAAGGCATACTTTTGTTGATTTGTGCAATAACGACCTTGGCACATTCTGTAGCTGAAGTGGCAATATCTGACGATGTTCCGAACGAGCAATAACCGTCTTCATCAGGTTCCGATACATTCAAGATAACTGCATCAATGGTTACAATTCCTCTTCTGATAAGTCCAGGTATTTCTCCCAAAAAGGCAGGGATGCAGTCAGCATATCCAGTATTGACTGCCTTCCGCACATTGTTTGCTACGAAGAAGCTGACAGTATGGAACGATTCACATAATTCGGGCGCACAATAGGGAGCATCCCTCCTACCTATAGCAAAGGTATTGTAAATGGTTACATTTCTCAATTCATCGGCTCGTGCCACCAAGGCATCCACCAAAGTTTCAGGTGTTGATACGCTACCTTGAAGGAACACGTGGTCGTTGGACTTGATCAGTTTTACGGCTTCTTCCGCTGTGGTTAGTTTCATGTTTGCTTGTATTAGATGGTTAATATAAAATGATAATTCCCTATTTGATAAACCGTTCATGCAATTGTTTTGCATAATCAATGCATGCAGGATTGCTTGCGTCAATAAGCTCTTTGGGCAATTCCGGTACCTTAATGGCAGTACCAATCGTTATATTGTTCGGATCGGGTATATGATCCATATTGGCTTCATAAATATACACCCAGAAACGTGCATCACCGTAGTATTTTTTCGCGAGCCATGCCAAACGGCTTCCTTCTGTCAATTGTTCAGTGGTTATCAACTTATCGTAATTACGCGGTTGCTCAAACACGGACAAAGTTTCGGTTGCTGTCTGTTTATTCGACTGCTGTCTTGGCTCTTCCACCGCTGTTGGTTTGGATGATTCTGTAGAAGCTGTACTTTCCTGCTTTGTCGCGGATTCCTCCTCCAATGATTCTATCCACTCCGTTTCCGGACGTGCTTGTTCCAATTTACCATTTGCCCAGGTTTCCACTCTATATACCATATAGAAATAGACACCTACCAATATCAAGCAGAAAGTCACTGCAATGATAGCTCCAACTTGCCACAACTTAATACCAGATTGCTTCTTTGCCTTTTTTGTCGATGTTGACCCTACTGGAGGTTCCACTGGCGGAACAACCGCTGTAGCACTGGACTTTTCGGGTTCTCTTGGCTCATCTTTTTGCGGTTCCGGTTGCAATGGCTTTACCTCTGTCTTTTCCGCATAAGGGGTTGCTTCCTGCTCCCCTGCTATAAGTGTATTATCTTCCTCCTTGTCATGTTCCTGCTTCAATTCTCCAGAAACAGCTGTTACTGTCGTTTGCTTTTCAGGCGTTTCCTGTTCTATAGGTCCTTCCTTTATTTTCTCTTGTGTCGTCGTCCTTTGAATTGCTGATTCTTTGTTTTCCGCAACTGGTTCACTATCCCTTTCGCTTTCTTGTGTCTCCATCGAAGCCAATGGTTCTTCCTTCACTACTTCGGGTAATTTTCCGTTTTGTGCTTCCTCACCTTGCGTTTGTTCCTCTTGCCTTGAATCAACTATATCATTGACAGAAATTTCCCATTCCGCAGATTCCACCTCATTGTCTTCCACTGTTTCCTCCAAGTTGTCCAACTCATCCTCCTCCATATCCTCTTCCACGTCCACCGTTTCCGTAACACCACCCATAAACCAATTATCCCCATTTATATCGGAAAGCAATGCTTTGATTTCGTCGGCTTGTTCATCCAATTTCTGCAGATTTTGCCCCATAGCCTCCTCGGTAGGTGAAGTATCCAATTCGGGTTCACTATCGGTTGTTTCTGCATTATCGTTATTTTCCATTACCACAGGTTCGAGAAAAGCAAACGGTTCATTGACACGCTGTTTCACCTCACTGTCGGGTGTAAATATCACCTTGTTGTAAGGTTCAAGCATGATTTCCTTACTGGTTGTCACATCTACACTCTTCCTGGCTTCGATGGGTTGCAGCTTAAATGTACCGAACTTATTGATTTTCACTGCACCATCTCTCTTGAGTCCTTGTTCAATTTGGGCAAAGAGCGATTTCAGCAAGCGTTCCGCCCGATTTTTGTCCAAGCCTGAGCGTACAGCCAGTTCCTCCACCAGTTCACTTATCTTAATCCTCTCTTCACTCATAATTTAATATCTTTAAATTTCTCTTTTGTTGCAGGACTTTGTTTGAAACAGAGTACTAATTTGGGTGGAACAAGTGTTCTTGTTCTGCTCACCGGGTGTACAATAAGGCGTTCGTTTTTCTTTCTTACCTCCAATGTACCAAATCCTGGAATGGAAATATCCTCTCCATTCGTCAAGTGTTCCAGCATCAATTCTGTAGCTACCGCCATGTGCTGATTCAATTCCTTGGCCGGCATCTGGAGTTCGTCAGCCATATTCTGTATCAATTCCTTGTGGTTCATCCGTTTATGAAATAATGTTAGCATAGAGGTCGAAATCTTCTGCCCCTGTAATTTCTGCCTGATAAAATTCTCCAATAGTGAGTGGCCGGTCTTTTTTAACCAACACTTCTCCGTCCACATCGGGTGAGTCAAACTCTGTTCTTCCTATGTAATAATCCGGTTCCTCGCGGTCAATAATGATGCGCATTTTCTTGCCCACCTTTGCCGCATTGATTTCCGCCGATATGCCTTCCTGAATGTTCATGATGCGTTCCACCCGTGCTTCTTTTTCCTCCTGAGGGATGTCATCCGTATAGTGTAAGTTGGCATATGTACCATCTTCATCAGAATAGGCAAAAGCGCCAAGACGTTCAAAACGAATATTCCGTACAAACTCCTCCAATTGCTGCACATCGTCTTCCGTTTCACCCGGATGACCGAGCAAAAGCGTTGTACGCAAGTGTATGCCCGGCACTTCTTCTCTGATGGTGTGCATCAATTCATAAGTCTGCTGAGCGTTGATATTACGACGCATCAGTTTCAGCATATTGTCGGATATGTGTTGGAGAGCAATGTCAAGATATTTGCACACGTTGTCTCTTTCGCGCATCACTTTCAACAAGTCATAAGGGAATTTGGCCGGATAGGCATAATGTAACCGCAGCCACTCCACACCTTTTATGTCAGCCAAACGATTGACCAACTCCGGTAACATCATTTGCTTGTAGAGGTCCACTCCATAAAACGAAAGGTCTTGTGCTATTACTTGGAATTCCTTTACCCCCTGCTTGGTAAGCCATGTCACCTCCTCCACAATATCTTCCATGCTTCGGCTTTGGTGCTTGCCGGTAATAATGGGTATGGCACAATAAGAACATGTACGATTGCATCCCTCTGATATTTTTACGTAGGCATAATGCTTGGGCGTTGTAATGATTCGCTCATGGGCCAACTCTGGATGGAAATCCTTTTTCAAGTCAGCCAGCAGGTCCATATAATTGAATTTGCCGTAAAACTTATCGACTTCGGGCAGTTCACCCATCAAGTCATTCATATAGCGTTCGGAGAGACATCCCATCACATAAAGTTTTTTGAGTTTACCTTCCTGTTTGCGTTCGGCAAACTGCAAAATGGTGTTGATGCTCTCTTCCTTGGCATCGCCAATGAAGCCGCAGGTATTAATAACGGCAATGCTTCCTTTGGGGTTGGGAGCATCGTGCGTGACATGATAGCCTACCTCCTGCATTTGCCGCATGAGTCGCTCCGTATCTACCAGATTTTTGGAGCAGCCCATGGTAATAAAGTCGATTGTCTGTTTTGGCATGTACTGATGCATATTTGTTAAGATGCAAAGTTACGATTTTTCTTGTAAAATGCAACGGGTTGTATCTATTCCTACGCTTTTCTATTTCATAAGCCTCCTACAAGATTCCACATCGAGTACGAAATGACGGAAAACGAAGAAGGAGAGAAAAAAACGACCCTCCTTGCAGAAAACTCGTTCCTGCAAAGAGGGTTTGTCTAATAGAAAAAGGTTATGCCTTTATTTCACTATCGCTTTCTGCACTTGCCCTTCAGCGCGAACAATATAAACACCAGTAGGCATGTAAAGATTGCGGTCCATGCCACGGTAAAGTAATACGCCGCGTACATCGTAAACTTCGGCCTCGGCTTCCGTACCCGTGATATGCAACATACCGTCGGTGCCGAACACGTTCCATGAGGCTGTCTCGGCTACAGACAAGGCTGTTGAACTTTCAAAAGTAGCGGTTACGGTAATCTTGAATGCCGGCATGGTGAAGCTGCCGTCTGCATTTACTGGTACTTCTACTGTCGGGTCATCAGCCTTGAGCACCTTGAGTGAACCTTCCACATAAGTGTATTGTTCGTTCGGAAGCGGTGTCAGTGTAACAATTCCACCAGCTCTCGCCCATGCCGTGTCAGACTCTACTGTTCCATTCTCTACTTCGGCAATGGTAATTGGATAGACTGTTTCCACATACAATTCAAAGCCTTCGTAAGTTTCACTTCCATCCGATGTAAACCGAACAGAGAGCGTATTACCTGAAGAAAACAATGCCGGTTCTATCGTTCCCATGCCATTACATTCTCTCAAACGGCTATTGTCACTGTCATAGATCTGCAAGTAATCATATCCTTGCTCTAAAACATAATTACCAGTCAGGTAAATGCGGCAATCTTCCTGGGCTGTAATTTCCGTAGTAACATCCACATCATTGGAATAATTCCCATTCCGACCACCATCATCGGTAAATAATTCGGGAACATCGCCTAAATCAATACTCTGTGTCCCGCTTGTTCCCATTGGGGTGCTTGGATATGCATATACCGTCAACAAGGTTCCACGGCTGCGTACACCCTGTGCATTCTCCACATAAAGGGTATAGTTATAAACACCATCTTCGGAAATCTGCTCTTGCCATGAAGTTTCATTAACTTCGGTTGTATGCAGAAGATTGCCATCTCTATAGATTAACGTATGACAATCTGATGCATCATAATCCCATGTCAGCATGACATTGTAAGCGTTGTCATCTTCACTGATTGTGTATGTCGCACCATACAGATAAGGGATAAAATCGGCAGACAGAACAACATCGGCCGCCGGCATGGTAAAGCTGAAATCCTCATACTCGTATTCCTGCCCATCGTAAGTCTGTACATAGAGGCAAAGCGGTTCGTAACCAGAGTAAGGAATAGCCTCTACCGTCACTTCCGCTCCGACATTGTAAGAATCGTATGGTACGGATATGTCTCCATTAAGGATGTTATTGCTTACTGTAATCGAATACAATCTGCAATTGACAAGAATCACCGTATCGGACAGAAGTGTTATGGTTTCCGTAAGCGGATTGCCGAGTGTATCTGTGAATGACACTTCGCCATTGGCTCCCAACTCCTCTGCTGTAGATAATGGTATTTGTGCATTCAGGTTGCCATATTTAGCCATCATCTGCAAGCTTGTAGTTTCATGAATGAACAATGCTGCATATACTTTATGTTCGGACAGAAGCATCGGCAAGGTATCGGCAGGCAGGCTCTGACCCCATATCTGCGTATCATCAGTTATTGCATGTTGCAACAACCATGTTACCTCACCACTGGCAAACTGTTCCGCAGTGCGCGATTCCACATTTTCAACCGTTCCCCCATTTTCATCCACTCCCTTGTCCGCACTGCCCTGCGAATAATAGCTGTCGGTGATGGGTCCACCATCATTGTATGAAGCAACTCCTCCTATGGAACCGGAGTTATCGGTAGAAAGTAATGCCGTGCTGTAACAGGAGGAAATGGTACCGTAATTGTCACCAACCACTCCGCCTACGTACGGGTCAGAGCCGGTAGCATGCACCTTGCCCGTAGCATAGCAACAGCTCACCGTACCATTATTTTCTCCAGCTACACCACCTATGGGATAATCATAGCCAATAACGGTACCTGAATAGGAACAGGCAGTAAGGAGACCATTATTAATTCCTGTTATACCACCGACACCATCCTGTCCATGTATATAGCTACCGGTCACTTCTATCCAGCTTACGTTGCCACTAGAACCAACGTAACCGAACAGTCCCTGCTCATCAGCTTTCGGTTGGTTGATGTACAAACCGCTAATGGTATGTCCCTGTCCGTCGAACGTTCCGTTGAACGGTGCTGATTCGCTTCCCATGGATGTCCATGCCATTAAACCGTCCGTCTCTTCCACAAGCTCTCCCTCTGCCGTGAGCACATTTTCATTGATTACAATATCGGCTGTAAGGACGGCATCCGCTTCCGTCTCTTGGGGAACGGTGTCCAAAGTGCCGTTGACCAATGCGGCAAACCAGTAAAGTTCAGCCATGTTGCT